>CAZUIA010000230.1:0-4499 GCA_964620835.1 uncultured Oscillospiraceae bacterium
AACGGCGAGACCGTGGCCCCGCTCCCCGGAGCATAGGCGCGGCCTTTGGAAGGCGACGGGCGTTTGCGGTCGGGTAGAGAGGAAGAAAAGAGACGGCGAGGGGCTGCTGCGCAAAGAGCGCGGCAGCCCTTTTGGCTTTGCGGGGGAAGGGGAGGGATGGCGCGGTGATCCGTGCGGGCGTCCTCGCTCGCGTGCGCGCGAGCGTCGGGGAGGAACGCCGCGCCGCACGGGTGTTGCGGTCCGGGAAAATAATGCGGCGCGGAAAGACGGATCAGATCGCCCTTGGCCGCTTTGTTTCGCGCGAAAAAAGGCCTCCGGCGGCCAAAGGCGCCGCCTTTGGAAACTGCCGGGGGCATCGCCCCCGGACCCCTTCTTGGGGATGCGCCAAGGGGCGGCGCTGGGTGGAATGTGCAAGCTCCTCAGCCTTCGGCTCCGGCCCATGCAGGAATTCAGCACACATGCCGCTCAATTTCATGAAAGCCAAGAGGGTCTCCCCCGCCTCTCGGCTTCCTCCGTGGTTTGGCCGCCTTTCCAACGCAGTCCGACGGCCCCTCACAGCCCAAAACCAAATAAAAAGTCAGCCTCTTTAACCAAGAAGAATAATCGGCCTCAAAATAATGGATGAAACGCCCATTTACGATAGTCTTTTTATGAGTTTACCGTATAGAAATCAAACTTTTTGTCTTTACATAAAACAGAAAGTATGGTAAACTCTAAGCAACAAGTCAGGGGGCGCACACATGAACACCATTGACGAACAAAAGGAACTCCTGTCCAAGGTGATGGATGCCCTGGAACAGCATTTCGGTTCCCATTGTGAGATCGTGCTGCATGATCTGACGCGCGAGTACGATCACACCATCGTCGATATCCGAAACGGCCACATCACCGGCCGAAAGGTCGGGGACTGCGGCAGCAACCTCGGGCTGGAGGTGCTTCGCGGCACCGTGGTCAACGGGGATCGGTTCAACTACATTACCCATACCCAGGACGCAAAAATTCTGCGGACCTCTTCCATCTATTTCCGCGACGAGAACGGCCGCGTCGTCGGCTCCCTTTGCATCAACAGCGACATCACCGAGTCCGTCCGTTACGAAGCATATCTGCACGCCGCGAACAACTACTCCCTGGAAGCCGCGAGCGGAAAGACCGAGGTGTTCGCCACGGACGTCAAGCAGCTTCTGGAGCACTTCCTCATGGAGGGGCAAAAGCTCATCGGAAAGCCCGCCATGCTGATGAACAAAAATGAACGGGCGCAATTTCTGCAATACCTGGATCAAAACGGCGTGTTTTTGATCACCAAGAGCAGCGAAAGGGTCTGCGAATTTCTTGGCATCTCCCGCTATACGCTGTACGCCTGCCTGGACAAGCTCCGAAACGGCGCAAAGGCTGAGGCGGCCGAGGGTACCCAAGCAGCGGCGGCTGCTGAATGATAGAAAGGAGAACCCACCATGAAAAAGCTTCTCTCGATGCTGCTGGTGACGGTCATGGCGATTTCGCTCCTCACGGGCGCCGCCATGGCGCAGGAGGCAAAGACGCTCACCGTTGCGCAGACGCTCGACACCTCGACCATGGACCCGCAGAAGCAGGGCGCCATGTCGCCGATGAACGTGCTGATCAACATGTTTGATACGCTCGTGTTCCGCGACGCGACGGGCAACCTGATTCCGAGCCTTGCCACCGAGTGGGCGGCGATCGACGACCTGACCTGGCAGTTCAAGCTGCGCCAGGGCGTCAAGTTCCACGACGGCGACACGTTCAACGCTGAGGACGCCAAGTTCTCGCTTGAGCGCCTGATCAACCCGGACACCGCCTCCCCGATCGTAGAACTCGCTGCGCTCGATCACGTGGACATCGTGGACGAATACACGATCAACCTTGTGCTCAAGCGCGCGGACCCGATCATCCCCAACAAGCTGGTGATGTTCGGCGGCGTCATGCTGTCCAAGGAGTACACCGAGGCGCACGACGCGGACTACCTGGCCCAAAACCCCAACGGCACGGGCCCCTACAAGTTCGTCTCCTGGCTCAAGGACAACCAGGTGGTCATGGAGGCCAACAAGGACTATTGGCGCGGCGCGCCGGCGTTTGACAAGCTGGTCTTCCGCGTCATCCCGAACCAGGCGGACATGCTCGCCGCCCTCAAGACCGGCGAGATCGACATGACCAACAACATCCCCTGGGACCTGGCCAAATCCGTCCAGAACGACCCGAACATCAACGTCTCCATCTCCGAGATCATCCGCATGAACTTCTGCCCCATCGACACCAGCGTGCCGCCGCTTGACAACAAGCTGGTCCGCCAGGCGCTCAACTACGCGGTGGACAAGCAGGCCGTCATCGACGCGATCTACGGCGGCCACGGCCGCGTGGCGGCCTCGCTGATCCCCAAGCAGAATTTCGGCTTTGACGAGACGCTGGAAGCGTACCCGTACGATCCCGAGAAGGCCAAGGCCCTGCTGGCCGAGGCCGGATACCCCGACGGGTTTGAAATCACGTTTGACGCGGTGAACACCTCCCTGACCGAGATCCAGGCCATCGTGGGCTTCCTGGAGGAGGTCGGCATTAAGGTCAACATGAACGTGATCGACTCGAGCACCATGTCCTCGCTTCGCGCCGCCAAGACCATCGGCCCGCTCTACTTTGACGGCAACACGGGCTGGACCATGGACGGCATGAGCAACTACCAGTCCTACGCCAAGCGCGACCGCCGCTATTCCCGTGGCGGAACCGAGGAGCTTGACGGGCTGGTGGACATCGAGGAAGGCACGATCGACCCGGCCGTGCGCCTGGAGGCGTTCAAGAAGGCCGAGCAGATCATGCACGACGAGGCGTACTTCATCTATCTCTGGCAGCTCAACAGCTTCTTCGCCGTGCGCAACACCGTCGAATACACCCCCAATGTGATCGGTCTTTTGTGGATGTACGACGTCAAGCCCGCGCAGTAACTTCGATTCCATTGCGATGCCGGCCCGGCAGGGGGGAACCCCTGCCGGACGGCATCGGCCATAAACGAGGAGAAGCAGCATGCTCAAATACATCCTCAAAAGGCTTTTTTATGCCGTCTTTGTCCTGTTCGGCGCGGCCACCATCGTCTTTTTTCTGGCCCGCATGACGGGCGACCCCATCTCCATCATGTTGCCGCCGGACGCCACCCAGGAGCAGATCGACCGGATGACGGCGTTTTTCGGCTTGGATAAGCCCCTTCTGACGCAATACGGCATCTTTTTGAAAAACCTTCTCCGGCTTGATTTCGGCGTTTCCCTTCGCTATTTCCAGCCCGTTTTCGGGCTGATCATGGAAAGAATGCCCGCCACGCTCAGGCTGGCCGGCACGGCGCTCGGCTTTGCGCTCCTTGTCGCCATCCCGGCGGGCATCCTTGCCGCTATCAAGCGCGGCACGTGGATGGACCAGGGCATCATCGCCGTCATCGTCATGGGCCAGGCCATGCCCGTATTCTGGATCGGCATGCTGATGATCATGTTTTTCAGCGTGCAGCTTCGGTGGTTCCCCACCGGCGGATACGGCGGCTTTCGCCATCTGGTGCTGCCCGCCATCGCGCTTGGGATGCACTACATGGCGCTGACGGCGCGGCTCCTTCGCTCTTCGCTCATCGAGGTGATGGGCACGGACTACGTGCGCACCGCGCGGGCCAAGGGCCTGATTCCGCGAAACGTCGTCACCCGCCACGCGCTGCAAAACAGCATGCTGCCGACCGTGACGGTCATCGGCCTGCAGATCGGCGGCCTGCTCGGTGGGTCGGTCGTGACGGAGACGGTGTTCGCCTGGCCGGGCGTGGGGCAATTGCTCATTCAGTCCATCAACGCGCGCGATTTTCCGATGATCCAGGCCTGCATCATCCTGCTCGCGGGCGTGTTCGTCGTCATCAACCTGCTGGTCGATATCCTCTACGTGTTCATCGACCCCAGGATCACCTACAAGTAAGCGGGGTAGTCAAGCATGATCAAGAGACTCAACCGCCATATGGGCAGCGCCGTGGGCTGGGTCGCGGCCGGGCTGCTGCTGGTGTTCATCCTGTGCGCCATCCTGGCGCCCGTCCTGGCGCCCTACGGGGAAAACAAGCAAAACATTCTAAAGCGCCTGACGCCCCCGTCCTTTTGCGAGGGAGGGGACGCCAAATACTTCCTCGGAACGGATGAGGTGGGCCGCGACCTGCTCTCCCGCCTAATCTACGGTAGCCGCGCGTCCATTCTGGTGGGCGTGCTGGCCGCGCTGCTGGCCGGCAGCATCGGCGTGGCGCTGGGGCTTCTGGCCGGGTATTTCCCGAAATTTGACGCCTTTATGATGCGGCTGGCCGATATTCAGCTCGCGTTTCCGTCCATGCTGTTCGCGCTGGCGATCATCGCGGTGTTCGGCGGAGGGTTTTTCAAGCTCATCCTCGTGCTGGGCCTCACGGGTTGGGTGTCCTACGCCCGTATCGTCAGGTCGCAGGTGCTGAGCATCCGCACCAGCGATTACGTCATGGCCGCGCAGACGGC
>CAZUIA010000231.1:0-4454 GCA_964620835.1 uncultured Oscillospiraceae bacterium
CGGCTGACGCCTCCGTTTGCGTCCGAAACAAACACGCCGTGGCGGGTGCCGGTCCAAACGGGCGCCTTGATCGACAGGCAGGCCGCGCCCGTCCGCTCCAGGTCGATCTGCAGGGCGTTGAAAAGGAGCAGCACATCGCCGCTCATCACCAGCAGGCCGCCGTTCATCCGGGGCGGCACGCAGGAGAGCGCGATGCAGAACTCGTCAAAGAGCGTGGAGGCGCGCCCGTCGGGCAGCGCGCGCGGCACGCGGGCAAAGAGCTTGCCAAGCGCCGAATACTGCGGGATGCGCTGGCTGTCGCCGCCTGAATGCAGCACCAGGATGCGCTTCATGGAAAACGGGGTATCCCCGCCTTCCAGGCGGGCGATTTCCGAAAGCACGTTCAGCGTCGCGCCCCCGCTGCCGACGCGCCTTCCGCCGGGATCGGGGATCACCAGGTAGCGGGTAGTTTTCGGGAGCTGCCCGGCCTTTCGCCGCGCGTCGATCTGGGCGCGGTAGGCGGCGGCCTGCGACTCGCTCGCAGCGGTGACGACCAGGTAGTCCCACGTGGGCGCGTCGCGGCGCTTGAGGGCCTCGGCAAAGGTCTCCTCGCAGTCCTTCAGGCTCTGGCGCAAAAACATCGCACGAATCTCGTCCATTTACTCCTCCGTCAGCACCTTGCGGTATTGTTCCAGGATGACTTCTTGGGCGTACTTTCGGTCGTACAGCGCGCGGGCGCGTCCGCCCATTTCGTGGAGCGCGCCGGGGGACTCAAGCAGGCCGAGCAGCTCGCGCCCCAGGCGCACGCTTTCCAGGTGGTCAAAGCAAAGTCCCACGCCCTCCTGCTGAATGTCCCGGGAAATATCGCTCTCGCAGCCGGAGATGAGCAGCGTGCCCCGGCCCGAGGCGAGGATGCCGTAATACTTGCTCGGAAGCAGCACATCGCGAAACGGCGCGCTCAGGATCACCACCGAGATGTCCGCCGTACCGAGGTGCTTTTCCAGCCGGTCCGCGGGGGCATAGCCCTCAAAGACGATGTTCGGAAGCTTTTCCTCGGCGCAGACGGCCTTGAGCGCGTCGTAATTTCGCCCGGCCCCGGTGATCTGAAACACGATGCGCCCCTCGTCCCGCAGGAGCCGCACCGCACCCAGGAGTGTTTCGTACTCGTGGGCCACGCCGAAGTTTCCGCTGTATTGCACGACCAGCTTGTCCGCCCACCCGCGCGCCGTCTTGGCCTCCAGCGCGTCGATGGGGGAGATGGCTTCGGGGAAGAGGTTTGGGATCAGCTCCACATAGGGCAGGCCGTAGGCCTCCGTGAGGTGGCGGCGCATGTCCGTGCTGATGGCGATGACCCGGTCGCACGCGCGCATGGACTTTTTCATCAGGGCCTTGAGCAGGCGGTAGGAGCGCTTGGTTTCCCCGCTCATGCCGCTGGCGGCGAGCACGTCGGGGTAGAGGTCCTGCACGGTCATCACCACGCGGTAGCCGCGGAAAAAGCGGCCCACCGCCGCGCACAGCACCGCCATCGGCGGCGCGGTCGCTACCAGCACGGTGCTGCTCCCGGAGATGCAAAACAGGCAGTAAAAAAACAGGCTGATTTCAAATGTCACCAGGTTCATCAGCTTGCCGAAAAAAGATGTTTTGGAAAAGGTGGTGTTGAACAGGCGCCGGATCTTCACCCCGTTCATGGTTTCGCGGCGCGGGCATTTCTTTGTCAGGCCGGGGTAGTAGGGCGTGCCCGTCGCGACGGTCACGGAAAAGCCGCAGCCCTGCAGGTATTCCGCCATCGCCCGGAAGATCTGGCCGGTGGACGCCACCTCGGGCGGGTACTGCTGGTTGATGATCGTCAGCTTTGGCATGCGGGTGTCTCCTTACGTCAAGAGATGGACCGCTCGGCGCTTTTTTGCTTGGCGGCGCGCGCCTGCTCGTCGATCTCCTCGTCAAACTCGGTCGCGCCCTCGCGCACGCCGCGCGCGGTCAGCACGCAAAAGGCCGTAAACGCGAGGATCTTCAGGTCAAGCCCCAGGGAAGTGTTTCGCGCGTAAAAGGCGTCCAGCTCGGCCTTGGTCGCCGGGTCCACGCAGTCGCGGCCGTTTACCTGCGCCCAGCCGGTGATGCCGGGGCGCACGGCGTACGCGCCGCGCCGCATGCGCTCCTCGTGGATGCCCTTTTCCTCGGGCACCAGCGGGCGCGGGCCGATCAGGCTCATGTCGCCGCGCAGCACGTTCAATAGCTGCGGCAGTTCATCCAGGCTGGTTTTGCGAAGGAAGTGGCCGATGCGCGTGATGTGCGCGTCCGGGTTTTGCAGTTCGGCGGTGGCCACGCTCTTTGGCGCGCTGGTCTTCATCGTGCGCAGCTTGAAGACCTCAAACAGCCTGCCGTCCTTGCCCACGCGCCGCTGGCGAAAGATCGGCGAGCCCTTTGAATCCACGCGGATCAGCAGGAGCAAAAGCAAAAGCAGGGGCGAAAGCGCCAAAAGGCCGAGGAGCGACAGGGCGATATCCGTCAGACGCTTGAAAAAGCGATACATCCGTTCACCTCTAGTAAAGCCACGACGCGCCGAGGCAAAGCAGCAGCTGCGCCGGGAAATAGGTGGCCCAGACGGCCCGCTCGTAGCGGACGCGGTCGGGGAAACGGTCCTGAAAGAGGTTCAGGGCGATGAGCGCGTCGGAAACCATGAACAGCGTGCCGCCCAGGATCAGCGGCCAGGCAAACACAATGCCCGCAAACGCCGCCGCGCACGCGAGCGCCGCCATGGCCGACAGAAGCTCCGCGTACAAAAGCACGGCGACCTTGAACTCCAGAGGCTTTTGCGAGCGAAACACCACCAGCACCCAAAAGAGCACCCCGAAAAGCAGGTAGACGGGCAGCAGGCTGCCGACAAAATCCATGCCGAGGATGGCGCCGGGCTTTCGCATGTACAGCGCCGGCATGCCCACGATGCTTTTCCAAAACGCGGCGCAGTACAGGACCTGCACCACCGAAAACAGGCCCATGCCCGCCACGAACGGGTCGCGCACCTTCCGGGCGACGGGCGGGTATTCCGCCAGCATCGCGTCGGCAAAAAAGGAGACGAACAGCCCTGCAAACAAAAGCCAGTGCCACGCATACCCCCGCAAAATCGCCGACACCAAGGACACAACCACGAGCGAGCCTGTGAGGAAGAGCTTCAGCCCCGTCGCCATGCCGCCACCCCTTTCGCGCGCCAGCATTCGGTTGCCAGCAGAGTATAGCATAATTCTGTCGAAAACACAAAGAAATGCCAACTGGGTTACCGTCAGTATACCATATCCGCCAGGTTCTTGACAAAACCATTCTTGCGCGGTACGCTTTGTTCATGTGTATGCGCTTTTCCGCGCCCGTTTTTGTGCTGGGGGCGCTGAACCTGGACCTGTACGGCGCGCCGATCGGCGCGCTGCGCCCGCGCGACTCCGCCCCGGGCCGCGTGACCGTGGCGGCGGGCGGCGTGGGCCACAACATGGCAAGGCACCTGGCCTCCTTTGGCGTGCCCGTCGAGCTGGTCGCCCCGCTGGGGGACGACGGCGCGGCGGCGCTTTTGCGCGCCCAGCTTTCCAAGGAAGGGATCGGGCTTTCCCACGCGCTTTCTTTTTCCGGGCCGTCCTGCGCGTACCTGTGCCTGCACGACGAACAGGGCGACATGGCCGCCGCCGTCAACGACATGGCGCTGATGGACCGGTTCACGCCGGAGTGCCTGGGTGCGCTCTGGCCGCTTCTGGACGGATCTCCCCTGGTGCTGGCGGACGCAAACCTGCCGGAGGAAACCCTTTGCGCCTTGGCCGAACGCGCGAAGGTTCCGCTTTTTTTGGACCCGGTCAGCGGCGTCAAGGCCGGGCGCGCCCGCAGCGTGATCGGCCGGTTCGCCGCCGTCAAGCCCAACCGGCTGGAGGCCCAAAGCCTCTCCGGCGAGGAGGACCCCGCGCGGGCGGCGGAATGGTTTTTGCAAGAAGGGGTCGGAAGGGTGTTCATCTCGCTGGGCGCTGAAGGGGTCTACTACGCAAGCGCGAACGAGCGCGGCCGCCTGCCCGCCGTGAGGGTGCGCCAGGCCCACTATACCGGCGCGGGCGACGCTATGGCCGCGGGCATCGCGCTGGGGATGCTCAAAGGCCTGGACGCGCGCGGCTGCGCCCAAAGCGGCATGGAGGCCGTTGTCAAACACTTGATTTGCCAAGGAGGTACGCTGCTGTGAATCCGCTCATTACCCTGTCTCCTGCCGTAAAAAAGGCGCTTTCGGACCAACGCCCCGTTATCGCGCTGGAATCGACGATCATCAGCCATGGCATGCCCTACCCGCAGAATGTGGAGACGGCGATCGCGTGCGAGCATGAGGCCAGGCGCCACGGCGCCGAGGCCGCGACGATGGCCGTCATCGGCGGCAGGCTGTGCGCGGGGCTGACCGAAGCGCAGATCGAGCACCTGGGCAAGGCGGGATCGTCCGTCGCCAAGGCCAGCCGGCG
>CAZUIA010000232.1:0-4432 GCA_964620835.1 uncultured Oscillospiraceae bacterium
TCGGTCAGCCCCAGCACGTTCCATTCGTTTGCCATCCCGATCGGGGTCAGCGGGCCGAAGACCGTGATGAGAACCGCCGCCGCCAGGCTGATATAGCCCGGCAGCCTTAAGCGTTCCTTTTTCAGATACCCATAGGCGATGAAATATAAGGAAAATATCGTGGTAAAGACAACAATTACGGTGACAATGAGATGCATCAGGTTTTGAAAGCTCATCACCGTTTTGTCGCCGCTAAGCGGAAACAGGGCATATCCGAAGATGGACGTAACCGCCATGATCAGGAAGATGATGTAGCCAATTTTCGTCGGGGTATGGTAGAGCGCAAAGGCCTTGATGACCAATCCGATGGCAAAGAGCGTGAAGCATATCCCATACACCATCGTAAAGATACGCAACAGGCCCGCGTTTGGCGCGCCGTCCGCCGTCAGCGTGCTGACGTCCATCGCAATCGGGTCATACGCCGGCCAAAGCAACTGGCCCGCAAACACATGGATAAGGTACGCGATAACGCTGACCATGCCAAGCGGCATCAAATACTTTGTGAGCTTCACCGGACCATCCCTTTTCCTTTTGAGTTTTAATAGGATATTGAATTTTTCACAGAATAGCGCTTGCCCGCGCGCAAATTCATAGGCTCCCCGTAGGGCGCCGGCGAAAAAGAGCCCGTCCAAGGGCGGCGATGGTTCGATCCACGCTTGTGTGCCCGGTTCCCACCCTCCCCTCGTCAGATGCCCTCCGGCGCGCGGCGGATCACCGATTTGTTCCGCCAGGCCCCGCGCCGGTACCACAGGTAGTTGAGCACCGCGCCCGCCACCCAGGCGACGAGCAGCGAAACAAACAGGCTGTCGGGCGAGCCGTTCGGCCACTTTGACGAACGGGTCAGGAAAGCGAGCAGGTACGCGGTCGGCACGCGAAGGGCCACGGTGGTGATCAGGGAGATCCACATGCTGGGCATGGTGTCGCCCGCGCCGCGCATGATGCCGCCGAACACCTGGGAAAGGCCCATGGCCAGGTAGCCGAACGCCAGGATGCGAAGGCCCCGGACGCCCAGGTCCAAGATTTCTTCAGTTTGCGTAAACCAGCCGATCATGGTCCGCCCGAACAGGAGGATGGACACCACCAGCAGGCCCGCGACCAGCATGCTGAGCTTGACGGCGGCCTTGGAGCCCTGGTCCACCCGGTCCATCCGGCCCGCGCCGATGTTTTGCCCGACAAACGTTGAGGTCGCCATGCCGAAGGTAAAGTTTGGCAGCACCGCAAACCCGTCCACGCGCATGATGGCGACCGAGCAGGCGATCACCATGGTGCCCAGGCTGTTCGTCAGGGCCTGCACGATGACCATGGCCAGGGAAAACACGCCCTGGGTAATGCCGGCCGGCAGGCCCAGCTTCAAAAGCTGCTTGGTTCTTGCAGCGCTCAGGCGCACGGTTTGCCGGTTCAGTTCGAGCACCTCCTGCATGTGAAACAGGCGCACCACGCACAGGGTGGCGGACACAATCTGCGACAGGATAGTTGCGATCGCCACGCCCGGCACGCCCCAGCCGAAGAAGGCCACGAACACATAGTCAAGGACGACGTTCATGGACGTGGCCACGAGCAGATACATCAGCGGCGTCACCGAATCGCCCAGGCCGCGCAGGATGCCCGCGACGATGTTGTAAAACGCCACCGCCGTGATGCCCCCAAAGACGATTTCCAGGTACTGGCACGCCATCTCGTAGATGGCGTCCGGCGTGCCGAGCAGCTTCATAATCGGGCGGGCGACCAGAAGGCCGACGGCCGTCGTGATCAGGCTGACGATCAGGATCAATAGGACCGCGTTGCCGACCTGGCGCGACAGCTCCGCGCGGTCCCTGGCCCCAAAGTACTGCGCCACGAGGATGCCCGCGCCGGTTGAGACAGCCATGAACAGCACCAGGACCAAGTTCATGACCGGGCCGCTCGCGCCCACGGCCGCCAGCGCGTTGTCGCCGACAAAGATGCCGACGATGATCGAATCGGCGGTGCTGTAGAGCTGCTGGGCAAAGTTGCCGATCAAAAGCGGGATGGAAAACAGCAGCAGGTTTCGCATGGGATTGCCCTGCGTCATGTCCTGCGCGCCAAAAAGCCCTTTGAAACGGGCGAGGAGACCGGGTGTAGCCTGTGTCATTTCGCGTTGCAAATCCTTTATCGTAGTAGGGGGCTATAGCGAGGAAATCGCCGTGGTGTTGACCAGGCGCGCGGCGTAGCCCGCCGCCTCCAGCGCGCGCATGATGCGCTCCTTGTGCTCCTGTCCGAACGCCTCCAGCGTCACGCGAAGCTCCACCGCGCTTTGGCGGTTGATGCTGACAAACTGGTTGTGGTCGAGCTTGATGATGTTGCCGTTTTCCTCGGACACGACCTTTGCCACCGCGAGCAGCTCGCCAGGCCTGTCGGGCAAAAGCACGGAGAAGCTGAACACGCGGCCCCGGTTGATCAGGCCGTGCTGAACCAGCGAAGCGATGGTGATCACATCCATGTTGCCCCCGGAGAGGATGGACACGACGTTCTTGCCCTTTTCCGTCAGGTGGCTGAGCGCCGCCACGGTCAAAAGCCCGGCGTTTTCGACGACCAGCTTGTGCTTTTCCATCATGTCCAGGAACGCGTCGACCAACTCGTCGTCGTCGATCTGGATGATGCCGTCCAGGTGTTTTTGCAGGTAGGGCAGAAGCTTGTCGCCGGGCGTGCGCACCGCCACGCCGTCGGCGATGGTGACGGCCGTGTCCAGCGAGACAAGGCAGCCCGCATTCAGCGACGCCGCGATGCACGCCGCGCCGCTGGGCTCCACGCCGTAGACCTTGACGTTGGGGTTCAATAGCTTGGCAAGCGTCGCCACGCCCGTGGCAAGCCCGCCGCCGCCGACCGGCACGAGGAGGACGTCCACGTCCGGCAGGTCCTTGAAGATCTCGTACGCCACCGTGCCCTGGCCGATGGCCACGGTCAGGTCGTTGAACGGGTGTACGAGCGTCATGCCCTCCTCGCGGGCGAGGCTTTCGGCCTTTTCATAGCTTTCGTCATAGCAGCCGCCGTGCAAAAGCGTGGTCGCGCCGTAGCTTTTCGTGTTGTTGACCTTCACCAGCGGGGTAGTGGTCGGCATGACGATCGTGGCCTTGACCCCGGCGGCCTTGGCCGCGTACGCCACGCCCTGCGCGTGGTTGCCCGCCGACGCGGTCACGAGCCCGCGCGCCTTTTCCTCGGCCGAAAGCGTGCTCACCTTATAAAACGCGCCGCGCACCTTGAACGCGCCGGTCACCTGTAAATTTTCGGGCTTAAAATACACCCGGTTGCCGCACGCGGCCGTGAAATGCTTGCTGTAAATCAGGCTGGTGTCGAGCAGCACCCCGCTGAGCACATCCCGCGCCTGCCGGAACCGTTCGACCGTCATCGTTTCCGCCGCCATGGAATCCATCCCCTTTTTGCCTTGGCCGTAAAAAATATATGAAAGGATTGTATCACAGCGCCGGAATCGGAGCAACCACGAATTTCAAATGCACGGGAAAATGCGGCGATCCCTTGCGCCGCGCGAGAGGAACGGATAGAATAACAGGACCACACAGCCGGAAGATTGTCAAGGGGGATACGATGGAGAAGCGGGCGAAGCGGAAATACGACCTGACCGAGGGCGGCATTTTGTCAAAGCTGCTGCTGGTTGCCCTGCCGATCATGGGCACGCAGTTGATGCAGATGTCCTATAACCTGACCGACATGTTCTGGCTGGGCCGCCTTTCCAGCGACGCGGTGGCCGCGTCCGGCACGGCCGGCATGTTCATGTGGCTGTCCATGGCGTTTGTGATGATCGGCCGCATGGGCGCGGAGATCGGCGTTTCGCAAAGCCTGGGGCGGGGCGACGAGGAGGGCGCCAAGCGATACGCGCAAAACGCCGTGCTGCTCGCCATGGGCCTGGGCGTCTCGTACGGCCTGCTGCTGCTGGTCCTTCGCGGGCCGCTGGTGGGCTTTTTCGCCTTCAGCGCCGAGGACGCGCATGTCGCGCGGGACGCGGAGCTGTATCTGGCCATCGTCTCCCTGGGCATGCCCTTTGGGTTTGTCGCCTCCTCGCTCGTGGGCGCGTTCAACGGCTCGGGCAACTCCAAAACGCCGTTTTTGACCAACGCGGCGGGCCTGGTCGCCAACATGATCCTCGACCCGCTGATGATCTTTGGGCTGAACCTGGGTATCGCGGGCGCGGCGCTGGCGACCATCCTTGCCCAGGCGTTTTCCTTTGCGCTGCTGGCGGCGGCCATGAAGCGCGGACGCGGCCGGCCGTTTGCGCGCTTTGCCTTTTTCACCCGGCTTCAGGGCGCGATCGTCCGCCAGATTCTCAAATGGAGCGTGCCCATCGGCCTGGAAAGCATGTTCTTTACGCTGTTGACCATGGTCTCTTCGCGCCTGGTGACGAGCTTTGGCGCGTCGGCGA
>CAZUIA010000233.1:0-4431 GCA_964620835.1 uncultured Oscillospiraceae bacterium
CCGCGATGCGGATTCAGGTGCCCTATGGAGACGGTTTTCAGGAAGCGATTCTGGCAGACAGCTTGCCCGTTCAAATCGTGGATCCGGTCTGCGAAAAGGTTACCGTCACGCCGGAGGAGCTGATTGAACAGGCGCTGCGCGCGCCCATTGGCACGCCCCGGCTGGAGGAGTTGGTCACCCCTTCCGATCACGTGACGATCATTGTCAACGATCATACGCGCCCCGGGCCCAACGCCCAGATTGTCGACGCGCTGATCAGGCGGCTGGATAAGGCGGGCGTTGCGCGCGAAAACGTGCAGTTCGTCATCGCCACCGGCAGCCACCGGGCGAGCACGCCGGCGGAGCTGGATGTGCTCCTGGGCGAAACATACCACCGCACCATGAAGGTGCACGTCCATGACTGCGACGCCGCCGACCACGTCTACCTCGGCGAGACGGCCTCCGGGCTGCCGCTGTGGGTGAACCGCCATGTGGCGGAGGCCAGCTTCATCATCACCACCGGCCTGATCGCCCCGCATCACGCCGCGGGCTTCTCAGGCGGCCGCAAGAGCATCGTGCCCGGCGTGGCCGGCATCAAGACGCTGCACGTCCATCACTCCCTGCCCATCCGGCCGTTTGAGCCGGCCATGGGGTTCTTTGAAGAAAACCCGTTCCACCTGGCCGCGCTGGAAGCCGCGCTCAAGATGAACGTGCGCTTCATCGTGAACATGGTGCAGGACACGCACAAGCAAAACGTCAGCTGCGTCGCCGGCGACATGGTCAAGGCGCACGAGGCCGGCGTGGCGCTCTGCCGCAGCATTAACACGGTTCGCGTCGGCAGCCTCGCGGACGTGGTGGTGGCAAGCCCGGGCGGCGCGCCGCGCGACTGCAACCTCTACCAGGCACAGAAGGCGCTTTCCGTGGCGGAGGTCTTTGGGCGCAAGGGCGCCTGCACGTTCATCCTCTGCGCGCGCGCTGAGGACGGCATCGGCGAAGGGGTGTTCCGCCAGTGGCTCAAGGAGGCCGCCACCCCCGAGGAGGTCATCGACCGCTTCCGCCTTGAGGGCTTTAACACGGGGAACAACAAGGCGTTCATGTACGCCCGCGCGCTGACAAAGGGACGCGTGATCATCGTCAGCGAAAACGTCGATCCCAAGGAGCTTGGCGAGATGATGCTCGACTGGGCGCCGGACCTGCAGACCGCGCTTGACCGGGTCATCGCGGAAAAGACGCCCGAAAAGATCATCATCCTGCCCAAGGCCGTCAACCTGATCCCCGAAGCATAATCCCCCCCCATGAAGAGCCATCACAAGTGAAAGCTTGTTATGCTGCAAAAAACGCAAGGAGGCCCTCATCATGAAGAAAGCTCTGTCTATCCTCTGCATCGCGGCGCTTTTCCTGACCATGCTGTCTGCTACGGCGCTGGCTGACGAATGGAAATGGGAGCGCGACATCGAAATCGTCTGCACGTTCGACGTTGGTTCCGGCACCGACACCACGCTGCGCGCCATCATGCCGCAGGTCGCCAAGAAGCTGGGCGTCAACATCATCATCAACAACGTAGCCGGCGCTTCGGGCGTAAACGGCGCGGAATACTTCGCCCAGCAGGCCCCGGACGGCTACACCTACGCGATGTACACGCCCTCGCACTCCATCGCCGCCTGGAAAAAGATCACCTCGTTTGACATCCTCAACGATACCGAGCCCGTCATCCGTCTGGTGCAGGACTCCAACGTGATCTTTGCCAACGTGGACCTGCCCTTCAGTGATTTTGAAGGCATGGTCGCCTATGCCAAGGAACATCCCGGCGAACTGACGCTGTCGCTGCAGTCCATCACGGGCATCGACGCGGTCTCGGCGCAGGATTTGTTTGACAAGGCCGGCATCGACATCACGCTGGTCGCTGCGGACGGCGCGGAAGCGTACGCGATGGTCATCGGCGGTCACGCCTCCATGACGCTGGGCTCCGCCGCGGACGGCGCGGAATACCTGAATGCCGGCATGCTCAACGCGCTGGTCGTCCTGGCCGAAGAACGCTCCACCGCCCTGCCGGAAACTCCCTGCAGCGTGGAGATGGGCTATGACGCCACCATCGGCCCCTGGCGCGGCATCGTCGCCATGAAGGGTACCCCCGAGGAAGCGATGGACGCTTTCTGCGCGGCGGTTAAGGAAGTCGCCGACACCGACGCGGACTGGATCGCCTGGAAGGAAGTGAACGGCCTGAACGATCGCGAAGGCTTCGCGGACCGCACGCTGTTCAAGACCATCTGGCACGACTACTACGAGATCATCGGCGAGATCCTGTCCGGCAACTGATCTGGCCTGAACCGAGCTGCGGCGGCCTCACGAAAAACCGGGGCCGCCGTATTCTTCCAATGAAAATCTACCCTTGGGGGAGGTCGTATCCATGGCCCTGCAATTGCTGATGAACGCCGTATTGTTCGTATTCTTTACCGTCTGTGTTTTTAACGCGTCCGCGACGCTTCCCGCATCCGTGGCGGGGCAACTGTCCGCCAAGCAATGGTCGATGGGCATTTTGGCGTTGATCCTGTTTTTCCTGATCGTCAACATGATCAACATCTACCGCGGCACACCCAAGGAAGAGCGCAACCTATCCTCCATCACCGGCATCCGCCCGGCCGCAATCCTCAAATCCAAGCTCTTTTGGGGAATGGCTTCGCTGGTTCTGTATGCGCTGCTCATCCGCTACCTGGGTTTTCTGCTATGTTCCTTGCTTTTCTGCTTCGGCTTTTCGATGCTTCTTGGCGAAAAGAAGGAATGGCGCGCAGCCGTCTTCTCCCTTGTCGTGACGGTCGTTCTCTACCTGCTCTTCTACAAGGGAATGGGCATCATGCTTCCGCGCGGCGAAGGCTTCCTGCGCGACATCTCTCTGGCGATCGAGTCCCTGCTTCGCCAGGTGTTCTAAGGAGGAAAGCAGCATGTTACAATTACTCGGTCAAAGCTTTTCCATCATCTTTGAGCCGGTGACGCTTCTGTACATCTTCGGCGGCACGGTTGTGGGCGTGATCATGGGCGCCATGCCCGGCATTTCAGCCTCCATGGCCGTCGTTCTGGCCATGACGTTCAGCTACGCGCTGGACCCGCTGCCCGCCATTGCCTTCCTATGCGCCGTCTATTGCTCGGCCATCACGGGCGGCGGCATTTCGGCCATCCTGTTCTCCATTCCCGGCACGCCCTCCAGCGCTGTGACGACGTTTGACGGCTATCCCATGGCACAGCGCGGCGAAGCCGGCAAGGCGCTGGGCATCGCGCTGATCACCTCCGCCATCGGCGGCACCTTTTCCTCCATCTGCATGTTGCTGCTCACCCAGCCTTTGGCCAAGGTAGCGCTCAAATTCGGGCCGTCCGAGCTGTTCGCCGTCGCCTTCCTGGGCCTGTCCATCCTCACCAGCCTGGACAAGAAAAACGTCGTCCGGACCGTGCTGTCCGGCCTGATGGGCCTGTTTCTGGCCAACGTCGGCCTGGACCCCATCATGGGCGATGTGCGCTTCACCTTCGGCAACGTGCAGCTGGTCAAGGGCATCGCGCTGATCCCGGTCATGATCGGCCTGTTCGCGGTGACCGAGGTGCTCAAGCAGATGTCCCCGAAGCAGGAGGACACCGGCGACCTGGTTTCTGGCTCCGTCAAGACAAAGCTGATGAGCCTCAAGGAAATCTGGCAGCTGAAGCTGACAATCGCCCGTGCCGCCGTCGTCGGCACCTGCGTGGGCATTCTGCCCGGCGCAGGCGCCACCATCGCCAGCTTCCTGAGCTACGCCATTGAGGTCCGCTCCTCCAAGACGCCGGAAATCTTCGGCAAGGGCGAGCCGCGCGGCGTGGCCGCCCCCGAGACCGCCAACAACGCGGCGACGGGCGGCGCGATGGTCCCGCTGCTGGCGCTGGGGATTCCCGGCGGCAACGCGGCGGCCGTCATCGCCACGGCGCTGGCCATCAAGGGGGTCAACATGGGCCCGCTGCTTCTGTCCACGAAGCCGGTCTACCTGTATACCGTGTTCTCCTCCATGCTTTTGACCAATATCGTCATGGTCATCGTGTCCATCATGGTCGCCAAGATCTTTGCCAAGGTGCTGTCGATCCCCTACAGCATGCTCGGTACCGTCATCATCATGCTGTGCTTCCTGGGTTCCTTCAGCAACACGCGCAACATCAGCGACATCATGCTGATGGCCATCGTAGGCATCTTCGGCTACGCCTTTGTCAAGGGAAAATTCAACAGCGCGGCACTGATCCTGGGCCTGGTGCTGGGGTACATGATCGAGAAAAACCTACGAAACGCGATCACGATTGCCAAGGGCGACCTTTTCACGGTCTTTGTCGCCAAGCCCATCACGCTCGTTCTGATGATCGTCTGCATCGCGCTGCTTCTCTTCCCCCTCGTCAAGCCGCTCATTTCGAAGAAGAAAATCAGCGCGTGACGGTCCGGTTTCATCC
>CAZUIA010000234.1:0-312 GCA_964620835.1 uncultured Oscillospiraceae bacterium
TTCCGCGCCCTATGTTCGGGAGCTTGCGCAGGCGGTGCAAAAAAACGATTTCATCGTCGTCTATCACAACTGCGGCGACAACACCGTCCGCATGATTGACTCCATCCTATCTACGGGCTGCTCGTGCTACCACTTCGGCAACGCGATTTCCATGCGGGAAATGCTCCCGCACATCCCGCCTTCCGTCATCGCCATGGGAAACGTTGACCCCGCGCGCCAGTTCCGTAACGGCACGCCCAACTCCATCCGCACCGAAACGCTTCGCATTATGGGCGAGTGCTGCCCCGAGCACCCGAATTTCATCATTTCCTC
>CAZUIA010000234.1:322-4398 GCA_964620835.1 uncultured Oscillospiraceae bacterium
GACATCCCGCCCCTAAGTCCGTGGGACAACATCGACGCGTTCTTTGCTGCCGTTTCCGAATATTACGATACAAAGGCGTAACCCCATCATTATCAAGGAGGATTTGTCATGTCGGAACTTCTTGCAAAGATCAGTGAACAGCTCCAGAAGGGACGCGCCAAGCAGGTTGTCGAGCTCGTCGAGCAGGCGGTCAGCCTGAACATTCCCGCCAAATCCATTCTGGAGGACGGACTTTTGGCGGGCATGAATGTCATTGGCGAAAAGTTCAAGAACAACGAGGTGTTCGTTCCCGAAGTGCTTGTGGCCGCGCGCGCGATGAACCGCGGCGTGGAGGTGCTCCGCCCGCTGCTGACCGAGGAGGGCGTGCAGTCGCGCGGCGTCGCCGTCATCGGCACGATCCGGGGCGATATGCACGACATCGGCAAGAACCTGGTCAAGATGATGATGGAAGGCAAGGGCATGAAGATGATCGACCTGGGCGTGGACGTGTCCCCCGAGCGCTTTGTCGAAGCTGTCCGGGAAAACGACGCCACCATCATCTGCTGTTCCGCCCTGCTGACCACCACGATGGTTGAGATGAAGTCCCTGGTTGACCTTGTTAAGGAATCCGGCCTCTCGGGCAAGGTCAAGATCATGATCGGGGGCGCGCCCGTGACGCAGGCGTTCTGCGATCAGATCGGCGCGGACTGCTACACGCCCGACGCGACGACGGCCGCCGAGGCGGCCCTCACCCTCTGCAAGGGCGCGTAGACCGCTGGGAAAGCCGGTCCTTTTGTGGTATCATGGGTGCATCACCTTGCGGAGGGTATGCAATGGACCATGGCTTGAACCGTGTGCTTTCGCATGCCCGGCAGCTTGCTAAGGCCTGCCGGGTTTCTGTCAGCGCGCTTGAGTACGCCAGCCGGGACTTTTTGCCGGATGCTGGCGTATCGTTTTGCGCCCGCTGCTCGCTGCACCATGAGGGCGGCTGTGATTTTCGCAATACCCACCTGTACGGGGCGTTTGAGGCCGACCGTTGGGGCGGCCTGTACATCTACTATTGCCCGTTGACGCTCGGCTTCATCGCCACGACGGTGTATGCGGAGGGCCGCGCCGAATACGCGCTCGTCACCGGGCCCGTTGTCATCGGCTCACTCGACGACATGGCCGACATGCCTTCGGCCATGGTCGGGGCCATCCGCGCGCTGCCCTGCCGCGCCCCCGAGGAGACCACGGCCCTCTCCCGGCTGCAAAAGGCCCTGTGCGATCATCTCTCCGGCTGCTCGGCGGCCGAATCCGAGGCCGATGAAACGGCGCGCGTAGGGCTTCGCAACTCGCTGTACGCCGTCACCGGCACGGCGCAGCACGGGCGCGCGTTTCAATACCCGATTGAGATTGAAAAGCAGCTCCAGCGCATGATCGTGCACGGCAACCGCAAGGGCGCGCAGGAGCTGATCAATCAGCTGCTCGGCCAGCTTTACTTCAGCGAAAACGGCAACTTTCAGCGCATCCGTGAAAACGCGAAGGCCCTGATGGTGCTCTTTTCCCGGGCGGCCATTGACGGCATGGCGGACGCCCGGCAGATCTTCGGCGACCTGCACGCGACCTTCGAGGCCATCGATGGCTTTCGAACGCTCGACGACCTCTCGCGTTACCTCACCAGCATGTTTTACCGCTTTGTCGGCTATGTGTTCGATTTCGGCAGCATCCGGTACGCGGACATCGCCGGCAAGGCGATTGCCTACGTGCGCACCCAGTATGCCGAGAAAATTACGCTCGACGACCTCGCGGCCCATGTGCACCTGAGCCGGCCCTATCTCAGCCGCGTGCTGGCCGAATCCCTGGGCATGCCGTTTACGGAGTATCTAAACGCATACCGCATCGAGCGCAGCCTGGAGCTGCTGGAGATCTCGTCGATCCCGATCGCCGAGGTCGCGCACCGGACGGGCTTTGGCGACCAGAGCTACTTCACCCGGGTGTTCAGCCGCCGGATGGGCATATCGCCCCGCGAATACCGCAGGCACCGGGAAGACGGAGGAAAATAGGCGCATGTGTAACCTGATCGTCGACGGACGCCCTGTCGCTTCTTCGGCCGGCGAGCTGCTCTCCGGGGCCCTGATTCGGGCGGGCGCGGACCTGTCCATGCCCTGCGCGGGGCGGCAAACCTGCGGAAAATGCGCCGTGTGGGCCAGGGGCGCGCTGGACGCGCCGTCTCCCAGGGAACGCGCGCTGCTCGCGGACCTTTCGCCCGGGCATCCACCCGGCGACGGGTATGCGCTCCGGCTCGCGTGCTTTGCGCGGGTGCTGGGGTATCCCTGCCGCGCCGGGAAATGTCCGTCGAACACGCGGCATGCGGAGAATGGCCCCTCTACGACGGCGGAGCGGCCCCGGCCCTGGGGTTTGCCGTGGACATCGGCACCACCACGCTGGCGCTTCAACTGCACGATCTTTCCGAGGGCAAGCTGCTTGCCACGCAGGGCGCGCACAGCCGGCAGGCGGCCTTTGGCGCGGACGTCCTGAGCCGCATCGCCTACGCGGACGCCCATACGCCCGGCGAAGTCAGCCGTGTTCTGCTTCATCAGATCAAGGAGATGATGCGCGGGATGCTTGCCGGCGCGGGACGCGCCGCGCAGGAGGTCGTCCGCGTTGTGATGACCGGCAACACCACCATGCTCCATTTCGCCGCTGGCCTTGATCCGCACGGCATCGGCCGGTCCCCGTTCGTGCCCGCGAGCCTGTTTGGCCAGGCGTATCCGGACATCCTTCCCTTTCTGCCCGCGCGCGCGGAGGTGTACCTTCCCCGCTGCGCGGGCGCCTATCTCGGCGCGGACCTTGTCTGCGGCATGCTCGCGGGCCGGCTCGGACAGGACCGAAAAATCCGCCTGCTCGTGGATGTCGGCACGAACGGGGAGATGGCTCTGGCCGTCAACGGCCGCCTGTACGGCTGCGCCACCGCGGCGGGGCCGGCCTTTGAGGGCGCGCAAATCTCCATGGGCATGCCCGCGGTTGCCGGCGCGGTCAGCAAGGTCTTTGCGCAAAACGGCGGCGTCCTCTACCGGACCATAGGGGACGCCCCGGCGCAGGGTATCTGCGGCACGGGCCTGATCAGCGCGGCGCGCCTCATGCTGGAAACCGGCGCGCTGGATGAGACCGGTCGGATGGAGGCGGACAGCTGGCCCGTCGGCGGCAGCGGCGTGCGGCTTACCGCCCGGGATATCCGCGAGCTTCAGCTGGCCAAGGCCGCCATTGCCGCGGGCATCGATACGCTGCTTCATGCCGCGGGCGTCTCTGCCCGGGCGGTGGACAGCCTGATCCTCGCGGGAGGGTTCGGCAGCGTGCTTGACCCGGACGACGCCATGCGCATCGGAATGATCCCCGCAGATCTCGCGCCAAAGGCACGCGCCGGCGGGAACCTGGCCCTGTCCGGCGCGGTGCACCTGCTGTACGCGGCTTCCTCGCGCGCCGCCGCGGCGGAGCTCGCGCGGAAAATCGAGGAGATTCCCCTGTCCACCAGCCCCTTTTTCGCGGAGAAATACATGCAGCACATGCTGTTTCCGGAGGCAGGCCTATGAAGGAGGACGCGCTTGTCCGCCTGGCGCTTGAGACCGGCTTTTCGCATGCCGCCACCCTGGACGCTCGAACGCTCAAACCGCTTTTCGCGGTTCGCGACATGTGCCGGGCCAACCGCTGCGGCCTGTATGGCCGCTGCTGGACCTGCCCGCCCGCCTGCGGAACCATCGAGGAAAACGCGCAGGCCCTTGCCCGGTACCATACGGGCCTGATCGTGCAGACTACCCGCGCGCTGGAGGACGACTTTGACTATGAGGGCATGACAGCCTGCGGCGACGCGCACAGGGCCATGTTCGCGGGCCTTCATCCCGTTTTGAAAGGGCGCTACCCTGGCCTGCTGTCGCTCGGTGCGGGCGGGTGCCGCCTGTGCGAGGCGTGCACCTACCCGGACGCCCCATGCCGCATGCCGGACAGGGCGCTTTCCTCCATGGAGGCATACGGGCTGCTGGTCAGCGATGTGTGCGAAAAGAACGGGCTTGGTTACTATTACGGCCCCGGCACCATCACGTATACGGGTTGCTACCTGC
>CAZUIA010000235.1:0-4386 GCA_964620835.1 uncultured Oscillospiraceae bacterium
ATTTGATTCGAGAGGGTTTGCGAACCCTCTCGAGCTCTCCCGGGAGGGGCTGTCGCATAAAGCGCGTGCGGCAGTCCTTTTGTTTTGGTGCAGACTGTCAAAGAAGGGGTCCGGGGGTGATGCCCCGGGGCGGATTCCAAAGGTGGCGCCTTTGGCCGCCGGAGGCCCTTTTGCGCGCGAAATAAAGCCGCCGGGGAAGGGGGAGTCGGTTTCCCCGCGCCGCACGCCTTTTTAGCCCGCAACACCCGTGCGGCGCGGGTTCCTCCCCGATGCTCGCGCGCACGCGGGCGAGGACGCCCGCATCACGTCACCTAAAAAGCAAACAGGATCTCGGGCCGAATCTTTCTTCCGCGCATAAACCGCAGTTCGCAGGCCGCTCGCGGCCGCAGACGCTGCCTGCCTCCGTCCCCTTCTCCGGGTTGCCATGCAAAAGGCGCTGCCAGGTGGTGCTGAAACCTGATGCGGCGGGAAAAGACCAAGGCTTTCTTCCACACCCACTCCCAACAACGACTCAAGGGCCCGGACGGGAGCAGAAAGCCTCCCACCCTGCTTCAGCACAAAAAACCCCCGGAAAACTCCGGGGGCCGAGAAAGATCCGAAAAGTATGAATTACAGCGCGGTCGCGTTCTCCACGGCCTTAGCAAGCGCCTCGAAGAAATCGCCCATGGTCATGGTGCAGACGGTCTTCAGGTCTTCCACGGCGGGAACGGCGGGGTGGCTGGCATCGCGCTCGTAGGTTTCCATGCCGATGATGTCCGCGGGCTTCTTGCCGATGCAATAGGCTTCAAAGGCCGCGACCTGCTCGAACCATTCCTTGCCGATGGAGGAAGCGTTCTTCATGCCGTACGCATCCTGCAATTCCATCTTGGACTTGATTTCCGCGCCCAGGTCGGCGGTGAGCTCGCCCTTGACGTTGAAGGTCACGCGGGTCTGGGCCACGTCAAAGTGGATGGACTTGATGACGCCTTCGTCATCGAGCACAACGGCGCAAATGGTCGAGTCAACCTGCGCGCGCCCGTCATAGTCCTGCCCGTCCTGCGTGTAAGCGGCCTTAGAGGAACCAATGCCCGTCGAAACGCCAAGGCCAAAGGAATCAGCCATCGCGAAGGACATAACACCCAGGCAAAGAACCAACGCAAGAACCAGAGACACGATCTTCTTCATGAGAACAATACCCCTTGCATTTTGTTGTACGGTGCGATCACCGCCACGTATATTTTACATGATATACATGGGATTGACAAGAGGTTAACAAAAAAACCTGCAATCTTTCGGCGAATAACCGCCGGGCCCATTTCCTAAACCCGCGCGATATGATAAAATAAGTAGGCACGTCGCAAAAAAGGAGACGCTATGCTTCGAAGAAAAGATGCGCTGCTGGTTGCCCTGGTGCTGCTGCTGGCCGCGGGCGCGTACGGCGCGTCGGTGCTGTCCCGGCAAGGGCAGACGCTGTCCGGCCTGGTGAACATTTACGCAAACGGCGCGCTGTACGCCTCCGTGCCGCTGGGCGAGGCGCGCCAGGTGCGTGTCGAGCAGGCGGATGGGCATGTCAATATCGTCCAAATCGACGAAAAGGGCGCGGTCATGGTCTATTCCAGCTGCAAAAACCAGCTATGCATCCAGCAGGGCGAGGTCACGGTGGACAACTGGACGCGGCGGTCCATGGGCCGGTCGATCCTCTGTCTGCCAAACCGCGTGCAGGTGGAGCTGGCGCTTTCGCTAAGCCAGGAGGAATGGGTCGACCTGGACGCGCCGGACGTGTAGCGCGCCCCGGTCCCCTCAGCGGCGGGGTTTCACCAATTTTTCCGAAAAAGAGCGTGAATTCGGAAAAGACTGCATAAAAAGCCATTCGTTTGGGGGAAACGCTTGACACATTTTTACCGGAATGGTACTATTTCTGGGGCGGTGGATAGAGAACGCATGAACACCCAAAAAATCGCGCGGTACGGGCTGTTGACCTCCATGATGCTGGTGCTCGGCCTGGTGGAGCGTCAGTTTCTTTTGGTGCCGGGCATTCCCGGGATCCGGCTTGGCCTTTCCAATACCGTGCTGCTGTATGCGATCTGCCTGATGGGCGGCAAGGGCGCCTGGCTGCTGATGGGCCTGAAGGTGCTGCTCGGCGGCCTTTTGTATGCCGGCGTCAGCGGCATGATGTACAGCTTTGCGGGCGGCTTGCTGAGCATGGCCGCGATGCTGCTGGCGGTGCGCGTGCGCGGGTTTGGCATGATCGGCATCAGCGTGTCCGGCGCGGTGACGCATATGATCGGCCAGCTTTTGATGTCCAGGGTGCTGCTCGGCTCCTGGGCGGCTTTTGTGCAGGCGCCGCTTTTGCTTGTGGCGGCGGTGGTCACGGGCGTGCTCAACGGCGTTGTAGCCCATGCGGCCTGTCGCGGAATCGCCCAGGGCAACCCCGATATGCGCCGCCGGCTCAAGACGCTGGGGCTTAGTGAAAGGAGCAAGCCGTGACGATCGTTTGCGTGGACGGGCAGCTATGCATCAAGACGCCCACCGTCGTCTGTCTCGGTTTTTTTGACGGGGTCCATATCGGACACCAAAGGCTGATTGAGCGGGCCAAAGAGGTTTCCCGCGCGCAGGGCTTACGCGTCTGCGTGCATACGTTTGCCCAGATGCCCGTCAAGGTGATGCGGCCGTCCCTTGCGGTCAAGGAGCTGACGCCCCTGCCGGAAAAGGCCGCGCTGCTTGAAAAGCTTGGCGTTGACATCGTGGCGGTCAGCAATTTTGACGAATCGATGATGCACATGCGCGCGGCGGATTTTTTTTGGGACATCCTGAGCGAAAAGCTGTGCGCAAAGCACATTGTCGCGGGGTTTCACCACCGGTTTGGCTTTCATGGCGAGGCCAACGTGGAGGCGCTTTCAGGGCTTTGCCAGGCGGCCGGCGTGGGGCTCAGCGTCATACCGCCCGTAACGCTGGAAAACGGCGAGCTGGTCTCCAGCAGCGCCATCCGAAGGCTTCTCGGCGCGGGAAACACGCAAAAGGCCGAAGCGATGCTGGGCAGACCCTATATCCCCCCTGTACAGGAAACCGACGGGATGGACATCACATGCGGGAGGAAGAGCAGATGAAGAACAAGCTGGCAGCCTGGATTGCGCTGGGGCTCATCGCGGTCATCGCGGCCGTGAGCCTGGCGACGACCAACGAGATCACCAAGGACGTCATCGCGGCGCAGAGCAGGGTGGCGGCCGAGGCGGCCTGGCAGGCGTTGGTTCCCGGCGCGGAGTTCCCCGACGCCGAACAAGCGGCGGGCGAAAGGGAGTACGTTCTGGCCGGTGTGGTGGACGGGAATGCGGCCGGATACGTGGCGCAGGTCGTCGTGCCCGGCTACGGCGGCGAGATCGACGTCATCGTCGGCACCGACACGGAGGGCGTGATCAAGGGCATCCGCGTCGGCGGGGCGAACTTCAAAGAGACGGCGGGGCTTGGCTCCAAGACCAAGGACGCCGCGTTTACCGACCAGTTTGTCGGCAAGAACGCGCCGCTTTCCATCGGCGAGGATATCGACGCGGTCACCGCCGCGACGATTTCCTCCAGCGCGGTCGTGCGCGGCGTGAACAGCGCGGTGGAAAAAATCGCGGAGCTTGCCGGCTTTACGATTGCGGGCGGGGCTGAGGGCGGCGCCCTTGGCGACGGCCGGTATTCGGCCACGTCGCGCGGCTTTGCCGGCCCGGTCTATGTGGAGATCCAGGTGGACGGCGCGGGCGTGATCACCGAGATCAAGATCGGCGACGACCAGTTCGCCGAGACGGCGGGCTACGGCCAAAAGGCGCTGGAACCTGCGTTCTACGAGCAGTTCATCGGCAAGTCCGGCCAGCTTGAGCTGGGCCGGGATGTCGACGCCATCTCCGGCGCGACGATCACCTCCAAGGCGGTCGTGGAGGCCGTGAACACGGCGATGCTGTACGCGACCGATCCCGAGGCGGCCGCGGCGCTGGCGGCGGGCGGCGAGACGTTTGTCCTGCCCGAGGTTCCGGCGGACGCACTGACGGCCGAGTCGAGCGCCAAGGGCTTTGCCGGCCCGGTCGGCGCGAAGATCACGACCGACGCCGAAGGCAAGCAGCTTCTGAGGGTCGAGTTCGGCGGCGAAAACTGGTCGGAAACCGAAGGGCTCGGCTCCCGCGTGAAGGAGCAGGATTTCTGGCAGCAGCTCATCGGGATGTCGCTGCCGATCAACCCCGACGACGTGGACATGGTGACCGCGGCGACCATCACGTCCGAGGCGGCGGTTCAGGCGATCAACAAGGCGTACGAAAAGCTCTTCCCGTCCGAGCAGGCGGAGGAGACGGCCGCGCCCACGGCCGCGCCAGCCGCGCAGGAGCCGGCGTCCGGCAACACGGCCAACGCATCGAAGCGCGGCTACGAAGGCCC
>CAZUIA010000236.1:0-4366 GCA_964620835.1 uncultured Oscillospiraceae bacterium
GAACCCGCGCCGCACGGGTGCTGCGGGCCGGGAAAAGAGTGCGGCGCGGGGGAGACGGGGGAGACGCTCCCGGCCCCCTTCTTTAGGCTGCGCATGGTATGGGGGATTGTCCACGCTCTTTATGCGACAGGCTTTGTTTGGGGGGCGCAAAGGCGCCCTTTTTTTGCGGAAAGGGTGGCACGGCGCTTCATCCGCCCGCCGCGCGGCGCTTTTTTAAGGCGCGTGAAAAATGCGCCTGCGCAAAGGCCGCGTGATAAAATTTGCCTGCCCGAGCAATACTGAACGTCAGGCGGCGGCGTTTGTCAGGAAATGGCCGCTTTTTCGGAAAGGCGATGAGACATGTTCGAGTTCTTGAAAAAAAACCGGGATTACGGAAAAAAGATCGAGGCGTTCAACCAGGGTCTGGCGGACCTGCGCGTTTCATCCTCCCTCGGCGAAAACCTGGAGATGATGAAGCGGCTGTTTGAGGACGTGGACATCACCCGGTACAAGTTTGTCTCCAAGGACGGCGAGCAGGCGTACCTCATCGTCTTTTCCGACGGCGTGATCGATTCGGCGATCATCAACGACAACATCCTAAGGCCGCTGATGGTCACGGAAAGGCCGCCCAAGAACGAGAACCTGATGAAGCACCTGACGCTTGAGGTTGTTCAGATCAACGAATGCGAGCTCACCGACGAATTCAAGAAGATCATCACCTCCGTTTCCTATGGCGATACGGTGCTTTTCGCCGACGGCTGCGCCGAGGCCGCGATCCTCAACACCAAGCATTTCCCGATCCGCTCCATCGGGGAGCCGGACAACGAGAAAAACCTGAGCGGTCCGCGCGAGGGATTCACCGAATCGATGATGCAAAACCTCTCCATGCTCAGGCGCCGCGCCCGGACCAATGATTTGAAGATCCGCCAGATGAGCTTTGGAAAAAAAACGCAGACCTCCGCGGCCATCTGCTATTTTGACAGCGTGGTGAACCGCCGCGTGCTGAGGGAGCTGTATCGCAGGCTTGAAAAGGTCGACATAGACGGCGTGCTGGACACCAACTACCTCACCGAGCTGATCCGTGAACACCGCTTTTCGCTCTTTCGGACCATCACATATACCGAGCGGCCGGACGTGATCGTCGGACGGCTTTTGGAGGGCCGCATCGCGATTTTGCTGGACGGAACCCCCAATGCCCTGACGGTGCCCTTCCTGTTTATCGAAAACTTTCAAAGCAGCGAGGACTATTACCTCAGCTTTTACTACACCTCCTTTGCCCGCTTGCTGCGCATTTTGGGGTTCCTCATGACGATCATGGTGCCCGGCCTGTACATTGCGATCGTCGCGTTCCAACACGAGATGCTGCCTTCGCCGCTGCTGATCAACATCGCGGCCGAGCGGCAGAGCGTGCCGCTCCCGGCGGCGGTGGAGGCGTTTGTGATGCTGATCGTGTTTGACATCCTGCGCGAAACCGGGGTGCGCATGCCCACCAATGTCGGCCAGGCGCTGAGCATTGTGGGCGCGCTGGTCATCGGCCAGGCCGCGGTGGAGGCAAAGCTGGTGGCTGCGCCCATGATCATCGTCGTGGCCATCACCGGCATTACGAACCTTCTGGTGCCAAAGCTGAACGCGCCGGTGATCTACGTTCGGCTCTTCGTGCTGCTCGCGTCGACGATGTTCGGCTTTTTCGGGCTGGCCATCAGCCTGTCGGTCGTCCTGATCCACCTCATCACGCTCACCTCCTTCGGCATGCCGGTCCTTGAGCTGGAGGGCGACACGAGCTTTCAGCGGATCAAAGACCTCGCCATCCGCGCGCCCTGGTGGAAGATGCTCCTTCGCCCATACCGGCTGACCCGAAACCGGACGCGGATGAAGCCGCCGGAGGAGCACGGGGATGCGTAGGGTTGCGAAAACCGTGGCGGTCTGCCTGCTGCCCGCGCTGCTTTTGACAGGCTGCTGGAGTTATCGCAGCCTCAACGACATCGCCATCGTGATGGGCATAGGCGTGGATGCGGACCCCGAGGGCGGGGGATTTCGCATCTCGGCGGAGATCGCCGACCTGACAAAATCCCTGCAGGACAGCAGCCCGGGGGCCAAGATCATCGTCTCGCAGGGACAAACATTTTTTGACGCCATCCGAAACGCCAAAAAACGCTTGAACAACCGGCTGTACATCGGCAATATCCAGGTCATGGTGCTGGGCGAGGAGCTTGCGCGAACCGCGGGCATTCTGGCAATCGTGGATTGGTGCATGCGCGACGGGGAGGCCCGTGAAACCATCAACCTGGTCATCGCAAAGGGCACCAGCGCGCAGGAGCTGCTGTCCCAGGAAGGGCTTGACCAGTCCATCGTATCGCTGGAAATGGACAGCATCATCACGGAGGACAACAAGAGCACCTCCTCCACCGCGCATGTCGAGCTGTACGAGGCGTTTTTCGAGATCCACTGCCCGGGCTCGGCGCTGACGCTGCCCGCGTTTCACATCACGGAAAACGACGGCCAGCCCATCATCGAGGCCGACGGCATCGCCGTGTTTATCGGCGACAAGCTGGAGGGGTTCTTGGCGCCGGAGGAAAGCAAGTTCCTTCTGATCGCCACCAACGAATGCCATGGCGGTATTCTGCCGGTGGCCTTGCGCGGCACAGGATCGCCGGATACGTCGCTGGAGATTCAGGACAGCAGGGCCAAGACCTCCTTCTTCTACCGAGGCGAGCAGCTCACGTTCCGGATCGAGACCGAAACCGACGTCTTTTTGGCGGAGACAACCGCGCCGATCGACGTCATGGACAGCGCGCAGATTCAGGCGCTGGAGGGCCTGGCGGGCAAAATGATCCAGGAGCGCATCGAGCGCCTGGTCCAAGTGGCGCAGGGCGAGCTGAAGGCCGACGTGTTCGGCTTTGGATACAAGATCTACCAGCGGGACGTGGGCATGTGGGAGGGGCTGAAAGAAGACTGGGAAGCGATTTTCCCGACGGTTGCGGTGGAAGTATCCAGCAAGGTGAACATCAAAAACAGCGCCTTCATCAAGACGAAGGAGGCCGTTGACAAATGATGATCGCAATCATTTTGGCGGTATATGGCGGCATCCTGCTGACGGATTTCCGAAAGCTCGCCGGAGACTGCCCCGCGGGCGTGAAGGTGCTGTACTTGGCCCTGACCGCCGTCAGCTTCCTTGCCTTGATGCTTCACGAGCTTGGGGTTATGATCCCCTCGCCGTCAACGCTGATCGAACAGGTGGTCGGCGCGCTGTTTGGCATATCGTGACCCGAATGCAAAACGACCGGGACGAAAGGAGAGCGCACGATGCTCGATCAACCCATGTCCAGACGCCAGGCGATTTCGCTGCTGATCATGTTCAACTTCGGCAGCAGCGTCGTGATGGGCGTCAGCACCGAAACGGCGCAGGACGCCTGGATTTCGCTGCTGCTCGCCATCGTGTACACGGTCCCCGTGGTGATCATGTACGCCCGCATCATGGCGCTCAACCCCGACATGGACTTTTTTGACGCGTTGGAGGCGCGGCTTGGCAAGATCGCGGGCAAGGCGGTGACCGTGCTGATGGTCTGGTACTCGCTGCACCTTTGCGCGCTGGTGCTGCGAAACTTTTCGGAATTCATCCAGATTTCCAGCCTGCTGGACACGCCGCAGCTTCCGGTGCTGTTCATCATGCTGCTGGCGGTGTGCTACCTCGCCAAGAGCGGGATCAAGGCGCTTGGAAAGTGGGCGCTGGCGACGTTTCCGGTGGTGTTTGCCATCGTGATCCTAACCGTGCTCCTATCGATCAACGTGATGGATTTTGACAACATCCTGCCCTTTTTTGAGCACAGCTTTGGCGAAATCGCAACGGACGCCCTTCGCATTTTCTCCTTTCCGCTGGGGGAGACGGTGCTGTTTTTGAGCGTCGCCGATTGCGTCCACAAGAAAGACAATCCCCAAAAGATCTACCTGGGCGGCATTTTGTTCAGCAGCCTTTTGCTGGCGGTCATCATCCTGCGCAACCTGTTCGTGCTGGGGGCATCGGTGATATCGATCGTGTATTTTCCCTCCTATGCGGCGGCGCGCGTCATCAACCTGGGCGATTTCCTGTCGCGCATCGAGGGGTCGATCTCCATCAATTTCATCCTGGCCGGCATTACGAAGATCACGGTATGCCTGATTTCCGCCAGCAAAGGGCTGGCGAAGCTTTTTGAGGCCGGGGATTACCGCCGCCTTGTGATGCCCACGGGCCTGCTGGCGGTGGCGCTTTCGGTCATCCTTTACCAAAATACGATGGAAATGTTCGCGTTTATCAAATACTATGCGGTGTACGCCATGCCCTTTCAGGCGGTCCTGCCCGCGCTTTTATGGATCGTTTCGGAAATCCGCACAAGGCGCGGGCAGATCTTGG
>CAZUIA010000237.1:0-4296 GCA_964620835.1 uncultured Oscillospiraceae bacterium
CGTGGCCGCGCCGCTGCTTTGGCTGGCCGCGTGCCTTCTTTGGTATTTCGCGCTGGGCGCGCCGGGCAACGCGGCGCTGCTGGCCGTGGCGGCGGCGGCGATACCGGTTTTTTACCGGAAGGAGCTTGCGGCGATACGCCTGAAGCTCGGCCCGTCAAAAAAGCCCTATGGTAATTTCAAGGTCTGAATACTGGCGCATGCATGCGCGGGGCTTGAATTTCCCTTCCCTTGTGCTAAAATAGCAGAAGCGGTCGGGATGGAAGATGAGACGCCGATTGGTTTTCGCCGCAAAAAGTGCGTGCCGGTGAACGCGCGAAGACGGGGTACTGCATGATCAAAAAGGTGCTTCCCATTGCTTTTTATGTGGTGGCTGTTTTCTATGTTTTCCTGCTGCTTGATCTGCTTTTTAGGATCGGCATTGTTTCCAGCGGCGCAGGTATGTCGCGCAGCTATAATTTGATACCTTTCAAAACAATCCGGGAATACACAAGCGGGGAGACCGCCCTGCAAAAAGCCCGGGCGATCCAAAATATCCTTGGGAATATAGCCGTATTCATTCCGTACGGCCTGTATCTCAAGGTGCTGCTGAAAAACAAAGGGGTTGGCAAAAGCCTGCTGATCGTGCTTGGTACTTCCGTTTTGATAGAGATCCTTCAGTTTGTCTTGGGCGTGGGTGCTTGCGACATAGACGATGTTATCCTGAATGTCTGCGGCGGCGCTGTCGGCATCATAGGGTATAAGCTGCTTAGGAGACTCTTTCCCGAACCAGGCAAAGCAAAGACGGTTGTCACGTTACTCTCCCTCGCCGTTGGGATACCGATTGCCGTATTTTATGCAAGGGCCTTGATGTTCCGGTTCTTTTGAGACGGATCGGATTCTGGAGGTTTTTTGACAGTCTGCGCTTTTACCGATACGTCTGATTCTGCCGTTTTTTTCCACGCATTGCGGCAGGAAAAGCGGGCATGCTAGCGCCAGGAAACGGATGGAAACGCGCGGCCCGTGACCGGAGAGAAGGCTGGCGGCGCGGGCCCGTCGGTTCTTGTTGGGGGCGTCCGAAAGGACGCCCCTTAGCATTTTTGGCAGAAAGCGCCCCGCAGGCAAGAAACCCTCGCCGCCCGCCATTTCCCCTTGCATTCGCGGCCGGTTTTCGCTACACTGAACCGGGCGCATTTTCGCGCTGGCAAAGGAGGGGGTTTCGTGTACTTTGAGCTGCTGCACCCGGCCGACCAGCTGGTGATGATCATGCAGCGCATCTATGCCTACGGCATGACGACCACCTCGGGCGGCAACCTGTCCATCCGGGACGAAAACGGGGACATCTGGATCACGCCGTCCGGCATTGACAAAGGGTCGCTGTCCCGGGACGACATCATCCAGGTAAAGCCGGACGGGCATGCCATCGGCCCGCACAAGCCGTCGGTGGAGCTGCCGTTTCACTTACAGATCTATCGCATCCGTCCGGACATCCACGCCATCCTGCACGCGCACCCGCCCACGCTGGTGGCGTTCAGCATCGCGCGCAAAATTCCGAGCACCAGCCTGGTGCCGGACGTGCCCCTGGTGTGCGGCCGGGTGGCCATGGCCGCGTACGAGGTGCCCGGCAGCGCGAAGCTTGGCGAGAACATCGCGCAAAAGTTCAAAGAGGGCGTCAACACCGTCATGCTCGAAAACCACGGCTGCGTGCTCGGCGCCAAGGATCTCTTTTCCGCGTTCATGGCGTTTGAAACGCTGGACTTTTCCGGCCGCATGGAGCTGTACGCCAGGAAGCTCGGCACACCGAGATCCCTCACCGACGAGGAGATCCGCCTGTCCGCGGCCAAGGCGCACCCGCGCCTGGACGCGTTCGTGCCGGCCGTCGCCTCCAGCGAGGAGCGCGCGGCCCGGCGCGATCTGTGCAAGCTCATCCACCGCGCGTACGACCAGCGCCTGTTCACCAGCACGCAGGGCACGTTTTCCCAGCGGCTGTCGGACGGGTCGTTCCTGATCACGCCGTACAACAAGGACCGGAAATACCTCGATATCGAGGACCTCGTGCGCATCAAGGGCGGCATGTGCGAGGCGGGCAAAACGCCCAGCCGCTCGGCGCTGCTGCACCAGGCGATCTATGACGCGCATCCGGACATCGGGTCGGTCATCATCGCGCACGCGTCGGCCATCATGGCCTTTGCGGTGACGGACGCGGCGTTTGATTCGCGCACCATCCCCGAAAGCTACATCATGCTGCGCACGGTCCGGCGGCTGCCGTATTTCGCGACCGTGCGTGAGATCGACCGCACGGCGGCGGCGTTTGACGCGAAAAGCCCCGTGGCGCTGGTGGACAACCAGTGCGTGATCGTCACCGGGGCGACGCTGCTCAGCGCGTTTGACCGCCTGGAGGTGCTTGAGTACAGCGCCCGCGCGGTCATCGACGCGCGCGACATCGGGCCTGTGGCCATGATTTCAGACGAAGAAGTGAAGGACATCGAGCGCGCGTTTCACCTTTCGTGAAGCGGGCGCTTGGCAAATGGAGGAGGAACTGCCATGAAGCTGAACCTGAACACCCTTTCAGACCGCGCGGCATGGGAGCGGATGGGCGTCACCCTGCCAAAATACGACATCCCCGCCATGCGCGAAAAGACCCGCCTGGCGCCCCGCTGGGTGCACTTTGGCGCGGGCAACATCTTCCGCGCATTCCCCTGCGCCGCGCTGTCGCGCGCGCTGGAAAACGGCGATATGGACACGGGCGTCATTGCCTGCGAGACATACGACGGCGAGATCATTGACCGCGCGTACGCGCCGTTTGACAACCTGTGCCTGCTTTCTGTGCTTCGCTCCGACGGGCGCATCGACAAGCGCGTGATCGGCAGCGTGGCCGAGGCGATCAAGGCCGATGAGCAGGGCATGGCGCGGCTGAAGGAGGCGTTCGCGTCGCCGTCGCTGCAAATGGTGAGTCTGACGGTCACGGAAAAGGCGTACACCCCGCAAAACCCGCTGATGGCGGCGATCGCCGCGCTGCTTCTGGCCCGCTTTGAGGCCTGCGGCCTGCCGCTTGCCATCGTGAGCATGGACAACTGCGCGCACAACGGCGAAAAATTGAAGGCCGCCGTGCTGCCCGCCGCCGAGGCGCTGACGGCGAAGGGCCAGGCTTCGGCTTCGTTCCTTGCGTACGTCAAGGACAGGGTCGCCTTCCCCAACACCATGATCGACAAGATCACCCCGCACCCTGCGAAAGAAGTGGCGGACATGCTGCGCGGCCTCGGCTTTGAGGACGCGGACATCGTCCGTACCGAAAAGGGCACGGTGACCTCCGCGTTCGTCAACGCGGAGGAATCCGAGTACCTGGTGATCGAGGACCATTTTCCAAACGGCCGGCCGCCGCTTGACAAGGTGGGCATCGTGTTTACCACCCGGGAAACGGTGGACAAGGTGGAGAAGATGAAGGTGGGCACATGCCTGAACCCGCTGCACACCGCGCTGGCGGTGCTGGGGTGCCTGCTTGGGTTTACGAAGATCGCGGATGAGATGCGCGACGCGGACCTTCGGCGGTTCGTCGAAAGGCTGGGGTATGACGAAAGCCTGCCCGTGGTGGAGGACCCGGGCGTGCTGTCGCCCAAGGCGTTCCTTGACGAGGTGCTGACGCGACGCCTGCCCAATCCGTTTTTGCCCGACACCCCGCAGCGCATTGCCGCGGACACGTCGCAAAAGCTGCCCGTGCGCTTTGGGTGGACGATCCGGAGCACGAAGGACAAGGCGTCGCTCAAGTGCGTGCCGTTCGTGTTCGCGGCGTGGCTTCGCTACCTGACCGGCGTGGACGACGAGGGCAACACGTTTTCGCCAAGCCCGGACCCGAGGCTTTCGGAGGTGCGCGCCCGCATGGCCGCCGGGCTGACGGACGAACTGCTTTCGGACGAAACGCTCTTTGGCGCGGATCTGGTGGCCGCGGGCCTTTCGGCCAAGGTGCGCGGATATTTCAGCCAGATGATGGAGGGCCGCGGCGCGGTGCGAAGGGCGCTTACCGCGGTGGTGAGCGAAGAATAAGGCAGGGCGGGGGGAGGCCGTTGCCAAACTGAGGTTTGTCAACGGAGAAGGAACAGGGATTCGGCCTGAAATCCTGCGGGATTTCCGGGCGGCCTCAGGGAGAAAGTACAGATTCCTCCGGCTATGCCTACGGAATCTGCGCAAATCCACCGTACATGAACCGGAGCATTCACCCGCCAGTGGCGGAATAGTGAATGCGGCTGGCGCGGAGGATTTGATTTGAGTCGAGAGGGTTTGCGAACCCTCTCGAGCTCTCCCGGGAGCTTATCACAGTCTGGA
>CAZUIA010000238.1:0-4293 GCA_964620835.1 uncultured Oscillospiraceae bacterium
CCCCGGCGGATTCCAAAGGCAGCGCCTTTGGCCGCCGGAGGCCCTTTTTCGCGCGGACCAAAGCCGCGAAGAAGGGGCAGATTCGGCACCCCCGCGCCGCACCCTTTCCCGCGCAAAGAAAGCCGAGAGGGATACAACACCCTCCCGGCCCTCAAAATCCTTGCCGCGCACCGAACGCTCCACACGGGGGCATCCGACGCCTTCTTATTTTTAGTAGTTGGTCAGGTTGTACATTTCGATCGCGTCGTTGGCAAGGGTGACAAGCTCCTCAACCCCCTGCTCGGCGGTGACCTGTCCGAGGAAGACCTTCTCCGTGATATCCTCCACATACTGGCGAACCTCGGGGAACACGCTCAGCATGGAGCCAACGTACTCCGGCCCGGACGCGTGGAGCTGGTCCAGCGCGGTCTGGAACTGCGGATACTTCTCGATGTTGGCCTTGAACGTTTCGGTCTCGTGCGCGCCCATGTTGATCGGGAAGTACCCGGTCACGGCGTTCCAGACCGCCTGCTCCTCGGCGGAGACCATGTACTTGATGAACTCCCAGGTCGCCGCCTTTTTGGCGTCATCCTGGCTTTCGATCATCCAGAGGCAGCCGCCGCCGGTGGAAACGCCGCCCGCGTCGCCTTCGTTGACATAGGGGAAGAACGCCGTGCCGACCTCAAAGGCGTCGCCCACGTTGGCCAGGACGCCCGCCAGGTTCGCAGTGGAGGCGAGGAAGATCGCCGTGGTATTGGCGACGAACGCGGCGCGGCCCTGCGCGGTGCCGCCGCGCTCGATGTAGGTGGTATACTCGCTCGCGGCGAGCTTTTCCCACATCTTGAAGATATCCAGCGCGGCGCCGTTTTCGCCGAACATGACCTGGGTGGCATAGCTTTCGCGGCCGTTTCCGTTGTTGACGTATTCGCGGCCCATCTTGCCGGTCCACTGCTCAAAGAACCAGCCGTAGTTGCTGAACAGGAAGCCGTAGCGGGCGATGGAGCCGTCGGCGTTGTACGTCGTCAGCTTCGGGGCGATCTCCAAAATGCCGTCGACCGTCGTCGGGATCTCGGTGATGCCGGCCTCGTCAAAGGCGGTCTTGTTGTAGTACATCAGCGGCGTGGAGCAGTTGAACGGCATGGCGTTGATCTTGCCGTCCACCGTGTAGTACGCCAGCAGGTTCGGCTCGATGACCGAGGTATCCCAGCCTTCGGCGTCGATGAAGCTTTGGATGGGGACGATCCAGCCGCTGTCAATCAGGAAGCGTGAGCCGATCTCGTAGGACTGGACCACGTCGCAGGGGAGCTGGCCCATGCCGGCGGCCTTCAGCTTGTTGATCGCGTCGTCATATTCGCCCTGATACTGCGCGTTGACGAAAATCTTGTCCTGCGAGGCGTTGAAGTTTTCGACCATCTTGGCGATGGCGTCCGCGTTGGTGCCCGCCAGGGAATACCAAAAGACGATTTCCGTCTTGCCTTCCGCGGCCATGGCGGAAGAGGTGAGGGAGAGTACCATGAGAAGACTCAGCAGCAGGGACAGGCATTTCTTCATGGTGATGGCTCCTTTCTACAGGTGAAAAATGGTGTATAGCAACGCCCGAAGGCGTTATGCCCTAGCCCTTGACCGCGCCGGCCATCAGGCCGTTGATGAGCTGCTTTTGCATGAACACAAAGATCGACAGGGAGGGAATGATCACGATCACCACGCCGGCCATCATCAGGCCGATCTGCTCGGAATCGATGTCGTACAGCTGTGAAATGCCGATTTGCACCGTGCGCACCCTGTTGGAATCCGTGACCAGCAGCGGCCAGAAGTACTGGTTCCACGTGTTCAAAAACACATAGGCGCCCAGCGCGCCCAGCGCGGGCCGCGCCAGCGGAATGACGATCGTGAGCAAAAAGCGCCAGTTGTTGCAGCCGTCCAGCTTCGCGGCCTCGTGCAGCTCCTTGGCGAAGGTGAGGTAGTTTTGGCGAAGCAGGAACACGCCCATCGCCGAACAGAGGTAGGGCACGATCAGCACCTTGTACGTGTCGCGCCATCCCCAGGAGGAAACGGTCAGGTAATTGGCGATGATCGTCGCTTCCCAGGGCACCATCATCGTGGCAAGAATGCACAGGAACAGAAAATTCCGCCCGCGAAACTCCAGGAACGAAAACGCGAACGCCGCCATGGAGCAGGTCGCCATCTGACCGAGCGTCACGGTGGTGGAAACGACAAATGAGTTGAGGATGTTGCGCGGAATGGGCGTCCTGGTGAAAACGTGCGCGTAGCTGACAAAGTCGAACGTCGAGGGGAAAAAGCGGGTGTAGATCTCGTTTGCGGGCTTGACGCTCATCATGAGGGTATACAAAAGCGGCATCATGATGACGACCACAAAGGGAATGTTCAGGCATAGACGGCCGCAGCGCAGGAGGATCTCCCGATGGCGGCGCGAAAGGTTTTGATACATCAATAATGCACGCTCCTTTTCTCCATGCTGAACTGGATCAACGTGATGACCAGGATGATGACAAAGAGAATGATCGAGCGCGCCGCCGCCGAGCCGAAGCGGAAATTGCGGAAGGCGTCCAGATAGATGGAGTAGACGATCACGTTGGTCGCCTCGTTGGGACCGCCCTGCGTGAGCAGCCGGATCTGCGTGAAGGACTGGAACGCGCCGATGATGTTGATGACGATCTGAAAGAACAGCGTCGGCGAAAGGCAGGGCAGCGTGATGTTGAAGAACTTGCGCCAATAGCCCGCGCCGTCGATGGAGGCGCTTTCATATAGGTCGTCCGGGATATTCCGAAGCCCCGCGCCGATGAAGATAAAGTTGATGCCGCTTGTCAGCCAGACGGTAAGTAGCGCCATGATCGGCAGCGCCCAGACGGGATCGGAGACCCAGGAATTCTTCGTGCCGAGCACCGAGTTGAGCAGGCCGATGGACGGGTGCAGGATCATCTTGAACGACATGGCCGCGGCGGCGGACGCAATGGCGATCGGCATCGCGTAAATCGCCGTGGCGAACGTCTTTCCGGGGAACTTTCCCACGGTCATCAGGCTTGTCGTCAGCCCGATCAGCAGCCCGCCGACGGACACCATGGCGACAAACTTCACCGTGACCCACAGGCTGTTGAGAAAGGAGGCGCTGTACTTGCCAAAGAGGATGTCATAGTAGTTGGTCAGGCCATAAAAAATTTTGGCCTGCCCGTACTTGTCCGTCAAAAAGGTGCTCAGATAGACGGTTTTGAAAAAGGGATAATATAAAAAAATACCGAATACCAGCAAAGCGGGCAGCAAAAACAGGTAAGGCTCCACGTGCTCATACAGCGTCTTTTTCTTCCTTTTTCGCCCGATGGGCCGGATGCCCCCGCGCTTTGCTTGCACCATATTATCGGCTCCTTTGTCTAGAATTGTTAAATATATTCAAATACTATGTCCTATTCTAACATTGCCGTCCCGCAATGTCAATAAAGCAACCGTAGAATTAGCGTAAAGGTTTCATGATCGCGCGCGCCGGACCAACGGGCGTAAAACGTATACATCCCAATGCATATCCTCCGTGAAGCGCTCCGATTTTTGAGCGCAAAAAAGAAAAGGGGGAAGGCCCGCGCCCGCGGGCGCACCATGCCCTCTGCCGCGGGCGTATCCGCCTCCACAGGCAAAAGCGAAACGGGGGAGGGGGAGGGAGCGCGCATGCAAAGGTGGCCCATGCAATAATTCACATAGACACGGCGTTTTTCTTGACATCAGCCCCTTGCCATGGTAAAATAACGGAAAATAAACATAGGGAGATAAAAGATGTTTCCGTCCGCTTTTTTCGGCGCATTTTATTACTTTTACTTTACCATGGGGAAAGTAAAAGTGGTTTGTGCTGCAAACAAAGCTTGACGACAGCGTCGCAACAGTCGGTCCAGCCGGGCAGTGAAAATCACTGCCCGGCTTTTTTATCAACAAATAAGGAGGGTGCGCTATGATCGCGGTGCTGAGGGACGGGGCAACCGAGCAGCAAATCGACAACCTTTGCGGTTGGTTCCGCAAAAAAGGGCTGGAGCCGCACATTTCCCACGGAAAATACCGCACGATCATCGGGCTGATCGGGGACACCGCTTCGGTGGACATGGAGCTCCTGGAGGGCCTTGAAATGATCGAGTCCGTCACCAGAATCACCGAGCCGTATAAGAGCGCGAACCGTAAATTCCATCCGGACGACACCGTGGTGGAGACGGGCGGCATCCGGATCGGAGGCGGCCACTTCCAGTTCATCGCGGGGCCCTGCTCGGTGGAAAGCGAGGAGCAGATCATCGAGGTGGCGGCGCGCGTGAAGGCGGCGGG
>CAZUIA010000239.1:0-2052 GCA_964620835.1 uncultured Oscillospiraceae bacterium
GAAGGGTGGGATGAGGGCGAGCGAATTGTAAATTCGCCGCCCGAAACCCGGCGAAGCCGAGCGCGGCCAGTGGCCGATACAGCGAGGCGTAGCCGCGGACCGGCACAGAGCGATGGACGCGATAGCGGACAGCGCGACAATGCCGGGCCGGAGGCGAACGCGAAGCGTTTGACGGGGCGTTCTGCCTGAGGCCGCCCGGAAATCCCGCAGGATTTCAGGCCGAATCCTTCCTCCCCGTTGACAAACCGCAGTTTGTCAACGGCTTAAACCGCCGCATGAAAAAGCTTCGGTCCGCAAAACAATCTGGAAACGATAGGGGAAGGCCCCAGTTTGTGCGGGCGTCCTCTCTCGCTTGCGCGCGAGCATCGGGGAGGCACCCGCGCCGCACGGGTGTTGGGGACGGAAAAGGGTGCGGCGCGGGGGAGCCGGGCCGTCCGTTCTTTGGCGGCTTCAAACCGCGCGGAAAAGGGCCTCCGGCGGCCAAAGGCGCCGCCTTTGGAATCCGCCGGGTATTTCATCCCCGGACCCTGTCTTTTTTCATGCGGGCGGGGGGGCTTTGCATGGCGGAAGGGCTGTTGCGCCAAAGCGTGCAACAGCCCCGTACGTTTGAAAAGGGCCGCCGCGCCAAACGGCGCGACGGCCCCAAACCCCTTGCCCTATGCCTTTTTCGGCTTAGTACATCCCGCCCATGCCGCCGCCGGCCGGCGCCGCGGGTTCCTTTTCGGGAATATCGGCCACCAGGCTCTCGGTCGTCAGCAGCAGCGCCGCGATGGAAGCCGCGTTCTGCAGGGCGGAACGGGTGACCTTCGTCGGGTCGGTGATGCCGCTTTCGTTCATGTCGACGTATGTATCGCGCAGCACGTCATAGCCAAAGCCGCGCTTGTTCGCCTTCTTGATCGTATCGACCACCACGCTGCCCTCGATGCCCGCGTTGAGCGCGATCTGGCGCACCGGCTCCTCCAGCGCGCGCAGCACGATGGAAACGCCCGTCTTCGCGTCGCCCTCGAACTTGGGCAAAAGCGCCTTCACGCTGTCCAGCACGTCCAGCAGCGCCACGCCGCCGCCCGGCACAATGCCTTCCTCGACCGCCGCGCGGGTCGCCGCCAGCGCGTCCTCGATGCGCAGCTTGCGCTCCTTCATTTCCGTCTCGGTCGCCGCGCCCACGGAGATGACGGCCACGCCGCCTGCCAGCTTCGCCAACCGCTCCTGGAGCTTCTCGCGGTCGTAATCGCTCGTCGTCTCCTCAATCTGCACCTTCAGGGAGTTGATGCGGGCCTTGATCTCGGACGCGTCGCCCGCGCCCTCGACGATGGTGGTGTTCTCCTTGTCGATCTTCACCTGGCGCGCGGTGCCCAGCATGTCAAGCGTCGCGTCCTTCAGCTCCAGGCCTAATTCCTCGGTGATCACCTGGCCGCCGGTCAGGATCGCGATATCCTGCAGCATGGCCTTCCTGCGGTCGCCAAAGCCCGGGGCCTTGACGGCGACGCAGTGGAACGTGCCGCGCAGCTTGTTGAGGATCAGGGTGGCCAGCGCCTCGCCCTCGACGTCCTCGGCGATGATCAGCAGCTTCTTGCCGGACTGCACGATCTGCTCCAAAAGCGGCAGGATCTCTTGGATGTTGGTGATCTTCTTGTCCGTGATCAGGATCAGCGGGTTATCCAGCACCGCTTCCATCTTGTCGGTGACCATGTACGCGGAGGCATAGCCGCGGTCAAACTGCATGCCCTCGACCAGCTTCAGCTCCGTCTTCATCGTCTTGGATTCTTCCACGGTGATGACGCCGTCGTTGCCGACCTTTTCCATCGCGTCGGCGATCAGTTCGCCGATGGTGGCGTCGCTGGCCGAAATGGCCGCGACCTGGGCGATTTCCTGCTTGCCGCCGATGGGCTTCGATAGGGCCTTCAGGCCTTCGACGGCGGCTTCGGTGGCGGCCTCGATGCCCTTCTTGAGGATCATCGGGTTGGCGCCGGCGGCCAGGTTCTTCAGGCCCTCGCGGATGATGGCCTGCGCCAGCAGCGTGGCGGTCGTCGTGCCGTCGCCTGCGACGTCGTT
>CAZUIA010000239.1:2062-4267 GCA_964620835.1 uncultured Oscillospiraceae bacterium
GTCTTGGTGGCGACCTCCTTCACCAGCTGCGCGCCCATGTTCTCAAAGGGATCCTCCAGCTCGATCTCCTTGGCGATGGTCACGCCGTCGTTGGTGATGAGCGGGGAGCCGAATTTCTTGTCAAGAACGACATTGCGGCCCTTGGGCCCCAGGGTGATCTTCACGGTATCCGCCAGGGCGTTGACGCCCGTTTCCAGGGCCTTGCGCGCTTCCGCGCCGTATTGCAATTGCTTAGCCATGCTGTTTTTCTCCTTCCTTATTCGACCACGGCGAGAATGTCGCTCTGGCGGACGATGATCAGCTCTTCGCCGTCCAGCTTCACTTCCGTGCCGGCATATTTGGAATAGATCACGCGCTGTCCGGCCTTGACGTGCATGGTGATTTCCTTGCCATCCACGTTGCCGCCGGGACCCACGGCGATCACTTCGGCCATCTGGGGCTTTTCCTTGGCGCTGCCGGCCAGGATGATGCCGCCCTTGGATACTTCGTTCGCTTCGGCGTTCTTGATCACCACACGGTCGCCGAGAGGCTTAATCTGCATGGAATGCTCCTCCTTGTTTTTTCGCTTTGTTAGCACTCATCTCTGTTGAGTGCTAACCGACAGTGGTAAGTTTATAATAGAATCAACGGCATGGCAAGAGGGAAAAACCTGGAAAATCCGGAAATATCATCCTTTATCCTTTAAATTCCAATCCATTTCTCCGCTTCTCTCCCGTTATCTCCTATTCTTTCCACATTTCAATATTCTATCCCATGTGTTACAATGCCTTTATGCAAAACACGCTTCTACAATGGTACGATAGTGAAAAACGCGACCTGCCCTGGCGGCGCGTGCATGACCCGTACGCCATCTGGGTTTCCGAAATTATGCTGCAGCAAACGCGCGCCGAGACGGTCGTCGGCTATTTCACGCGCTTTCTTTCCCGCTTTCCAACCGTCAACGCCCTGGCGGAAGCCCCGGAGCAGGACGTGCTCAAGGCATGGGAAGGGCTTGGCTACTACAGCCGGGCGCGCAACCTGCAACGCTGCGCGCAGGCGGTGATCGCCGAACACGGCGGCGCGTTTCCCGCCGACCTTGCCGCGCTGCGCCGGCTGCCGGGCATCGGCCCTTACACCGCCGGGGCGGTCGCGAGCATCGCGTTTCGCATCCGCACCCCCGCGGTGGACGGCAACGTGGAGCGCGTCGTCTCGCGCCTTTTCGGCATCCGGGAGGACGTGGGCATCCCCTCGGTCAAGCGGCGGCTTTTCGCGCACGCCGCCGCGCTGGTCCCGGAAGATCGCCCCGGAGACTTCAACCAGGCCATGATGGAACTGGGCGCGCGCATCTGCCAGCCCGCGCCCCGGTGCGACGCATGCCCGGTGCGGCAGTTCTGCGACGCCTATGACGCTGGCGACGCGGACGCGCTGCCCGTCAAGCAGCGAAAGGCCGCGCAAAAGGTCCTGCCGCGCGGTGTGGCGCTGGTCTTCCACCAAGACCGCGTGCTGCTTCATCGGCGAGAGGAGCGGCTGCTGCAGGGCCTGTGGTGTTTCCCAGGCTTTGACCACGCCGTTTCTCCCTCAGAAGTGGAGAAACACCTTCGTAAACTGAGCATAACAGCCCGCTTTGTGGAAGAGGTGGGCGAGGCGCGCCATGTGTTCACGCACATCATCTGGGACATGCACCTGCTCCGTTTTCAAGCGCAAAGCCCCACCTGCCCCGAGGGCTGGCGCTTTGTTTCCAAAGCCGAACTGGACGCGCTGCCGCTCCCCACGGCGATGAAGGCGGCGCGCGCGTTCGCGGACAAGGCCCTGTCGGTCCCGGAGGAGGCACCCCTATGACGCTTGCAAGCATATGCCTGCTCACGGAGGATGTGCTTTCCCTCACGGCCTTTTACGAGGCGCTGCTCCAAACGGAAGCGGAGGGCGGCGCCACCCACATGTCGTTTTCGCTGCAGGGCGCCGGCTTCGCAATCTACAGTGCCAGCGCCGCGCGGCGCGACATGGGCCTGCCCGTAAGCCCGTCCGGCAGCCGGACCATCCTCAGCTTCTATACCCCGGACGTCGACGCGGAATACGACCGCGTCAAGCGCCTGAAAGTCCGCATCGTCAACCCGCCGACCACCTGGCCCTGGGGCGCACGCTCCCTGCAGCTTCTCGACCCGGAGGGCAACCTGGTCACCCTGGTCACGCCGCCCAAAGGATAGCGCGAAAAAACCGCATGCGCCC
>CAZUIA010000240.1:0-4217 GCA_964620835.1 uncultured Oscillospiraceae bacterium
TTCTGTTCAACCTTCTGCAGGTTTCCCTGGTGGCCGGCGTGATCATCCTGGTTGTCAAGCTGCTGTCGGCAAAGCTGAACCGGGCATTTGACGCCAGGCTGAAATACTGGCTCTGGCTGGCCCTGGCGGTTCGACTGCTGATCCCCGTCGGCTTTGCGCTGCCGAGCGCTTCGGTGCCGGTGACGCTGCCGCCGGCCATGGAAGCGGAGGCTACGCCGGGCAAAGAGGCTCTCAACGGCCGGCTTTTCGCGGCCACGCCGCAGGCGGGCGAAACCGAAAAGACCCCTGAAGGGGATGCGGACGCAGAACCGACCGCGCAAAAGGCTCGCGCGCCGATCACGCCTGAAACGGCGATTGCGGCCGTTTGGCTCGCCGGGGCCGCGCTGTTCCTGTGCAAGGAACTGCTAGGGTACCGCGTGCAGCGAAACCGCCTGCTGCGCTGGAGCGCGCCCGTCACGGAGGAGGCGATTCTCGCCCGCCTGCGCTTTATGCTGGGTGCGATGGGCGTTTCTCCAAGGCTTGAGGTGCTTGTCTGCAAGGATGCGAAAAGCCCCATGCTCCTGGGCTTTTTCCGACCGAAGCTGCTCCTCCCCGAGGGGATTTGCGGCTGCCCGGACGGGACAAAAAATCTGGTGCTCGCGCACGAGCTGGTGCATTTCAAGCGCAAGGATCTGTGGTACAAGCTGCTGCTCACGGTGGCAAACGCGGTCCACTGGTTCAACCCGCTGGTGCACCTGATGCTTCGTGAAGCTGCCCGGGACCTTGAAATCTCCTGCGACGCCGAGGTGGTGCGCGGCCTTGCGCCGGACCTGCGTGACCGCTACGGCGAAGCCATCCTGGCCATTTTGCCCCAATGCGCCGGGGGCATGAAGCTTTCCACACAGTTTACAGGAGGGGTCAAGGCGATGAAGGCGCGGCTGGATACCCTGTTTTTTACGGAGCGCAAAAGGCGCGGCGGGGCGGTGTTGGGCATTGCGCTGGTGGCCCTACTCCTGGCCGGATCGCTTCTGACGCCAACGGTGGCGGAAACGGGGGGAGCCTTGGACAGGCTGATCGCCGGCTGGGAGGGGCTGTACGACGGGGACGACATCTATATGCCAGACCCCATCGCGCTTGCCGGCGGACGGTATAGCCCCTATGCCCTGCCTGAAACCGGCGACCTGTCCCAGGAAGCGGCGCTTCGCACCGCGGCAAAGCTCGTACTGAAGTTCAACGGCGACAATGCGCTGGACACATACGTCCCTGGTTTCTATTTCCTTGTACGCGAGAACGGCGTGCGAGAGTGGGTCGTCAACTTTATGCCGCATGACATCCAGGCGCAGGCCGAGCCCTACGCGGTGTATGTGGATGCCTTGACCGGGAGGGTGCGTTTTTACCAAAATGGCAGCCGCGGCTGATTTCGTGACAAGGAGGTGCGAACGCATGCAAAATCGGACGGATAAGAAGCTGGCGGCGCTGCTGGCGCTGCTGGTGTGCCTGGCCGCCCTTTCGACGGCAGCGGCGGAGCCAAACGATGCCGCCGGGCTTGCCGAAGCGTGGAAGGAAGCGTATCAGGAGACGAAGGAATGGAGCTTTTGGGAGCAGCGAGGGGAGCCATATACCGCAGCGTCCTTCATGATTTCACAGACGGAGGCGCTGCGCCTTGCTATCGAAGCCGTTTTGCTGCTTGAAGACGGAACGGTAAGCATGTTTGAAAACTACAGCCCCGCCTTTTCGTTTTACGACGGTTCCTGGGTGGTGCTCATCGCGCCTATCGGCGAAAATTCTTCGCTCACTTCCTATATGCTGGAGGTCAATCCGCACAATGGAACGATTCGAAGTATTTCGGTAGGGACCGATTGGTCTGAATATATCCCATCGATCGATTTTGCATGGGAGGAAGGAGAGATCCATGGATAACAAGAAAAAAGCGAACAGGATCGCGCTCCTGCTGGTCCTCGCCCTGGCCTGCTGCTTTGCGCCCGGCGCTTTCGCGCGCGAGGCCGCGGACATCGACGCCGTGATCGCGGCCTGGGAAAAGCAATATCAGGAGCGCTGGGTGCTGCCCCCGGCGGACGGCATGTACAGCCGGCCCAAGGAAACCGACTTGCAGATGACGGAGGCCCTGCGCCTGGCTGTGGAAACGCTCCTTTCCCTGAAAAGCTATTCCTTGGAAGTCATTTCCCGCCTCATGCCCGACTTTGCGTTTCTTCAGACGAGTTCCATGCAGATGGTGCCCCCGGGCGAACCCTGCTGGTACATCACCTTCATCGATCCGCTTCCCGGTGCGGACCGCCTGGGCTTTCTCGTGGTCATCAACGCCGAGACCCGCCGGGTGCGAACCCTGTTCCTCACCTCGCAAAGCGTCGCGCCCTACGCGGATGTGGAGCACCCGAAAAACGAGGCCGTGGACGAGCTGATCGAAGCGTGGCGCGCGAAGTACGAGGGCGAAAGCTCCTGGGCGCCGGACACAGCGGCGCTGGAAAGCAGCGGCTGGTATACCCTGCCCGGCGAAGGGGACCTTCCGCATGAAACGGCGCTGCGCATTGCCGCCGAGACGGTCTGCAGCCTGGAAGGCGTCGCGCCCGAGGCGCTGCGCTTATACCGCCCGAACGTGGCCTTTATGTCGTCGGGAGGGGAGAAGCGCTACTGGTCCATCCTCCTTACGCAGCAGGGTCCGGAGATCGATTCCGCGTTGCCTGACTCGTACGGCGTGGACATCTGGTCCCCGGGCGGCAACGTGAGGATGGTCGGCATCGGAGGAAACGGCTGAAAAACCGCATGCCCAAGCAAAAACCGGTTGACTTTTTTGCGCCTGCGTAGTATGATATTTTTCAATCTTACCGGATGACGGGGAAGAGTACCCGGGGAATCCGCTCCAAAGAGAGCGCGGCAGAGGTGAAAGCCGTGCGGGCGGGCCCAGGCGAAGACCACCCCCGGACGGCAGGCGCGCGCCGCGATACAGCGACCATGAGGTTTTGTCGGCCTGACCGGCCGGAAACAAAGCAGGGTGGAACCACGGCAGTATGCCCGTCCCCGCAGAGGGGATGGGCTTTTTCTATTGCAGAAAGGGTGGAGGAAATGGAAATCATTCAAAAAGAAGGCATGACGGGCTTTGACGTGGCCGCGCAGGATGCGGAACTGAAAAAACAGGCGCTGGCGATGCGCGTCAACGGGCACACGGCCGAACTGTGGCGTCCGCTGCAGCAGGGCGACGAGGTCGAACTCCTCACGTTTGACGCCGAGGAGGGGCGGCGCGCCTTCCGGCACACGGCCTCACACATCCTGGCGCAGGCGGTTTTGGCCGTGCGGCCCGGCACCAAGCTCGCCATCGGCCCGGCGATCGAAAACGGATTCTATTACGACTTTGATTCCGAGGAGCCGTTTTCCTTGCAGGACCTTGCGGCCATCGAAAGGGAAATGGCCAGAATCGTCAAAAAGAACGAGCGGCTGGAGCGCTTTGAATTGCCGCGTCAGGAGGCTATCGCCTTCATGCACGAGCGGAACGAGCCGTACAAGGTGGAGCTGATCGAGGACCTGCCCGAGGACGCGGTGATCTCGTTTTACAGGCAGGGCGACTTTGTGGACCTGTGCGCGGGCCCGCACCTTGCGTCCACCGGCAAGGTGAAGGCGATCAAGCTGACGCACGTGGCGGGCGCGTACTGGCGCGGCAGCGAAAAGAACAAGATGCTCCAGCGCATCTACGGCACGGCCTTCCCGGCCAAGGAGCAGTTGGACGAATACCTCGAGCGCATGGAGGAGGCCAAGCGCCGCGACCACCGAAAGCTCGGCCGGGAGCTTGAGCTGTTCATGCTGTCCGACGAGGGTCCGGGCTTCCCGTTCTTCCTGCCCAAGGGCATGGTGCTTCGGAACCTGCTGGAAGCCCACTGGCGCAAGGTGCACGCGGAAAACGGCTACACGGAGATCAGAACGCCCATCATGCTCAACAGCGCGCTCTGGCAGCAGAGCGGCCACTGGGACCATTACCGCGACAACATGTACATGACCAAGATCGACGAGATGGATTTCTGCGTCAAGCCGATGAACTGCCCCGGCGGCATCCTGGTGTACAAGAGCAAGATGCACTCCTATCGCGACCTGCCGCTTCGCATGGCCGAGCTCGGCCTGGTACACCGCCACGAGATGAGCGGTGCGCTGCACGGCCTGATGCGGGTGCGCGCCTTCACGCAGGACGACGCGCACCTGTACATGACGCCCGAGCAGGTCAAGGAGGAGAT
>CAZUIA010000241.1:0-4209 GCA_964620835.1 uncultured Oscillospiraceae bacterium
GTGCGGCGCGGCGTTCCTCCCCGATGCTCGCGCGCACGCGAGCGAGGACGCCCGCTCAAATCCACGCGCCACCCTTTCTTTCCTTCACAAATCAAAAGAGGCTGTCCCGCTCTTTTCGTGGGGCAGCCTCTTTTTCGTTTTCTTTGGGAATGAACCTTTATACAGCCCTTTGCGAAAGCCGACCGGCTTTCGCCTTCCTGGCGTGATACACCGCGGTCAGCAGCGCTGCGGCGCCCACCCAGCCCACGGCGTCTGCCGTATAAACACCCCACCGGCCCAGCAGCGGCGGCAGGAGCAGCACGCAGGCGATGCGCAGAAGCAGCTCCGCAAAGCCCGAAAGCATGGGCGTGACCGTGTCGCCCATGCCCTGCAGGGCGGCGCGGTACAGATAGAGCAGATACAGCACGGGCAAGAACAGGGCCGTGACGCGCAGCGCCTCCACACCGACGCGGAGGACCTCCGCTTCCGCTTGGGCCACAAACAGCCAGACCAGCGGCCCGGCCAAAAGGAAAGCCGCAGCGGCCGTGATCACAGCAGCCGCCGTGGCAACGATGACCGCGGCGCGCGTGCCCAAGGCGATGCGCTCCGGCCGCTTCGCGCCCGCGTTTTGGGCGACAAAGGTGGCCAGCGCGCCCTCCAGGGCCGCACCGACCATTTCCAGCATGGAGAAATAGCGCCGCGCGGCCGTGGTGCCGGCGATAAACGCCACACCAAACCCGTTGATCACGGTCTGGATGAACAGGCCCCCCACGGCGACCACCCCGTCGCGAAGGAGAGGAGGCACGCCCAGAGACAAGAGACGTTTTGCGGTCTTTAGATCCAGGGCGTAGTCCGCCCGGCGGGGCATGGCAAAGGGGAGGCTGCGGAGGGCCACCGCGCAATAGACAAACGAAACGGCCTGGGAGACCACCGTAGCCAGCGCCACGCCCCGGATGCCCATGTGAAACGCCGCGACGAAAAGGATGTCCAGGGCGATGTTCACGGCCGTGGAGACGGCCAGCGCCATGAGCGGGGTGCGGCTGTCGCCCAGGGCGCGCAAAAGCGCCGCGCTGACATTGTACAGCGCAAAGACCAAAAGACCAAGCCACAGGACGGTCAGGTATTGGGCCGAACCCTCCATAAGCTCCGCGGGGACCCGCATCAGCGTCAGCAGCAGCGGCAGTGCGGCAAGGCCCAGCGCGGTGAGGAAAAGCGAGCTTCCCGCGCCCAGCAGCAGGCCCATGGCCGCCGCGCGGCGCAGGCCCGCCCCGTCGCCCGCGCCAAAGCGCTGGGCAAACAGCACGCCAAACCCCTGAGAAAGCCCCAGCAGCATGCTCAGCGGCAGCCAGTTGAGAAACGACGCGGCGCCCACGGCCGCGAACGCTTCCACCCCCAGCAGCCGGCCCACCACCATGCTGTCCGCCAGCGAATACAGCTGCTGCAAGATGGAGGAAAGCATCAGCGGCAACGCAAAGCGGACCAGCAGCGCAAGCGGCTTGCCCCGGGTCATATCGTCCGCACGAGGCATCCGCGTTCGCCTCCCCATTTCCATTTGGGATCGTTTTTGCCCTATCCACAAATTGTAGTATACCTTTTGCGGCCTGACAAGGACAAAGCGCAAAAGATATGAAAAGATGAGAAAACAAGGTGCGAAAAAGGCGCCGCGCTTTTCCCCGGCGCGGCGCCATGATCTACTGTGTCCGTTCGCCACCTGCCTACGCTTACGCCTCGTCGATGTCCGCATCCCACAGGTTGGGGTCCGTGCCGCGCAGCCGGCAGATGGCCTCGATGAAGAAATAATCGCCATACACGATGTTGATGTGCCGGCCCGCGCCGTCGTCATGGTAGGCGGCGGTGCACTTTTGCAAAATGCCGAATTGATCCAGGGACCAGTCGGCGCACAGCGCATCCAGCGCGGTCAGCATGCGAATCGCGGCCTCGCGGTATGCTTCGCCGTTGGGCAACAAGTCCTTGAGCAGCAGCAGGCCGCTGGCGGCGCAGGCTCCCGCGATGTTGTCCAGGCGCTCCTCATCCTCGGGCTGGCGGAAGTCGCAGTCCGTCAGGCCGTCCGGGCGGATGTTCGCAAGAAAATAGTCGGCGATGCGCCGGGCGTTTTTCAGGTACCGCGGCTCCTTGGTGTTGTAATACAAAAGCGCAAAACCGTACAGCGCCCACGCCTGCCCGCGCGACCAGCTGGACCCGGGCGCGTACCCCTGGCCGCCCGGCGTTTCCAGCACCTCGCCGGTGTTCGGGTCAAAGATGACGATATGGTTGCAGGAGCCATCCGGCCGCACAAAGTGCCGGATGGACGTGTCCGCGTGCAGGTCCGCGATCTTTGCGTACCGCGGATCGCCTGTGTGGCGGCTGGCCCAGTACAGGAGCGGGAGGTTCATCAGACAGTCGACGATCGCCCAGCCCGCGCGGCCGGCGCCGTTCCACGCCCGGATGAACCCGGCCGGGTTGAACCGGCCCGCCAGCAGGTCGGCGGCCTGCAAAAGCGTCTGCGTCGTCGGCTCGCTGCCGGTGATGCGCTTGTCCGCGCCAAAGGAGAGCAGGTACATGAACCCCACGTCGTGGCTCAGGCCGTGGTGCTTTAAAAGCTCCTCCTTGAGCAGTGCCTGCACGCGCCGCGCCTCGGTCGCAAAGAGGTCGCTTTTTGTCGCGGCATACAGCTGCCACATCAGAGCGGGCCAGAACCCGCCGGTCCACCAGCTGTTCCCCTCGTAGGGCGAGCCGATCCACTCGCCCTTTGCGCCCCGGTAGGGGATGAGCCCCTGCTTTGCCGCCACGGGCACACTGTGCTCATATTTGCGCACGATCTTTGCAAAAACCTCGTCAGCCCAACGGTCCATCGGTAAAGACCTCCTTTGGCATATGTTCCCATGGCTGCCTGTCTCCCTGCGGCAGGCCGATCACCAGGCAGGCGAGCGTCGTTTCGCCCGCGGGAAGGGCGGCGTGCAGCGTCGGCAGCAGGGTGCGCGGATAAAGCAGGTTGGTGTTCGGCTCGGCCGCGAGCAGCTCCGCGCGTTCGTACCCGCGAAGGCCCGCGATGCCGCTCAGGCCCCAGGGCGCAAAGGCCGCACAGCGCACCCCTTCGCACTCTGTTTCAGGCTTCACGAATCCCATCTCGCGGCGGATCGCAAACCCGCCCTCGGCGGCCTGAAGCGGGCGGGGCGTCACGACCCGGTGCACGCGCAGGTGCCGCCCGTCGCCCAATGGGCGGATCTTCGTGGTCACGAGCACGTCGGCAAACGGCCGCCAGGCGCTCACCACGCAATCTTCCTCAATGGAAAAGCTTTCGCAGCCATAGCGCGGGCGCCAGTACACGCCGTCGTCGCTTAAAGCCAGCATGCAGTCAAACGCGCCGCGAGAAAGCCACATCAGGCCCTTGGGCACGCTGAAGCCAAAGTGCGTGGAATAGACGAACTTCTCGTACTTCGCCTCGTCGAACATGTGCCCGGTGGCGTGGTTGCCCGCCGTGAACGCCTGCACCTGCCTCCCCTCTGCATCGCGCACGATCAGCGCACGCAGGCCCTCGTCCCGGAGCGTGTGGGGCGGCTCGTACGGCTTTTCCTCACATGTCCAGAACGGATGATCCTCCGCCAGCGCGAGCACGGCGAAGGTCTTGAGCGCCCAATAGGGGGAGCCGGGCGCGTTGTAGCCCTCGGCCATCAGCAGGTTCGGGTATCCGTAGCCGATGGAGAGCAGGCCGTCGCCGGTGAAGATGGGCTTTTGAAGCCACCACCTGAGGTTGCGAAGGAGCAGGCCCTTGATCTCGCCCAGCGAAAGCCCCGGCGCGGTCACGCCGACGAGCGCCATGGCCGACCAGAACGCGCCCTGGGCGAACCGGTAGGTGAGGCTGCGGCCGTAGGGAAGCGCAGCGCCGTCTTTTGTAAACCAGCACGCAAAGCGCGGCGCGAACGCGGCCGCCCGCTCCCGATAGCGCCTAGCGCGCTCCGGGTCCAGCTTTTCCATAGCAAGCGCGTACACCAGGCCGTAGTAGTGGTACCCCCACGGCGTGTAGTATTCGCGCTGGTCCGGGTAATCGTAATACCAGCCGTCGCTTTCGTAGTGCGATTCGATCAGCGCGAAATCCTCGTCCAGGCGCTCCTTGGAAAAGGGAAGGCCGCAAAGCTGGAAGCCCGCGTTCACCAGCACGCGGAAAAACCGCCAGTTGTTGGTCGGCATGTCGTGCAGGTTGATCTGGCACAGCCAGGCGTGGAGGTTTTT
>CAZUIA010000242.1:0-4104 GCA_964620835.1 uncultured Oscillospiraceae bacterium
AAAGGCGCTGCCTTTGGAATCCGCCGGGGACTTGTCCCCGGACCCCTTCTTTTTGTTGCGGGGGGGGGAGACATGCCGGCCGCGATCAAACGGCTGCCGCGCGCGGCTTGCGCGCAACCAGGAAAAGGGCCGCCGCGCTTTTACGCGCGACGGCCCGACCATTTCTTTTGCTCCCTTATTTTTTGGAAGCGAGGAACTCGTCCAGTTGCTTCTGTGCCTCGGCGATGACGTCACGGATGCCCGCGTCTTCCATTTCCTTGATGATCTGCGGGAACACTTCCGCCGGGTCGGAGGTGCCGGTCTGCATCTCGTACAGGTACATGTTCTTGATCGCGATGCAGGCGTTCACCTGGTTCTGAACCGGCGTGTAGTCAAACGCGAAGCCCAGCGCGGCGGAGGTGACGGCATCCTTGTAGCCGTCCCACACGACCTGCCACATGTTCGGGTCCGCCGGAACGGACGGGAACGGCGAGGCTTCCACGGCGCTCAGGGAGTAGGAGCCCTGCGTGTACGCCCAGGGCGAGTAGTTGTCCTTGCCCTGCTGGGTCTTGGTGACCGTGCCATCCTCGTTCCAGGTGTAGTGCACGTCCTTAAGGCCGTAGCGCATCATGTTGCGGTATTCCGCGTTGGTGTTGACGTACTCGAGCATCTTCAGGGCTTCGTCCACATGCTTGGACGCCGCGCTGATCGCCAGGAGCGAACCCTGCAGCGAGTAGGTGGAGAGGAACGGGCCGTCAAAGCGGGAGATCGCGGAGGCCTTCTGACGGGCGTTGGACCAGATGGAATCGGCGCCGTAGAAGCCCTGGCCGGACTGGATCACGCCGCGGGCCGTGCGGGGCAGCGCCTCGGTGACGGCGGCGTCGGGATTGATGTAGCCCTTCTCGTACCACTCATGAACCTTGGCCACACGGTCGATGTACTCCGGCATCTCGTAGCACAGGTACACGGTGCCTTCCTTTTCGGTGCCGATGTCGTTGTAGGACAGCGCGATGCCCACATCCTGGTTGATCCAGTCAAGGAAGTTGGACCAGGAGGTGATGCCGCCGCGGGCTTCCTTGATCGGATAATCTTCCGGATGATCCTTCTTGTACATCTCCAGATACGGCTCGATGTCGTTGAAGCTCATCGTTTCCGGAATCTTCATGCCCTTTTCGGTGACAAAATAGTCGATGTCGATGATCCAGAACACTTCGATGCCGTAGTCCTTCATGACCGGCACGGCGTACAGGCCCTTTTCACCGTTGACATTGACATAGGAACCCTGCCACAGCATTTCAGGCATCGACTCCCACAGCGCGGGCGTCAGCTCCTGCACCTTGCCGTCGATGTTGTAGAACATGCCGTCAAACACGTTCATGCTGAAATCGTTGTACCAGCCGTTGGAGGTGAAGCAGATGTCGAAGTATTCGCCGGACGACATGGCCAGCTTCACCTGGTCATTGGTCATGTAGGTGCACTTGATGGTGATGCCGAGGGCTTCCGCGCTCATCTTGTTGAGTTCAGCCTCGACCATCGCCTGGTCCACAGGGGCCATCGAGTCGGTGCCCATCCACCAGATGAGCTCCACGGGTTCCGAAGCGGACGCGAACGACGCCATGGTGAGCGCCATCAGGAGCGCCAGGAACAAGGAAACCATTTTCTTCATTGGGGTGCCTCCTTGTGTGCGTATTGACAAACGGCTTGCGCCGTTCGTTGCGAAGGAATGTCAGCCTTTCACCGCGCCGATGGTCAGGCCCGAGATGAAATACTTCTGAAAGAACGGATACGAGCAGGCGATCGGCAGCACCGCGACGACGACCACGGCCATGCGCATCGTCTCGCTGGGGAGATTGTCGATGCTCTCGGCGCTGATGAGGCCCGAGGTCCGCGTCAAAAAGTCGATCTGCTTTTCCATGGACACCAGCAGGTACTGCAGCGGGTACAAATGCACGTGCGTCGTGCGCAGGTAGATGGACGCCTGGAACCAGTCGTTCCAGTAGGCGAAGGTGAGAAACAGGCCGATGGTCGCGATGGCGGGCAGCGAGATGGGCAGCACGAGCTGCGTGAAAATGCGAAGCTGCGACGCGCCGTCGATCTTGCCGGACTCGATGACCGAGTCGGGCACCGTGGTGGTGAAAAATGTCCGAAGGATGATGATGTAGAAGGTGGAGCAAGCCAGGGGCAAAAGCAGCGCCCAGTAGGTGTTCAAAAGCCCGTAAAGCTGGGAGACGACCACGAACGAGGATACCAGGCCGCCGCTGAAGAGCATGGGGATGAACACATAGATGGAATAGAACCCGCGCAGCTTGAAGTTCTTGCGCGAAAGCGCGTAGCCCATGGTCGTGGTCAGCGTCAGGCCCATGAGGGTGCCCACGAGGGTGATGCCGATGGAGTTCGCGAACGAGCGGCCCACCCGGCTGATGGAACCCCACAGGTACTCGTAGGCCGTAAAGCCCCACCCGAGCGGCATAAAGCTATAGCCGATCTTGTTGATGGACGCCTCGGCGGAGAAGGAGATGATGACGACGAACAAAAGCGGCAGCACGGTGACCAGCGCCAGCACGATGAACAGCACGGAGCCGACCGCGTTCGTCGGCCACTTGATGCGGTTGAAGCGGATCAGGCCGTCGCTGTTGAGGTTTTGCTTGTTTTCCTTGGCCCGCGGCCGGACTGTTTTGGGTATGCTCATGAAAAGCGCCTCCTTTCTTTCCGATCCGTCAGAACAGCGAGCTGTCCTCGTCAATGCGCTTGACGACGGTGTTGGCAATGATAAGCGTGATGCAGCCGAGCACCGATTGCAGGAAGCCCGCCGCGGAGGCGTAGTTGTACTGCGGCCTGCCGCCGGAGTTAAAGAGACTGTTGTATACGTAGACGTCAATCGTCGTGGCCACGCTGGTCAGGGAGTTGGAGTTTTGCGTCGTGCGGTAGAACAGGCCAAAGTCGGAGTTGAAGATCTTGCCGACGGCCATGATGAACATGATCGACATGATCGGCCGAAGCAGCGGCAGGGTGATGAAGCGGATCTGCTGAGACTTGGACGCGCCGTCGATGATGGCGGCCTCGTAGAGCGAGCCGTCGATGCCGCTGAGGGAGGCGAGATAGACGACCATGCCATAGCCCACGGTTTTCCATAGCTGGAAGAACACCAGAAGATACGGCCAGTGCTTGGCCTCGCGGTACCAACTGACCGGCGTTCCGCCGAACTGCTTGATGAGGTTGTTCACCAGGCCCTTGTCGGTGGACAAAAACGCCATGACGAAATAGCCGACGACCACCCACGAAAGGAAGTGCGGCAAAAACATCGCCGTCTGGCAGATCTTTGCCAGGCGCTTTGAGTACAGCTCGTTGATGTAGATGGCCAGGGACACCGGCACCAGCACGCCCAGCACGACAAAGATGATGTTGTACCCGACGGTGTTTCGAAACATCGTCAGCGCGTATTTGGTGCGGAACAAAAAGTCAAAATTTTGAAACCCGACCCACTTGCTGTTGACAAACAGGCTGTACAAAAACCCCTGCCCGGGCGCGGCGCGAAAGTCTTTGAACGCGATGATGATGCCAAACATCGGGATATAGCAAAACAGCAGGTACCAAAGCGCTGTCGGCAGGGAAAGCAAAAAGAGCTGCAGGTCGTCCAGGGTAAACCGGGAGCGTTTTTTCTTGTGCGAGATGCTTGACGTGTCAAGCCGGGGATTTGCCTGAGCCATGCTGTACCTCTTTTCTAAGCTGAAGGTGATGAAGACAGAATATATGGCGACACTCCGTAAAGACGCCGCGCCTTTGTTTCAAAAAGCGGGCGTTTTCTCCAGCATCCTTTCGCAGCACAAAGATGCTGCAACTTACACGAAAAAGATATCAGTTTTTAAACAAAGTGTCAAGAGGTATTCTATAAACGGGAAAAACTTGCATAAATTCTATTGTGAAAGACCCGCCGGAACCGAAATAGTTTTTCATTGCTGCGGCTGGGATGCACCCGGTTCGTAAGCAAAATGGCGTATAAACCGGTCGTGGGGTCGATCGCAAGCGAGGTGCCGGTAAAGCCCGTGTGGCCAAAGGATTCGGCCGGGAATAGGTCGCCCATGAAGCAGTAGGGCACCCCGCCCAGGTGAAAGCCAAGGCCCCGGT
>CAZUIA010000243.1:0-4087 GCA_964620835.1 uncultured Oscillospiraceae bacterium
TCCGCCGGGGACGAGTCCCCGGACCCCTTCCTTTTTATGTGTGTGCCTTGCGGGGTTCCTTCTATTCCTCCGGCGCCACCCGGTACATCGTAAACCCGCCCTCATCGTAGGCCACCTCAAACAGTGACTGCAACTCCGGCTCGTTGACGGCCGGCAGCTCGCCCCCATACCTTTCGGCCTGCCCGACGACGATGTAGTCGACCCCGTACTGGCGAAGCAGCTCCAGGTTGTCACCGGGCGAGGCATAAAACTCCCGCACGGCCATGGCCCTGTCCGCGTAGTCAAGCCCGTGCCAGTACAAAAACAGCGACGGTCCGCATACGATCCTTCGCCCGGCGAGCGTGTACACGGGGTTGTTGTGGTGCAGGCCCGTCAAAAACATCGCGTCCGGCTCCGTGTTTTCCTCAATGTATTGGGCCGCCTTCGCCTCAACGCTGGAAAAAAGCTGGTAATCCGAAACCGCCTCGCGCGCCATGGACAGCGCGCCGGACAGCACGGACGCGCCGAGAAACACCGCCGCCAGCACGCCCCTTGACCGAAACCCGCGCAGCCTGTCCCAAACCGAAACGCACCACGCGCCCGCCGCGGGCAGCATCAGCAGATACCACACGTAAAACAGCTTGTTGTTGTCATAATCCAGCGGCTGGAACTGGATGATGTCCGCGACCAGGAAAATCAGCGCCGCGCCGAGAAAATCCATGCGGTGCCGCTTTTTGAAGTCCGCCAGCGCGCACACCATCACAATCAGCGGCAGGCCGACGTTTTTCAGCCAGAACCAGGGCGGAAAATCAATAAAGCCCCCCGCAGTGCGGTTCACCCAGCCAAAATGCAGGCGAATGAACCCCTCGTTGGTTGCCTGCTTTAGCGTGGACATCAGCAGCTGTGGAAGGGCGAGCACCAGCACGATGCCAAGGTACAGTGCCGAGCCGACCAGCAGCGCCCTTCTGCGCTCCTTGTGCGCGAAAAACGCATAGGAAAGCGCGGCGGCCGAATACAGCGCCAGCGCCAGGAACGAGTGCGTGTGCACCATGGGCAGCGCCGCGCCAAAGAGCGCCGCCAGTAGGAACATGCGGCGCTCTCCCCCCTCAAACGCCCCGCGCGCGAAGTACAGCGCGGGAAGCAGCAGCGTCCACCCGCCCAGAAACGTGCGCTGCGGCAAAAACAGGTCCACCACCAGGTTCGACCATCTCAGGTTGTATTCCGGCTGGTTGGCCGGGGTCTTGTAAAAGCCGGTGAAGATCTCTTTGATCTTTGATAGATCGCTGCCCGACAGGTCAAAGTCGTACAAAAACCCAAGGCCCCCGTTGAAAAACAGCAGCACGCCCGCGACCACCGCGGCGCTGGTTTTGCCCGTCATCTCGCGCGCCAGAAGCAAAAAGCCGCCGTACACCAGCGCGGACAGAACAACGCCGGGCACGATCAGCGTCAGGCGAAGGGGCATGCCCAGCAGCAGAAGCGACGTGCTCATGGCGTCCGTCAGCAGCGGGTAGCCGAGCACCGTGCCGGGCAGAAAGTTGTACTCGGCCGGCAGCGGCGAGCCGCGAAGCCCCGTGGCGATGGACAGATGCATGCTCAGGTCGCCGTACGTGGATTGCCCCACGTGCAGCGCCCCGTCCACCTCGCGCAGCGTGTGCGTGTGCTGAAGGTACGCGGAAAAGAGGGTCAGCGGCAGCGCCAGGCACAAAAGCGCGATAAGCATGCCCCGGTCGGCCGGGGAAAGCGGCGCGGCCTCGCGGGGGTGCTTGAGCCGGTAGCCGACGGCCGCCGCCACCAGCAGCAAAAGCGCCAAAAGCGCGAGGTTCTGCGCCGCCACGGTAAAATCCACAAAAAAGGCCGCCAGCGCCGGCAGCCACAGAAACAAAAGCACACCAAAGGAAAGGCCCAGCCACGCGCGCAAAAGCGGCGACTTGTCAAACAGAACGGCGCGCGCCGCGAGAAGCCCCGAAACCAGATAAGCGAGGAGTACAAAAAATCCCGTCATAATGCCCTCCGTCATGAGAGATTATAGGCGGGAAAGGGTTCGAAAGTCAAGGGAACTCGGACCTTGCCGGATCAGTCCTTTACAACCTCGCGGTCGCGGAAAAGCAGCGAGATGCACCACAGGCCAGCCAACCCCACGATGCCGTAGATGATGCGGCTGACCAAGGCGGCCTGCCCGCCAAACAGGTAGGCGACCAGATCGAACTGGAACAGCGCGATAAGTCCCCAGTTGATCGCGCCGATGATCACCAGCAGAAGCGATACGCGGTCCATGATATTACCAACTCCTTTTTTCAGTCTGCGGCTAGTATGCCCACAGGAAAAAGGAGTATGCGCATTCATCCGTTCCTGGGATCCATGGATTTTTTCCTCGGCGCGTCCGTGTCGATGCGCTCGATTTCGATCTTGTCAAACGGGATCGATTCGACAAAATGATCCCTTGTGAACGAGGTTTGCTGAAAATCGCGCCATTCGCGCTCGTGCTTTTGCAAAAACAGCGGACGGGAGATGTCGAGCTTTTGGCAAAGCTCATGCACCGCCTGCGTCAGGTCGCCCGTAAACTCCACCGTTTCGCTGCGCGCGATGCGGTGTTTCAGGATCGCGCGCGCCCAAAGCTTTGTCATGGCATGTCCTCCGCTTTGTAGATATGGTTCATAGTATCGCAGAAAATAGGCGAAGATGCAATCTCTCGTCTTGACAAGCGGGTGGATTTTCCCTTATACTGCCGACAAACGCATCAGCAACGGCGCTGTGGGCACGTAGGCTCACAGCGTGCTTTATGTTTGGAGGCGAAAGCATGGCGGTCAGGATGACGGAAACCTTCGGCAGCATGGTTTTCGGGGACAGCGCGATGCGGGACAAGCTTCCCGCGGACGTGTATCGGGCGCTCAAAAAGACGATGCAAAACGGCCGGTCGCTCGACCCGCTTCTCGCGGGCGCCGTCGCCAACGCGATGAAGGACTGGGCCGTCGAGCGGGGCGCTACGCACTACACGCACTGGTTCCAGCCCATGACGGGCATCACCGCCGAAAAGCACGACAGCTTCATCAAGCCCGAGGGCAACGACCACATCATCCTGGATTTTTCGGGCAAGGAGCTCATCCGCGGCGAGCCGGACGCCTCCAGCTTCCCCTCCGGCGGCCTTCGCGCGACGTTTGAGGCGCGCGGCTATACCGCCTGGGACCCGACCTCCTGCGCGTTCATCAAGGACGGCACGCTCTGCATCCCCACGGCGTTTTGCTCCTACACCGGCCAGGCGCTGGACAAGAAAACGCCGCTTCTGCGCTCCATGGAGGCGCTCAACCGCCAGGCCCTGCGCGTGTTGCGCGCCCTTGGCAACGATACCGCCAAGAACGTCCATTCCATGGTCGGGGCTGAACAGGAATACTTTTTGATCGACCTTTGCCTGTTTCAAAAGCGCAAGGACCTCAAATTCACCGGCCGCACGCTCTTTGGCGCCCGTCCGCCTAAGGGGCAGGAGATGGAGGACCACTACTTCGGCTCCATCAAGACGCGCGTTTCTGCGTTCATGCGCGAATTGGACGAGGAGCTTTGGAAGCTCGGCGTGCCCGCGAAGACCGAGCACAACGAGACCGCGCCCGCGCAGCACGAGCTTGCCTGCGTATATTCGACGGCCAACATCGGCACGGACCACAACCAGCTCATCATGGAGATGATGAAAAAGGTGGCCGAGCGCCACAGCTTGGCCTGCCTTTTGCACGAAAAGCCGTTCGCGGGCGTCAACGGCAGCGGCAAGCACAACAACTGGTCCCTTTCCACGGACGACGGCGTCAACCTGCTGGACCCGGGCAAGTCCCCCCAGGACAACGCGCAGTTCCTTCTGTTCCTCTGCGCCGTCCTGCGCGCGGTGGACGAGCACCAGGATCTGCTGCGCGTCTCCATCGCCGGGGCGGGCAACGACCACCGCCTGGGCGCCCACGAAGCGCCGCCCGCGATCATCTCGGTCTATCTGGGCGACGAGCTGACCGGCATTCTCGAATCCATCGAGCAGGGCATGGCGTATGAAAAGGGCGGGCGCGGCGATTTGGAGACCGGCGTTAACGTGCTGCCACACTTTGCGCGCGACACCACGGACCGAAACCGCACG
>CAZUIA010000244.1:0-4030 GCA_964620835.1 uncultured Oscillospiraceae bacterium
GCGTGATGCTCAGCGAGCACATCGGCGCGGTGGAAAACGCGATGGGCGCGTAAGGCTTCCCGTTCTCTTGGCAAAGGCAGCCGCATGGCCCGCGGTATGGAAAGGCCCTTTTGCGCGCCATGCTGAATATCCAAACATTTGACTTTTATCCCTTTGCTTTGTATGATATGGAAGGAGATTCATACTCCGCTTGTTTTGGGATATCCTATTTGAGGCTTTAGCAGGAAAAGGAGGCATGGGGATGAACGTCGAGATTGATCGGGAAGGCTGCATCCAGTGCGGTCTGTGCGCCGGGATTTGCCCGGAGGTGTTCCGCATGGCGGACGACGGATACGCCGAGGTATACAAGGCGCCAACCAAGGACGATGAGGACGCGGTGCGCGAGGCGGCGGACAGCTGCCCCGTCAGTGTCATACACGTGGACGAGTGAATGGTTCGGGGCCCGCTTCAAGCGTATGGAGCGGTGAAACGGCGGCAGGGCGCGCAGGGATCGCGGAGCGGCCGCCGGCAAAGGCAAGACCCATGGTCCGGGAGCTGTCGCGCGAAAAGAGCGGGACGGCTCCTTTTGATTTGCGGGAAAAAGGAAGGGCTGGCGCGGGGGACGGGGATTCCCTCTTGGCAGCCTGATGCCGCGCGCGAAAGGGCCTCCGGCGGCCAAAGGCGCTGCCTTTGGAATCCGCCGGGGACTTGTCCCCGGACCCTTTCTTGGGGTGTTGTGTGCGCGGCCCCTTTTGGATTGGCAAGGCCCTGTTTTTGCACCGCCGGCAAAGCGAAACGTCGTTTTCCCTCTTGACAATCCTTCCGGTTGTGGTGTATTCTCAAATCCATACTAATTTACTAGGGATTCTGAAAGGGAAGGGCCGCACAGGCGCGCCGGCCAAAGCGCGGCCGATCCGCTGGGGCGCGGGGCGTCTTGGAAGGACAAGAGGCGCGGTCTTTGGGCTGTCGCGGTGAAGCGGGCCGAATCCCCGGCGTTGTCGCAGGGCAAGGCGGGACCGCATACAATACAGGGGATCGGCGCCGGGCTTGCGCCCGCAGCGCTGAACCAAGCCGTGTATGACGAGGTCCTGCCCCCAAGGGCAAGGACGCCCCAGCGATGGGACGGCTGCCGGCGCGCCGGGAGGGCCTTTGGGCGGGTATTCCGTCCGGGGCAATGCTGTTTGCCGCATGCCAGGCCGCAAAGCGGGCGGAAAACACGGAAGAATGGAGCGCCGCTCTGCTGCCGGATACCGGCGAAAGACACCTGTCCATAGCGCTGTTTACGGAGTGAGACGATGCTTAAACGGATGAATGAGACGCTGGAAGCGTACAAGGCGCGAGACCCGGCCGCGCGGTCAAAGCTGGAGATCTTTCTTTTGTATCCGGGCGTGCATGCCCTGATCGGACACCGCGTCGCGCATTTTTTGCATGTGCGCGGCTTCAAATTCCTCGCGCGGCTGGTGTCGCAGATAACGCGTCACGTCACCGGCATCGAAATTCACCCCGGCGCAAAGATCGGCCGCCGCTTCGTCATCGACCATGGCATGGGCATCGTCATCGGCGAAACCGCCGAAATCGGCGACGATGTGCTGCTCTATCAGGGCGTGACACTCGGCGGGTCCGGCAAGGAAAAAAACAAGCGCCACCCCACGCTCGGCAACGGCGTGCTGGTCGGCGCCGGCGCGAAAATTCTCGGCTCGTTCCGGGTGGGCGACAACGCCCGCATCGCCGCCAACGCCGTGGTGCTCCAGGAAATCCCCGACAACGCGACGGCCGTCGGCATCCCGGCCACGGTGGTGCGCGTCGCCGGCAAGCGGGTGGAGGAGCTGGACCATACCGGCATTCCCAATCCCGTCGCGCAGGAGCTGCGGCGTCTGCGCGAGCGGGTTTCTCTGCTTGAGAAAAACTGCCCCCGAAACACAAACGTGCAAGCAGAGGAGGCCGACCTGTAAAGGCCGGCCCTACCGAACCTGCGCGACTTCCTCCAATGACTTTCGCTTTTTCGCGCGTATGGCGTCCGTCCTTGCGTACCCCACGCAAACGACGAGCCGTACGCGCTTTTCCGCGGGAATGGAAAGCAGGGCCTTCAGCTTCGGTTCGTCAAACCAGCCCACCATGCAGGTGGAAAGGCCCTGCGCCGTGGCCGCCAGGCACAAATGCGCCGCGGCGATGCCGATGTCAAGCGACGTAAAGTCCTGCCCTTTCAGCCTTGCGCCCATGCGCGCGGTCATGCTCTCCTTTTCCTCGACGATGACGATGAACGCGGGGCAGGCCAGGGCAAACCGGTTCATGCCCGGGCCCTGCAGCAAAGGGCCGATCTTAAGCGCAAGCGGCACGCCGTTTACGGCGATAAACGACCACGGCTGGCTGTTGCAGGCCGAGGGGGCCAGGCGCGCCGCGTCCAGGCAGCGGGCGAGCTTTTCAGGCTCCACCGGGGTGTCGGCATAGTCCCGGCAGCTTTCGCGCCGGGAAACGAGATCAAAGAAACTCTGCATGGGAAAACCTCCTTCCTGGGATGGCGGCTTGCGCGGCCCGCGAGGCCGTCAAAAAGCCGCGTTCCCCAAACAAACCGTACTATACCCTGTTTTTTCGCGCTTGACAACGCGGCGGGGCTCCGCTATAGTTCCCTATGCCATGAAAAAACAGAAAACGTACCGGGACACGATGCGGGCGTGCAGCCTGGCGTCCGTTTCGCAGGCCATCATCAACAACCTCTCGCCGCTGCTGTTTGTGCTGTTTCAGGACGCGTACGGTGTGTCGCTGGAGCGGATCGGCCTGCTGATTTTGCTCAACTTCGGTACACAGCTTGCCGTGGACGCGCTGTGCGTACACTATGCCGACCGGATCGGGCAAAGACCGCTGATCGTGGTGGCGCATGGGCTGTGCGCGGCGGGGCTGGTGCTGCTCAGCGTGCTGCCGGGGCTGATGCCGTCCGTGCCGTATCTGGGGCTTTCGCTGGCGGTGGTGACGTACGCGGTGGGCGGCGGGCTGATCGAGGTGCTTGCCAGTCCCATCGCCGACGCGCTGCCGGGGGACGCGAAAGCGATGTCGATGAGCCTTTTGCACTCGTTTTACTGCTGGGGGCATGTGCTGGTGGTGCTTTTGACGATGGCGGGGCTTTCTGTCGTCGGACAGGGGGGCTGGCGGTGGCTGCCTGTGCTGTGGGCCGTGGTGCCCGCGTACAATGCGGTAAACTTTTTGCGCGTACCGCTGGTGCCGGTGCCGCCGGAAAGCGAGCGGACGCCGCTTTCAAGGCTCCTTTCCAGCAAGGGGTTTTTGCTGGCGGTGCTGCTGATGGCGTGCTCCGGCGCGGCTGAACAGGCCATGAGCCAGTGGGCGTCGCTGTTTGCGCAAAGGGGCCTGCAGTTGTCCAAGGCCATGGGTGACCTGCTGGGGCCTTGCCTGTTTGCGGCGCTGATGGGCCTGGGGCGCGTGCTGTACGGTGTTTGGGGAAATCGGCTGCGGCTGTCGCGGGCGCTTTCGCTCAGCGCGGTGCTATGCGTGGTGTGCTATCTGGTGACCGCGCTGAGTGTGAACCCGGCTGTTGCGCTCGTTGGGTGCGCGGTGACGGGGTTTTCCGTCAGCCTGATGTGGCCGGGCATGCTCAGCCTGTGCGCGCGCGCGTTTCCGGCCAGCGGTACGGCGCTGTTCAGCCTGCTGGCCCTTGGGGGGGACCTTGGGTGTTCGGTGGGACCTTGGCTGACCGGCCTGGTATCCGACGTGGCGATTGAGGTGCCGGGGATCGTGGCCATCGGCGCGCGCGCGGGGTTGAACGCGCTGCAAACGGGCCTGAAAAGCGGGCTGCTGGCGGCAGTGGTGTTCCCGGCCGCGCTGCTGATTGGCGTGCTTTTGCTGCAGCGGATGCGCGGGGCAAAGGCGGGACTGTAGGGGGCAAGGGTTTTTCGGGCTGATGGCAGCCCGTTTTTTATTGGGGCGCCTGGCGGGCGTGGCTTTGCCGCGCCAGAACGCATTCCCTCCGCATCAAAAAGATGGGGTCCGGGGATGAAATCCCCGGCGGTTTCCAAAGGCGGAGCCTTTGGCCGCCGGAGGC
>CAZUIA010000245.1:0-4017 GCA_964620835.1 uncultured Oscillospiraceae bacterium
TCATCCGGCAAGCCCGCTACAGGATATTATGCCAGTTCACGTCGTCCTGCAGGCGCAGCAGCCTGAGCGCCTCCTGCAAGGCGGCGGCCTGCTCCAGCAGCAGCGTGTCGTCGCGCAGCACAAGGCCGATGCGCGCGCTTTGCAGGCTGCTGCGCACAAGTTGGGTATCGCTATGGGGCACCCACATCTGCAAAAGCGGCTCGCGCTTTTCCCATTCGGTTTCCATCTCCCGGAGTATCCGCTCCGCAGCCGCGTAGTCGCCCAGGCCGTATGCTCCCACCATGCCCTGCACTTCCTGCTCGTACGCCTGCGAAACGAACTGCGTATACGCCATGGTCGCAATGCCCAGCGCGACCACCAGCGGCAGCGTCACCGCGATGGTCCAGATCTTCTTTTGCATTCACCAGCCCACCCTTTCCGGCGCCAGCGCCTGCGCGATTTTGACGCGCGGGCTGCTCCCCTTTCCCTGCACAAAGAACATGCCCTTGGTATCAAGGCTTGCCAGCAGCACCTCCTTAGGCGCGTGAAAACCGTAGCTTTTGAGCGTATCGTTCAACCATTCCTCGGTCAGGCCCGCCGTGACGAGGTTTTGCCCTTGCACCTCGCCGTCCAGCACAAGCGTCAGGGGGATGCCCTCGTACTGCACGGGAATCTGCATATCCTGCGGCGTCAGGGGCCTGCGGTCGGCATGCGGGAACACGCTCATCTTGCCGCTCGTCTCCAGGATGGCCGTGCATACGTCCGTCGGGTTTTCAAGGCCCGAGGCGCGCAGCTCCTCCAGCAGGTCGTTCAAGTCATAGCAGATATTGCGCAGCTCCGTCTCCTGGATGACGCCTTTCTTGATCAGAATGCTGGGCCGGCCGCTGATGAGCCCGCGCAGCTTTTCGCTTTTCAGGCTGGCGATGGAAAAGGCGCTGTGCAGCATCATCAGCGCGAGGATGGGCACAATGCCATACAGCAGCGGCTGGCCGATGTTCTCCATCGGCGAGGTGGCAAGGTCCGCGATCATGATCGCGATCACCAGCTCAAAGGGCTGAAGCTGGCTGATCTGCCGCTTGCCCATGATGCGCATGGCAACCACGGCCACGACAAACAATAGGATCGTGCGAATCAGGACCGTCAGCATATGCGTTTGCCCTCCCGCGTTTTGATGGGAAATAGTATGGCTCAATTGTCGGGAGCGCATCCGCTATGGTATACTGTGGCTATGCTGATATCGATTGTCGTGCCCTGCTTCAACGAGGAGGAGGCGCTGCCGCACTTCACGGCGCGCTTTGACCACATCGCCGATCGGATGGACGTGTCCTTTGAGCTGCTGCTCGTAAACGACGGCTCAAAGGACGGCACGCTCGCCTTGGCGCGCGCTCTTGCGCGGGCGGACGGGCGCGTGCGCGTGCTGTCCCTGTCGCGCAACTTCGGCAAGGAGGCGGCGCTGCTTTCCGGGCTTTCGCACGCCGCGGGCGACCTGGTCGCCGTGATGGACGCGGACCTGCAGGACCCGCCGGACCTGCTGCCGAAAATGCTTCAACGGCTGGAGGAAACCGGCTGCGACTGCGTGGCGACGCGCCGCGTGACCCGCGCCGGGGAGCCGCCGGTGCGGTCCCTTTTCGCCCGCGTGTTTTATCGGCTGATCAACCGCCTGTCCCCTGTGCGCGTGGAGGACGGCGTGCGCGATTTTCGTCTGATGCGCCGGGAGATGGTGGACGCCATCCTGCGCCTTTCGGAAAAGCGCCGGTTTTCCAAGGGGCTGTTTTCATGGGTCGGGTTTGACGTGTGCCTGATCGAGTATGAAAACGTGGAGCGCGTCGCGGGCGTGACGAAGTGGTCGTTTTGGGGGTTGCTTCGCTACGCGCTGGAGGGCGTGTTCAGCCTGACGGACGCGCCGCTTTCGCTCGCGTTTGTTTTTTCCGCCCTGACGCTGCTTTCGTGCTTGGTGCTGCTGTGCCTGTCGCTTTGGCTTCCCGCGGGGATGTGCGCGGCCGCGTCGGCCGTTTTGCTGTCCATCGGCCTGTTTGGCCAATACCTGGCCCGGGCATATTGGGAAACGAAAAAAAGGCCGCTGTACGTGGAAAAGAGCGCCGGGCATAAGGAGCGCCGGAATTTTTCATGAAACGCAAGAAGGTTTTGAAGCGGATCGGCCGGGCGATGGAAAAGCGCCGCATCCTGCACCTGAACGTCGCGTTTGACCGGGAACCTTGCGGCGCGCTGCCGCTTTTGGCGAGCAAGAAGTTTTTCGTGGGGCTTTCGTACGGCGATTTCCGTTTTGACGGCTATTGCCTCTTTCGCGTCCGGGACATCGTGGGCGCCAAGCCCCTCAACTCGGTTCTGACCTACATCGTCGAGCGCGAAGGGCTTACGAAGGATGTCCAGGCTCCGCAGATCGGCCTTTCCTCCTGGCGGGACGCGTTTGAAAGCCTGAAGGAGTTGGGCCAAAACATCATCGTGGAAAAGCGGCCCCGGGCCGGCGGGGAGCGGTCGTTTCTCATCGGGCGCATCCTCAAAATCCGCAAGCGCTCGATCGACCTTTTGCATTTCAACGCCTACGGCGAGTGGGACGGCGCGCCCACCAGGCTTTCGTTCCGGGAGATCGGCGCGGTGCGGTTTGAAAGCCGCTATGCGGCCGTCTTTTCCAAATACGTTGGCGAGCCCCCGGCAAAGGGGATCGAATAGGCCGCGCTTTTTGGAGTCCTTGCCCGCGCGGCGCCGGGCGCCTTGGCGCGTCCTTGTCAACGCAAGCATCCCGTGCTATACTACCGATACTTTGTTTCCATTCACTACAGCAACCGGAGGGATCCTATGCCCATTGTCGACAAACCGCTTGAGGAGCTGAAAGTCTATCAGGGGGTCAACCCCAGGCCCGCCGATTTTGACGCGTATTGGGCGCGCGCGCTTTCCGAAATGCACGCGCTGGGCACCGGCTGCGAGCTGGTGCCGGCGGCGTTTGCGGCGCCCGGCGTGGAGTGCTTTGACCTGTACTTCACCGGCGTCAAGGGCGCGCGCGTGTACGCCAAGTATTTGCGCCCCAGGGGCAGACAGGCCTGCCCGGCGGTGCTGCAGTTTCACGGGTATTCCGGCGATTCGGGCGACTGGAGCGACAAGGTCGCCTACGCCGCGACGGGCTTTGTGGTCGCGGCGCTCGACTGCCGCGGCCAGGGCGGAAAATCCGAGGACGTGGGCGGCGTCAAGGGCACCACGCAAAAGGGCATGATCATCCGCGGGCTGGACGACCCGGACCCCGACAAGCTGCTCATGCGCGACGTGTTCCTGGATACGGCGCAGCTGGCCCGCATCGTCATGGCCATGCCCGAGGTGGACGAAAACCGCGTGGGCGCGTTTGGCGGCAGCCAGGGCGGCGGCCTGACGCTCGCGTGCGCGGCGCTGGAGCCGCGCGTCAAGGCCCTGTGCCCCATGTACCCGTTCCTGAGCGACTACAGGCGCGTGTGGGACATGGACCTGTCCGTCAACGCTTACGCCGAGCTGCGCGAATTTTTCCGCCACCACGACCCCAGGCATCTGCGCGAGCAGGAGGTGTTCACGAAGCTGGGCTACATCGACGTGCAGCACCTGGCGCCGCGCATCCGCGGCGAAGTGCTGATGTACACGGGCCTGATGGACACCGTCTGCCCGCCCTCGACGCAGTTTGCGGCGTACAATAAGATCGTTTCCAAAAAGCGCATGGAGATTTGGCCGGATTTCGCACACGAGCGCCTGCCCGACGCGAGCGACATGACGTTTGAGATGATGTGCTCGCTGTAAAAAGGGGCGGCTGCGCGGAAGATGGCGCGGTCTTTGGGATGATCCGTTGAGGGCGAAGAAGCAGGTGGAACGCGCGTGGATCCGTGCGGCCGTCCTCGCTCGCGTGCGCGCGAGCGTCGGGGAGGAACCCGCGCCGCACGGGTGTTGCGTTTCGAAAGGGCCGTGCGGCGCGGGGGACGAAATCATCCGTCCTGCCTGCCCTGCTCCGCGCGGGAAAGGGCCTCCGGCGGCCAAAGGCTCCGCCTTTGGAATCCGCCGGGG
>CAZUIA010000246.1:0-3977 GCA_964620835.1 uncultured Oscillospiraceae bacterium
GCAAAGGGGCGCCACGCCCATATAAAACGGAAAGCGTACGCAGCGGGCCGATAAGCGGGCATGAAGCACCTCCGGGCGACGGCAAATGCAACCCCCAGCCGCCGATGGCAGCACACGCAACCCGAGCCGCCGCGCAAGGTTCTTGCCGCGGCCGCCCTGTTTTTCCGGCCGCCAAACGCCTTCCCCGTTTACTTCTCCGCCGGGTATTCCAGCAAATCGATCTCCTCGACCGCCCGATCCCGGTCGCGCGGGATGCGAAGCGCCCTGATCTCGCCGGGCGCGAACTGCAGCGGAATTCTTCGGCCAAGGTCGGGCAGCGAAAGCGCCGCGTCCGCCCGGCGGCGGGCGGTCTCGTGCAGGTGTGCGACCACGTCGCCGCTGCCGTCTTCGGCAAGCTTCAGCGCGTCCAGCGCCACACCCTCGCCCTGAACGGAGGCGAACGAGCGCGCCAAAGGCCAGGGGCCCTGATGGAAGCTTTCGGGCAAAAGCTCCGGCGGGGCGTTCAGCAGGGACGCCCACCGGTCCACCGGCGCGTCGGCCGCGACGCCGTCGTGCGGCGCCAGGGCGTACGCGAACGACTGCCAGCCCTGGTCAATGACCGGGAACGTCTGCCCGATCTCCACAACGAATGGCTCATGGTGCGCGTAGTAGGGGCTGCGAAGCGCGGTCAGGTGAATCGCCCGGTCGTGCACGTCGTAGCTGTACTTGCCGTCGTTAAGGACGGCAAGGCCCGACGTGCGGCCCGTCTTGCCGGGCGGCGAACCGCTCAGGTCCACCCAGGCGTGCATCGGGAACTCCTCGCCGTTGAGCGGCCGGTCGGTAAAGCCGAACGGGCCCTGCGCGGTCACATGGCCGTAGTGGTGCGGCATCGCAAAGCGCAGCTTGAGCGCCTGCCGCCTTCCCTGCCAGTTCACCTGCGCCCTGACGAACAGGACGGGCAGGCCGCGGTAGAGCGTGTAGTCCTGCAAAAGCAGGCTGTTTTCATGGCGCAGCGCCACGCGGACGCTCGCCTGGCACGGCCCATCCTCGACGCGCTCCACGTACTGAAGCCGCATCACGTCCGCGACCTTGTCAAAGCGCAGCACACCGTGCGACCAGGTGTCGCTCTCGTCCGTGATGACCTGCGCCTGCGTCTCCTCGCGCAGCATCTGCTGGCCGGAGGGCTTCCACAGAAGGCTTGAAAGGCCGCCCGTTTCGGGCGAAAACTCGGCGCGAATCCACTCGTTTTCCAGCACAAGGTCCCTTTTGACGGGCGCGGGGCGCGCGTGGACGAAGCCCTTTTTCGGCACAAGGCGGTACGTCCGGTAGCCGAGCGCGGGCACGTCCGCCAGGAAGCTCAGCTTCACCCGGCCCCGGGACGCGGAGGAGGCGGCCGCGAGCTGGTAGGCTACCTCGTCGCCCCGGTCGTCCACCAGCGCCATGTCCTCGGGGACCGCCGCGCTTTCCAGCGAAACGGGCCACACGGCGTCAAACGCCTGCGGGTTGAACGCCACGAACGGGCGGTCCCCCTCGCGCAGCGGAATATCGATCTGGGCCATCATGGCCTGCTGCGCGGCGTTGATGTGCTCGTCCGCGACGCTCAGCGAAAAGCCGTAGTCCTGCTGCGCGTCCTGGTACGCCTCCGCCAGGCTGGTGCCGGCCAGGATGTCGTGGAACTGGTTGAACAGCACCTTCTTCCACGCGCGGGCAAGGTCCTTCTCCGGGTAGGGGCGCCCCAGCAAGACGCTTGAAAGCGCGCACCACTTTTCCGCGGTGAGCAGGCGGTTTTCGCTCAGGCGGTTGAGGCGCTTGACCAGGGAGTGCGCCGCGTAGCAGCCGCTGGCGTGGTGGTAGAGGTCGCCGTTGACCACGGGCATGGGCCCGCCCTTGGCAAGCGCCTGGTCAAAGTAGCGGTCGGGCGTGGAAAACAAAAGGCGCACGCCGTCCCTGCCGTCCAGCTCGGCGATGCTGCGGAGGTTCTCCTTTGTCGGCCCGCCGCCGTGGTTGCCCACGCCGTAAAAGCACATGATGCCGCGCTCGTCCCGTATCTCGGTGGCATAGCGGGCGATATGGGCGCTGATCTCCTGGCCCCAGGAGCAGTAGTCGTATGGGATGCGAAAGGCCGTCACCCAGTCGCCCTCCGGGCTTTCCCAGCGAAACAGCCGGGCGGGCATGGCCTTCTCGTGCGCGCCCGGGCGCATGAACACATACCGGTCCATGCCGCTCTTTCTTAGGATCTTCGGCAAAAGGCCGCTGTGGCCGAAGCTGTCGACATTGTAGCCGGTCCTTGCCAGGACGCCGAACTTTTCCTTAAAATACCTTTGGCCGTATAGCGCCTGGCGGGCAAAGCCCTCGCCGGAGGGGATGTTGCAGTCGGGCTGGATCCACCAGCCGCCCACGACCGCCCAGCGGCCCTCCTGAACGCGCGCGCGAATCTCTGAAAACATGGAAGCGTCGTTTTCCTCGACCCACGCGTAATAGCACGCGGCGGCGCTGGTGAACAAAAAGCCCGGCGTTTCCTTCATGCGGTCCAGGGCCGAGCGGAACGTGGCGCGCACCTCGCTGTAGCCGTCCTGCCACCGCCAGAGCCAGACCGCGTCGATGTGCGCGTTGCCGATCATGTGCAGGGTTTTTTCCATGGGGTCCTCTCCTTTTCCGCTTCGACCGGGCGATTGGCGGGAAAGCCGGTTCGGCGGCCTTTGCCAAGCGGATTTTTTCTGATTGCTTCCTGTGTTTTCACCATTTCCCTGAACGCGGTTTTTTCCAGTATACCATAGCCGGGGCGGGAAGGCACCTTCAACTTCCGCGGGATGCTTTCCTTTTTCAGGGCCCCGCGTGGCATCTTTCGCCGTGCGCGCCCTGAAAAGAGGAAACCCCCGCCCGGGCGGCGAACAAAATATTTTTTGGATCGATCTTTCACGCATAGCCGGGCGCTTAAGCGCCCGGCGAAAGAAAGAGGGGGATGCGGGGCATGGGCAAGCCGGTGATCGAACTGAAATGCCTGACCAAGTTCTACGGCAGGCAGCGCGGCATCGAGGATCTGACCTTTTCCGTGGAGGAGGGCGAGATTTTCGGCTTCATCGGGCCCAACGGCGCCGGCAAGTCCACGGCCATCCGAACGCTGCTCGCCCTCATCCGCCCAACCTCGGGCAGCGCGTTCGTCTTTGGCATGGACTGCATCCGGCAGGCGCCGGTCATCGCGCGGGACGTGGGCTACCTGCCCAGCGAGGTGTTCTACTACGACGGCATGAAGGTGATCGACCTGCTGCGGTACGCGGCCAGCTTCTATGCAAAGGACTGCTCGGCGCGCATCAAAAGCCTGGCCGAGCGGTTGGACCTGGACGTGCACCGCAGGATCGAGGACCTTTCCTTTGGCAACAAGAAAAAGGTAGGCATCGTGCAGGGGCTTTTGCACGAGCCCCGGCTCATCATCCTGGACGAGCCCACCGGCGGGCTGGACCCCCTGATGCAGCAGACCTTTTTTGAGCTGTTGCGCGAGGAGAACCAAAAGGGCGTGTCCATCCTGTTTTCCTCGCACATCCTAAGCGAGGTGCAAAGGATGTGCAGCCGCGTCGCGATCCTCAAGGAGGGGCGGCTGATTCAGCTTCGCAAAATCAGCGAGCTGCGGGACACGAAGTACAAAAAATTCCACATCGCCGCCAAAGGGCCGATTCCCGAGGGGTATTTTCGCGGCGAGGGCTTCACCAACTACGCCCAAAGCGGCCATACGGCCAGCTTCCTGTTCAGCGGGGACCTGAGCGCCGTCCTTGGCAGGCTGAGCGCGCTTTCGCTGGAGGACGTGACCATCGAGGAGCCGACGCTGGAGGAGATCTTCCTGCACTATTACGCGTAAGGAGGGCGCCATGAACGTATTTCGGCACGAGTTTCGCCAGTACCGGCGCGCCCTGATCGGCTGGTGCGCGGGCATTGCCGTGTTTCTTGTGGTGTACCTGCCCTTTCTGCCCGCGTTCATGGAGCAAAGCGACGTGCTGCGCACG
>CAZUIA010000247.1:0-3966 GCA_964620835.1 uncultured Oscillospiraceae bacterium
GAGAGAAAAGGCCTCCGGCGGCCAAAGGCTCCACCTTTGGAAACCGCCGGGAGCTTCGCCCCCGGACCCCCTTCTTTTCAGGCGTGGCGCATGCGTCCCCGCAAAAAAGACGGACATATCCTGTGCGAAGGCCCCTTTACGGGCCGAAACAGCGGGATCGGCAAGGTCGGCAACCGCAAAAGTACCCTTTCGGATGGCCTGCCCCTAGCGCGCCCTGTCCTTCGCCCGCTCCGCCTTTGCGCGCCCGAGGTATGCCTCGCGCACCTTTTCGTTGCCAAGGAGCGCAAGGCCGGTCCCGTGCACCGTGCATAGGCCGGTCTCCAGCACGTAGCCGTAGTGCGCGATCTTCAGCGCCGCGTTGGCGTTTTGCTCCACCAGCAGGATCGTGATGCCCTCGGCGTTCAGTTTCAGGATCGTGTCAAAGATATCCTTGACCACCAGCGGGGCCAAACCCAGCGACGGCTCGTCCATCATAAGCAGGGTCGGCCTGGCCATCATCGCGCGGCCCACAGCCAGCATTTGCTGCTCCCCACCCGAGAGCGTGCCCGCCATCTGCCAGTGGCGCTCCTTCAGGCGGGGAAACAGCGCGTACACGCGCTCGATATCCTGTTCGATGTCCTTCTCATTCGTCCGCAGATACGCGCCGATCCGGAGGTTCTCCAGCACCGTCAGGTTCGGAAACACGCGCCGCCCCTCGGGCACCAGCGACAAACCCCTTTCCACGATCTTGCGCGTGTCCATCCCCAGGATGCTCTCCCCCTGGTACTCGATGGCCCCCGCGGACGCCGCCGCCAACCCGCTGATGGCCCGAAGCGTCGTGGATTTCCCCGCTCCGTTGGCGCCGATCAGCGAGATGATCGCACCCTTCTCCACCTCAAAGGAGATGCCCTTGAGCGCCTCGATGCCGCCGTAGTGGACCTTTAGGTCCTTGATCTTTAAAATTGCGCTCATTCGTCGTCCACCCCCAGATATGCCTCGATGACGGCGGGATTGCCCTGCACCTCGTCCGCCGTGCCGTGCGCGATCATCTTGCCGTAGTCGAGCACGTAGATCCGGTCGGAAATGTCCATGACGATCTGCATGTGGTGCTCGATCATCAGGATGGCCAGGCCCGTTTCGGCGCGCAGGTCAAAGACGAACTGCGTCAGGTCCTCGGTCTCCTTGGGGTTCATGCCCGCGGCCGGCTCGTCCAGCAGCAAAAGCTTCGGCTCCGTGGCCAAAGCGCGCGCGATTTCCAGGCGGCGCTGCTTGCCGTAGGGCAGCGATGTGGCCTGCTCCCCGGCCGCGTCCTCAAGCCCCACGCGCGCAAGCAGCGACATCGCCTTTTCGCGCATGGACCTTTCCTCCTTGTAATAGCGCGGCCAGCCCAGCTCGGCCTCAAACAGCCCGCCCTTGACCCGCACATGGCAGGCGATCAGCACGTTTTCCAGGGCCGTCTGGGTCTTGAACAGGCGGATGTTTTGGAACGTGCGCGCGATGCCCAGCGCGGCCACCCGATCCGGCCGCATGCCGGTGATGTCGCGCAGGCCGTCCTTTTCCTTTTCCAAAAACACGCGGCCCTCCGTGGGCTTGTAGACGCCGGTGATCATGTTGAACGCCGTGGTCTTGCCCGCGCCGTTGGGGCCGATGATGGCGACGATTTCCTTTTCGTCCACGCGCAGGGAAAAATGGTCCACCGCCGTGACGCCGCCAAAGCGCATGGTCAGGTTTTCGCAGGAAAGAATGCTCATGCCCTTTCCCCTCCCTTCTCCTTGCGGCCGGTCAGGAGGCGGGCAATCTTGGCGGGAAAGCCCATCAGCGCTTGCCAGGAAAACTCCTTGCCGCCGGAGAGCCCCTGCCGGTAAAACAGGATGACCCCCATCAGCAAAAGGGAAAACACCACCATGCGAAGGCCGGAAATCACCGGCACGGTAAACAGGCCCAGCGAAAACCCGTTGTCAAGGAAGCGGAGCCATTCCTTCGCCGCGGTGATCAAAAACGCCGCCACCACCGTGCCCGACACGCTGCCCATGCCGCCCAGCACCACGATGAGCAGGATGTCGTAGGAGAGGATGAACCGAAACTGCATCGGGTTGATGGACCCGACGATGCTGGCCATCAGCCCGCCGCCCAGCCCGGCGATGAAGCCGGAGATCACAAAGGAAAGCATCTTATGCTTGAAAAGCGAAACGCCCATGCTCTCCGCGGCCACCTCGTCGTCGCGGATGGCCTTGAACGCCCGGCCGTAGCTGGTGCGCATCAGGCGCAGCATGAACACGATGACCAGCGCCATGACGCCGAAGGACCACCACAGGTTCACCACCGGCGGGATGGCCTTGAACCCGACCGAGCCGTTGGTGATGGTCTGCAGGTTCACCAGCAGCACGCGGATGATCTCGGAAAAACCCAGCGTCGCGATGGCCAGGTAATCGCCTTTCAAACGAAGGCAGGGAAAGCCGATCAAAAACGCGGCCAGCGCGGCGATAAGCCCGGAGATCACCAGCGCCACGCCAAAGGGCAGGTGCAGGCTTTGCAAAAAGGGCTCCATCGGGGTCAGGTAGAAAAGCGCCGCCTTGCTTTCGGGCGTTAAAAACAAAATGGTCGTCACATACGCGCCGATGGCCATGAAGCCCGCCTGGCCGAGCGAAAACAGGCCCGTGAACCCGTTCACCAGGTTCATCGACAGGCCGAGCACCGCGTAGGTGGCGCACAGGTTCAAAATGCGAAGCTGGTACGCGTCCAGCAGCGAGCCGCTGACCGCGAAGTGCGTAAACAGCAAAAACACGGCAAGAGCCGCACAGGTGAACAGCGCGTCGCGCCGCCGTTTCGGCGACAGGCGGGCCGCAAAGCCCGTTCGTTTCTTTTCCGCCATACGCCCGCCTCCTCTATACTTTGTCGGTGACCGCCTCGCCGAGCAAGCCGGTGGGTTTGAAGAGCAAAATCAAAATCAGCGCGATGAACGCGAACGCGTCCTTGTATCCGGTGACCGACGGGAACAGGTACACGATCAAAATCTCGATCACGCCGAGCAAAATGCCGCCGAGGATCGCGCCCTTGATGTTGCCGATGCCGCCGATGACCGCCGCGATGAAGCACTTCAGGCCCGGCATCACGCCGATGTAGGGCTGAATCTGCGGATATTTCAGCCCCCACAGCATCGCGCCCGCCGCCGCCAGCGCCGAGCCGATGCCGAACGTGATCTGGATGGTCCGGTTCAGGTTCACGCCCATGAGCTTTGCGGTCTCCATGTCCTTGCTCACGGCGCGCATCGCCATGCCCGTCTTGGTCTTGTTGACGATGTACAAAAGCGCCGCGACCAGCGCCGCGACGACCACGGGCACCCAAAGGCTCAGCATCTGAATGCGGACCGGGCCGAACAGGAGCATGGTCTGGAAGTAGGGCACCCCCGGAAACGAGCGCGGCACGCCGGTGAAGAGCACCGTGGCCAGGTTTTCCAGCAGGTAGCTGACACCGATGGAGGAGATGAGCAGCGAGATGCGCGGCGCGTCGCGCAGCGGCTTATAGGCCGCGCGCTCGATGAGCATGCCGAACACCGCCGTGAGCGCGATGACCAGCAGCATCGCCGCCCACCAGGGCAGGAGGAACACCGTGATGCCAAAGAAAGCGAAATACATCGACATCATGAAGATGTCGCCGTGCGCGAAGTTGATCAGGCGAAGGATGCCGTAGACCATGGTATAGCCGATGGCGATCAGCGCGTACAGGCAGCCGACCGACAGGCCGTTGACGAGCTGCTGCAAAAATGCCGGCCAGGAAAACGCGGGTAGCATCGGGACATCACCATCCTAGGAGCAAAATGGGCAAAAGGGCGGGCCGCAGCCCGCCCCCAGGCCGTTGACAAACTGCGGTTTGTCAACGGTTAGGAAGGGATTCGGCCTGAAATTCTGCGGAATTTCCGGGCGGCCTCAGGTGGAAAGTACAGATTCCGCCGCCTACGGCTCTTTCATCTGCGCAAATCCACCGTAC
>CAZUIA010000248.1:0-3935 GCA_964620835.1 uncultured Oscillospiraceae bacterium
GCGCCGAGCGCGGAGGTCGTCTCCCCCTTCTCTTCCGCTTCCACGGCCGCCTTCTTTTCCTGATCCGACATCGATCAGATCCCCTCCTTATCCGAATGTGGGCACGAAAAGAGGGGCATTTGCGGCACGCATCCGCGATGCCGCAAATGCCCCGCCATGCTGTCGCTTCAAACCTTTAGGGGCGCGGAATGCCGAACTCCTCCGGGGACTTCTGCGCGCCGCCGCCGTCGTAGAGAATCCATGCGACCCGGGACGCGGTGTCGTCGCGGAGCTTGTTGGAATCCGCCAGGTTCAGGGCGATGAGCATGACGCCCTTTTCGTTGGCAAAGTTGACCGCCGCGTCGGTCTGGCACGCCTGCAGGTAGGCCGCCTCGAGCTTGCCCTTGGCCTCCTCGGGCACATCGGACGGGAACATCAGGCCGAACGCGTCGCCGCAGGGCAGGACGGAGGCCGTGTCCGGCAGGAAGTTCTTGATCGAGGGGATGGTGTAGGACACGCCTTCCAGGACCAGGTCCTCCTCGGTCAAGGCGCACAGGGCGATCAGGTCGCCGGAGCGGAGCAGGTCGATCATCTCATTGGACAGTTGCGGGGTGAAATTCACTTCGCCCGCCAGCGTCGCCGTGACGGCCGCCGCGCCGCCGGTGTAGGAGATGTGCTTGTAGTTGCCAAAGACCGGATCGACGGACTTGAGGATCTCCATGTTCGTGTAGCCGGTGGAGCCCGCGCCGGCCGTGCCGCCGGTCACCTTGCCCGGGTTGTCGCGAAGGGCCGCGTACAGGTCGTCAAACGTCTTGTACTCGCTGTTCTTGTTGACCGCGATGATGCCCGGAACGTAGTAGGCGGCCAGGTAGTCCCAGTCATAGGGCGTCCAGTCGGCCAGGCCGAGCACGCCGTGCGAATAGGGCGTGGCGTTGGCGATCAGCGTGTAGCCGTCGTGCGGGGCCAGGCGCGCGTCGTTCATGCCGACCGTGCCGGTCGCTCCGGGCGTGTTGACGACCGAGATCTTCACGCCGAGCGTCTGCTCCATGTCCGCGGTCAGCAGACGGCCGATCAAGTCGGACGAGCCGCCCGCGTTCCACGGAACGATCAGCGTGATGCCCTTCGTCGGAAACTCCGCCAGCGCGGTGAGGGGCAGGCTGGCAATCAACAGCAGCGCGACCAGAGCGGCAAAGGTCTTTTTCATACCAATGCATCCTCCTTACCAAATGTCCCGCCGGCCGCCGGTTTCCCGCGCGGCCGCGTATTTGTGAATATTGTAACGGGGATGTGTGAAAAAGCACAATGCAAAGAATCGATAGAATAAAGTGCACATTTTTTATATTGATCAATTGTTCGTTTGATGGTAGAATTCTGGTCCGATGGGTGAAAAGCGGGGCGGCTAGCGCAGGAAACGGATCAGATCCTCGGGGTTGTCGACATAGGTCGAAAAAAGGCAGACAAACTCCTTGCGCGACTTGACGTTGTTGGCGGCATAGAGCTTTTTCAGGCGGTAGTTGATGGTGCCGTGCGAGACGAACAGCTTTTCGGCGATGTGCTCGATGCTGGTATCGCGCATCAGCTCGCGGATGATCTGGCAGTCCAATTCGTCGAGCTGACGCAGGCAGTTTTCCAGCATTTCCAGCTGCAGCGTGCCGTTTTCCTTGATGTCGTCGTCCGAGGTCAGCAGATCCGAGGGGTCCACCTCCGGGCCGTCGATCGGGAAGCGGGCGGTGCTTTCCCTGCAAATGATTTCCCCCGTGATGGAAATGGTCATCCCGTCGATCTCCGGGTTTCGCTCCAGCTTGTGCCAGATGTCAAAGGCCAAAACGCCCATCTGGTGGTAATCGAGCGTCGTGGTGGTCAGCGTCGGCTTGACCAGGCGCGCCATGTGAAAGTCGCCCGACCCGACGACGTAGAGGTCCCTTGGGATATGAATATGCGCCTCCTGCGCCATGAGCGTCAGCTGGACCGCCACGGCGTCGTTGACGCAGATGGCCGCGCCGTAACGGCCCGCGTTGTCGAGGAAGCGGTCGATGCAGCGCTTGAGGCCCCTGTCCATGGAATACACGTCGCGGGATGCCTCGCGGCCGGACAGCTTCTGCATCGCCTGCAGGAAAGAGCGCTCGCGCGCCAGGTCGTTGGCGTTTTCCGGGTTGTGGCCCACGCTCGCGATCCTTCGCCTGCCGGCGCGAAGCAGGTATCCGACCGTGTCGCTGAGCAGCTTTTGCCGGTTGACGTCCACGCCGCTGACGTCCGCGCCGAAAAAGGAGGGCGGCGCGCCGACCACCAGGCTCTTGACGCAAAGGTCGCGCAGCGCGTCCACCGTTTGCTTTGTCCAGGCAAGTCCCGCGCAGACCAGCACGACCGTCCTCGGAAGCCTGCCGGGGGACAGCTCGTGAAGGGAGGAGACCTGCGCGACGGGCACCCCCCGCTTGGACGCGGCGTTTTCTATTCCCGCCATGCTCGTTCGGTAGTAGTAGGACGCCCTGTAGCCCGGCTCCGCGAGCACGACCAGCGTGTTGGAAAGCATAGGCTCATTCCTTTCCCTGACGAAACACCCAGTAAGGAGGAATTCCATGCGGTACGGATATTGCACCGGGTTTGCCACGCACATCAAGGATCGGATCGATTACGATCTCCTGCGCGACATCAAAGCCGCCGGGTTTGACTATGTGGAGTTCCCGCTGATGCTGCTGGCTTCCCTTGATGAGGAACAGTTTACCACACTGCTTTCATTTTTGCACGGCTTGGGGCTTTCGGCGGACGCGGCCTGCAACATGTTTCCGGCGAAAATTCGGCTGACGGGGCCGGAGGCGAGCGACGAAAGGATACGGGCGTATCTGGAGCCCGCGATGGAGAGGCTTTCGGCGCTGGGGGCGAAAAAGCTCGTGTTCGGGAGCGCGCCGGCGCGCTTTTTGCCGGACGGGGTTTCCCTTGAGGAAGGGATCGGTCAGATCGTGCGTCTGGTGCGGGCGCTGGTCGTGCCGCTTTTGGAAAAACACGATGTATGCCTTGTGATGGAACCCATCAGCGGCAGCGACGACAATGTTTTGAATACGCTCTCCGACGGCATGTGCGTCGTCCGCGGGGTTGGGCATCCAAGGGTAATGCTGCTGGCGGATACGGTGCATATGATTTACGAGCGGGAGGACGCCGAAGAAATCAAGGCGTATGCGCCGTATTTGCGGCATGTCCACGTGTGCGAGCATCTGCGCGCTCTGCCCGCGCGGGGGTATACGCAGGCGCTTTCACGCCTGCTCGACGCGCTGCGCGAAACCGGATATGACCAGACGATGAGCTTTGAGCCAAACCCCTATCCCTTGGAGGATATGGCGTCGGCTCTTCAGCTGCTCAAGCGCCGGTTCGCCTAAGGAGGCGCTCTCAAAAAAACAGGGCTGCCGCACGGAACCCGTGCGGCAGCTTAGACCGTTGACAAACTGCGGTTTGTCAAGAGTTTGGGAAGGATTCGGCCTGAAATCCCGCGGGATTTCCGGGCGGCCTCAGGCAGAAAGGACAGATTCCGCCGCCACGGCTCTGGAATCTGCGCAAATCCACCGTACATGCCGCTGGATTTGATTGGAGTCGAGAGGGTTTGCGAACCCTCTCGAGCTCTCCCGGGGCTTTGTCAACGGTCTGGGCTGTCGAACGGAACCCGTGCGGCAGCTTCTTGATGGGGCGCTCCTGCATCACAAAGCATTCGAAGACAATATCCCATGCCCATCGAAGCAATGCTTGTGCGGCCGCGATGATGGCAATAAAAGCAGTGGTTTGCCAGAATGCTGAAATCCCGCAATCATGACCGCCGGAAGTTTTTAATGAGACACAAATTCAAAAAACGAACCGGAAACCGTCAGCCAGAGTTTTCGTCACGCGCCCATTCTCATCAGGCGTTCGTACTGTTCCAGGATCATCCGCCGCAGGGTGTCGTGCGCCGGTTCGCCCAGATCGCACACCTG
>CAZUIA010000249.1:0-3913 GCA_964620835.1 uncultured Oscillospiraceae bacterium
GTGACGTTCAGCGGGGAAAGCCCCGGCACCGTCCCGTCGCCGTACGGGTCCAGCACGATCGCATACCCACCCGACTCGATCCGAAAGCACGCATGTCCCAGCCATTGAATCGTCATACAAGCCCCTCTCCTTTCGCGTTCACCCAGATGGGCGTTCGGCTAAGCCTTCGCAGAAACACATCCCAAAAGTCCCCGGCGCGCATCACCACGGTCGCGGTGTTGTCGCACGGATGAAACGCGAGCGATGCAAACCGTTTCAGGCCCTCATCCGCGACGAGCGTGACGCGCCTTTGCCGGTCAAAATACAGGCCCAGCGGGCTAACCGCGCCCGCCTCAAGCCCCAGCATGCCGGGCAGCGCTTCGTCCGGGGCAAAGCTCAGGCGCGATACGCCCAGCGCCTTGGATACGATCGCCGTGCGAAACGGCGTGCCGTGGCAGAGCAGCATGAGGTAAAAATCAGTCTTTTGCCGGTTGCACAGAAACGCGTTTTTTGCCACCTCCGTGCGCGACCAGTCGATGCCTCCAATCGAGACACAGTCCTCGATCGTGTGGACCGGTGCATGTTCATGCAGTGTGTATGCAATCCCATAGTTTCCCAGCATATCGAGGATTACCTGCCTATTTTCCATGGTTTCTCCTTGAATCCGACATCATAACCCTGTATAATATACCCTACCTGAGCCGAAATGTCAAAACGATGAAGGGTTCTTTTTATGCTGCATGTTGTCATCAACCCCACCGCGGGAAGCGGGCGCGGCGCGCGCGTGGGCGCGCAGATCACGAAACTGCTTACCGAGCGCGGCATAGCGCATGTGCCGCGCCTCACGCAGGGTCCGGACCATGCGACCGAGCTTGCCCGGTCCGCCGCCCTTTCGGGCGCGCGGACAGTCCTCGCGGTCGGAGGCGACGGCACCGTGCTGGAGACGGCGCGCGGGCTTTACGGCACGGGCGCGGCGCTCGGCGTGATCGCCGCCGGAACGGGCAACGACGTGGCGAAAATGCTGCACGTTCCCAAAAAACCGGCGGACGGTCTCGCGTTTCTTCTGTCCTGTCCGCCGCGAAGGCTCGACGCAGGGCTGATCAACGACAAATTGTTCTTGAATGTCTGCGGCACGGGGTTTGACGTCTGTGTGTTGGGATACGCGCAAAAAGCAAAAAAAATCGTGCGCGGTATGCTCCCGTATCTTTGGGGCGTCGTGCGCGCGATTTTTACCTATCAGCCTGTTTCAGTTACCTTTGAGGTGGACGGCGAAGCGCCGCAAACCAAGCCGCTTTTGCTCCTTGCCGTGGCAAACGGCCGCTACTTCGGCGGCGGTATCGACGTGGCCCCCACGTCAAAACCGGACGACGGTCTGTTCGATCTGATCGTCATCGAAACCATGCCGCGCTGGAAGATGCCGTTTCAGCTTCCCAAGCTCGTCAACGGCCGCGTGTTCGACATCCCGGGCATTTCCTTCCGCCGCTGCCACCGCGTCACGATGACGGCCAAGGACTTGCGCGTCAACGTGGACGGCGAAGTGGTTCCGGCGGAATGCGCTACCCTGGAGATGCTTCCCGGCTCCCTCCTGGCGCACTGGTAAAAGCACCGGCCGGCTTTGCGCGGGGGCTTTTGCCCGCGCCCCGTCACGGGTTTGCCGGATCGTCCACGACCTCCACGTTTTCCCGCCCGAACGCGTCAAACACGCTTTGCAGCACGCTTTTTTGCTTGGCGGGGTTTCCCTTTTGCTCCGCCTCCATCTCCAGGCGCACCGTGAGCGGCCGCCCGGCGGCCTCGGTCAGCATTGCCTCCACCTTTTCCTGGCGGTCCCCCTGCTTGAACATGTTCAGAAAGATCTCTCCGCCCTTGGGAAACACGATGCGCACCGCGTCCTGTTCGATGCCCAAAAAACGTCCCTGCATCATCGGCGCATAGAGATAGGGCTCCTTGCGGATCAACCGCATGGCCTTCTCCCAGATTTCCTTGTCGTCCTTTGCCGGCGCGGCGGGCTTGACAGGCTCCGTCTTCGGGGCGGGCTTTTGCGGCGCCGCTGCCAAGGAAACGCTTTTGGGGGACTCGGCCGACGCGGGGAGCGCACCCGCATCTATTTTTTTCTCCAGCAAGTCCACCCGCGAGGCGAGCGATTCCAGCCGAAGCGCCTCCCCCGGCAGGCACGCGCGCACCGCCGCCAGCTCCAGCGCCACGCGCGGCTGGCTGGACCATTTCATGTCCGTCTCAGCGCCGAGGAACAAATCAAGCGTTGAAAGCAGGCGCTCCCTGGAAAAGCGCTTCGCCTGCTCCCTGTAGCGCGCCGCGTCCTCGTCCGTCACCTCCAGCAGGTCGGCCAGCCCGTCGCCCGCGGTTTGGGCAAGCATCAGGGCGCGCAGGTGCTGCGACACGTCGTGCGCGAACACATGCGCCTCGCGGCCGGACCGCATTAGCTCGTCCACCGCCAAAAGCGCGCCCGCCGCGTCGCCCTCGGCCAAAAAGCCCGCGAAGGCGAACAGGAAGCCCCGGTCCGCCGCGCCGAGCACATCGCGCACCAGCGCCGCGTCCACCGAACCGCCGCCATAGGAAAGGCACATGTCCAAAAGGCTCAGGGCATCGCGCATGCCACCCTCGGCCGCGCGCGCGATCAAAGAGAGCGCCTCGGGGCGCACATCCCCGCGCTCGCCGTCCACGACCGCCTGCAGCCGCTTTACGATCACCTGCGCCGGGATGCGGCGAAAGTCGTAGCGCTGGCAGCGGGAAAGCACGGTGGCCGGCAGGCGCTGCGGTTCGGTTGTGGCGAGGATGAAGATGGCGTGGGCGGGCGGCTCCTCCAGGGTTTTGAGCAGCGCGTTGAACGCGCCGGTGGACAGCATGTGCACCTCGTCGATGATGTACACGCGATAGCGCCCGTGCTGCGGCGGGTATTTGATCTTGTCCCGCAGGTCGCGGATCTCGTCCACGCCGTTGTTGCTCGCCGCGTCGATCTCGATGATGTCGAGGTTGTTTTCCGCTTGCAGCGCAAGGCACGCACCACACCGGCCGCACGGCTCGCCGCCATCCGGGTGTTCGCAGTTGACGGCGCGCGCGAGGATCTTCGCCGAGGTCGTCTTGCCGGTGCCGCGGCTGCCGCAAAACAGGTACGCGTGCGCGATGCGCCCCGACGCCACCTGGTTTTTCAGCGTCGTCACAATGGCGTCCTGGCCAACGACATCCGCAAAGAGCGCGGGTCTCCATTCCCGGTACAGCGCCTGGCTTGCCATCCAATCCCTCCCGTTTCAACGGCTTTATTATCCCATATCCCGTCCGGTTTTGCAATCGCGGGATGGAGGGCTGCAAAACATCCCGGAAAGTGTGGGCAAGGTAGGGCTGCTTTGTTTTCCCGGCTGCTTTTCATGGTGGGCTTAGGCTCACGCTGGGGCGGTTGGTCTGCCTCCCCTCACCGCAGGTGTGCCGGGCAATCCCGTATGACAGCCTCTTGGCGGAATTCCCATTTGGGATGGGTAAAGTATTTTTGCACAAAAATAGCCTTGCCCCCATCCCGTCGGGGAGCAAGGCTTCCGGTTCGTTTTCAAAAAACTTCGCCCGCCGTACAAAACGTCCCACACCCTCAGGCGTTGGCAAACCCCGGGAGAGCTCGAGAGGGTTCGCAAACCCTCTCGAATCAAATCAAATCCAGCGGCATGTACGGTGGATTTGCGCAGATTCCGTAGGCGTAGCCGGAGGAATCTGTACTTTCTGCCTGAGGCCGCCCGGAAATCCCGCAGGATTTCAGGCCGAATCCCCTCCTCCCGTTGACAAACCGCAGTTTGTCAACGCCCTTATTACGCCCCATCCGCCTTTTTGCGGGCCGTATAGCTCACCACGCCGCGCTGGATGGCGATGAACAGCAAAAGCAGCGCGCCCGTGGCGATCTTGGCCCACCAGGAGGAGAGAGCTCCGTTGAAGG
>CAZUIA010000250.1:0-3899 GCA_964620835.1 uncultured Oscillospiraceae bacterium
ACATGCTGGGCGTCTGACCTGGAAAGGAGACGCGCGTGAAGCAGCGCAAGCGATACGATCGTCAAACCCTGCACGAGGAAAGGAAGTACGGCCTGTTTTGGTATGACTGGCTGTGGCGCGGGATGCGGCCTTTGCTGGTGGCCGCGGGCGCGCTGATCCTCGTTGTGGGGATTTTGCTGACCGGCTGGAACTATCTGGGACAAAAATTCTTTTTGCCCGTGGATCCGAGCGATACGACGCCGGTCACGTTTGTGGTGGAAAGCGGCAACTCGCTGACGACCGTGGCCAACCGGCTGGAGGAGCAGGGGCTGGTCCGAAACCGCACGGTGCTCAAGTACCTGATGGATTTTCAGGGCCTGGGGCAAAAGGTGCAGGCGGGCGAATACACGCTCTCGCGCTCAATGACGCTTTCGCAGATCATCGAGCAGATCACCACGGGCGACGGCAACCCGTTGACGCAGAACATCACCATCATCCCCGGCTGGACGATTGAGGACATTGCCGATTACCTGGCCAAAATCGGCGTGGCGCCGGACCGGCAGGCCGTGCTGGACGCGGCGAACGACGCGGAAACGTACGGCAAGTATTACTACATCGACGAGGTGCTGGGGACGCCCACCCACGCGCAGCGGCGGTATCTGCTGGAAGGGTATTTTGCGCCGGACACGTATGAGATCTACACCACCGCCACGCTTGACAGCGTGCTGCAAAAGCTGATCTCGCAGGTGGAGGTGGTGTTTACCGCCGATTACCACGCGCGCGCCGAGGAGCTTCACATGACGATGGACGAGGTCATCACCCTTGCGTCCATGATCGAGAAGGAAGCCAAGAAGGAGGACTTTGCGAAGGTGTCGGCGGTGTTCCATGGCCGTTTGCAGCGGAACATGACGCTTGGGTCGGACGTGACGGTACAGTATTACACACATTCCCAGAAGATGGCGCTGACGAACGAGCAGCTGAACGTGGCATCCCCTTACAACACCTACCAGAACAAGGGGCTGCCCATCGGGCCGATCTGCAGCCCGTCCGCGGGCGCGATCCGCGCGGCGCTGTACCCGGACGAGGAGTTCATGGCCGAAGGGTACCTGTACTTCTGTTCCACCAGCCCCGAGGAGGGCACGCTGTACTTCTCCAAGACACTGGAGGAGCACGAGGCGGCGGTGAGGATCTACCGGCCGCTGTGGGAGCAATACGACAGGGACCGCGGGGTCTGACCGGGCGAAGCAAAAGGGCAAGGGCTGCCGCGCAAAAAGCGTGCGGCAGCCGTTTTATTGTGGCCAAACGCATCCCCCGCACCCAAAAGAAGGGGTCCGGGGACGAGTCCCCGGCGGATTCCAAAGGCAGCGCCTTTGGCCGCCGGAGGCCCTTTCCCGCGCGGACCAAAGCGGCGAAGGAGGAGCGGGTTCGGTTCCCCCGATGCTCGCGCGCACGCGAGCGAGGACGCCCGCACGGCGCCGCCCAAAACCCCGCGGAACTTTACGCCGAGTCCTTTCCCCCGCCCACAAGCGCAGCATGTGGGCGGCCTGAAAGCCCCTCCTTTCCCCCTCTTGAGAAAAACGGTTTGAAAACCAAAGGCCGATCGGCTATAATAAAATCGACACAAGAAACGAAAAGAGGGCACGCGGCGCATGCGCGAAACGATCGGCCTGCTCGGCGGCACGTTCAACCCCATCCACTACGGACACCTTGAGATGGCCGAGGCAGCGAAGCGAGAGCTTTCGCTCCACCGCGTGATCCTGATGCCAAACGGCGACCCGCCGCACAAATCCGAGGGCCTTGCGGGCAAGCGCCACCGCCTGCGCATGACGGAGCTGGCCGCCGGCGGCCGCTACGAGATTTCCCCCCTGGAGGTGGACCGCCCCGGCAAGACCTATACGGTCGACACGCTGGAAGCGCTGCACGCCTTGTACCCAAACGCGGACCTGGTCGTGATCATCGGCGGGGACACCCTGGGCGAGATTGCCGCCTGGAAAGACGCGCCCCGCGTATTTTCCCTGTGCCGCTTCGCGGTGTTCGCCCGGGGGGACGCGCCGCTGTCGCCCCCGAGCGGCGCGCAGGTGGTCCGGCTTTCGTCCGCGGTCCCTCCCGTCTCGTCCACGGAGATTCGCGCAAGGGTGCACCGGGGCCTGTCGCTTTCGGGGCTGACGCCGCCCGCGGTCGCCGACTACATCGGTGAAAAAAGGCTGTATGATCCGCCCAAACGCGTGCAGGATAAGGCCATGCGAAAGCGGCTGCGGGAAGAATTGCCAAACGGCCGCTTCAAGCATGTGCTGGGGGTGGAGGAGACCATCCGCTTTCTTTCCAAACGATGGGGGTACGACCCCAAGCGGGCCGCGCTGGCCGGGCTGCTGCACGACTGCGCCAAGGGGCTTTCCCTTTTGGCGATGCAGGCGTACGTGGACGCGATGGGCGAGCCGGTGGACGACGCGCGCCGGGTGAGCACGGCGCTGCTGCACGCTCCGGCCAGCGCCGCGATGGCGCGCGCGGTGTACGGCGTGACCGACCCGGAGATCCTTCGGGCGATCTTTTACCACAACACAGGCCGCGTGCCGATGGGGATGCTGGACAAGCTGCTGTGCGTCGCGGACATGACCGAGCCGCGGCGAAAGCCCTACACCTGGATGGAGGGCCTTCGGGTCCTAGCGCTCAGCGACCTGGACGCCGCGGTCGTGGAGGCGCTCAAGAGAAAGCTGGAGTTCATTCAAGCGCGCGGCAAGGAGGCGCACCCGGATACCGCCGCGGCGCTTGCCGCCATGGAAAAAGCAAGCAAACAGGAGGGGAAGGCATGACAAAACAGCCGAAAGAGCTGGCGCTTCTCATCGCGCAGATCCTGAGGGACAAGCGGGCGGAGGAACTGCTGGTGCTGGAAATCGCGCATTTGACGGTGATCGCCGACTGCATGGTCATCGGCAACGGCCGTTCGATGGTGCAGGTCAAGGCCCTGGCCGACGAGGTGGAGGAAAAGCTGGCCGAGCGGGGCGTGGCGCCGCTGCGCCGCGAGGGCTACGCCGAGGGGCGGTGGATCGTGCTGGATTACGGCACGGTGCTCGTGCACATCTTCCATGAGCAGGAGCGGGAGTACTACCACCTGGAGCGGCTGTGGATGGACGGCTCCAACAGCGTGCCCCTTCCCGAATGAGCGATGGATAGATTTTGCCGCGTCCTGGACGCGATGATCGCCTATTATGCGGGCGAGCCGAGATGGATCAACCATTTTCTCAAGGTGCACGGCTTTGCCGCGGCCATTGCCGGGCGGGAAGGGCTGGATGCGGGCCCGCGCGAGATCCTGGAGATCGCCGCGCTGACGCACGACATCGGCATCAAAGCGAGCCTTCAAAAGGGCGGCAGCGGCAAGGGCCATGAGCAGGAAATCGAAGGGCCGCCCGTGGCGCGGGCCATGCTGCTGGGCCTGGGGTGCCCGCCGCCGCTTACCGAGCGCGTCTGCTGGCTCATCGCGCACCACCACACCTACGGCGATATCCGGGACATGGACCATCAGATCCTGGTGGAAGCGGATTTTCTGGTGAACATCTTCGAGGGGGAGATGGACCGGGAAGCGATCCGCACGGTGCGCCGGAACGTGTTTCGGACCGAGGCGGGTCTTTTGTACCTGCAAAGGCTGTACGGCGCGGGGGACGATGAGGCGTAAAGGCCGGATGGATTGGGCGGGGCGGACGGCCCTGCGGCGCGCCGTGGATCGGCCGCGGCTGCGCGCTTTGGCAAGGAAAAAGGATTGATAAGGGCGCCGCGAAGCCCGTTCGCAGCGCCCCTCAGACTGTTGACAAGGCCCCGGGAGAGCTCGAGAGGGGCCACAGCTCCTCTCGAATCAAATCAAATCCAGCGGCATGTACGGTGGATTTGCGCAGATTCCAGAGGCGAAGCCGGAGGAATCTGTCCTG
>CAZUIA010000251.1:0-3849 GCA_964620835.1 uncultured Oscillospiraceae bacterium
GGCCAAAGGCTCCGCCTTTGGAATCCGCCGGGGACTTGTCCCCGGACCCCTTCTTGGGCGGCCGGCGCCTGTAAGCCGCCTACACCACCGCGCCTTCGAGCACCTCGAGCGTGCCAGCGTCCGCGTCCATCCGGCAGGAGACGCCGATGGGCAGCGTCAGCCGGGGGAAGCAGTGCCCCAGGCGCAGGCCCGACAGCACGGGCTTGCCAAGGCCGCCTAAAAGCTCCTCAAAAATCTGGCGCAGCGTGAAGCCGTTTTCCTCCGGGGGCACGCGTTCGCAGTCGGTGAACTCGCCGAGGATGATGCCCGCCACGCGGTCCAGCGCCCCGGCGTTTTTCAGCTGCGTCAGCATCCGGTCCACGGCATAGACCTTTTCGTTGATCTCCTCCAGGAACAAGACCGCGCCGTCAAAATGGTAGGCATATGGGGTGCCGAGGCACGCGGCGATGAGCGACAGGTTGCCGCCGATCAGCGGGCCTTCGGCGCGCCCGGGCGCGAGCGTCTCACGCGGGTATCCGGGCGGGTTTTCGATCAGCCCCGCCGGGGCCGGGTCGCCCGCTACCCGGAAGAACGATTCCACGCTGAAGGGATCGATCTGTTCATCGCCGAAATCCGAAACCGCCATGGCCCCGTGAAACGTCACCAGGCCCGTGTGTTCGCGAAGGGCGCTGTGCAGCGCGGTGATGTCGCTGAAGCCGGAAAACACCTTGGGGTTTTGGGCGATCATATCGTAGTCAAGCTTTCCGGCGATGCGCATCGCGCCGTACCCGCCGCGAACGCACAGGATGGCATCCACGGTGTCGTCGGCAAACAGGCGGTTGATGTCCTCGGCGCGCAGGGCGTCCGGGCCGGCGAAATAGCCGTGGCGCGACAAACAGCTTTCCGCCGCGCGCACCCGATAGCCCCACGCTTCGAGCCTTGAAATGGCCACGGGCAGCTTTTCAGGCGCGGGCAGCGCGCTGGCCGGCGCGACGAGCCCGACCGTCTGGCCGGGCTCAAGCGCACGGGGTTTTTGCAGGCGCACCATCACAGCACCCAATAGAGGAATTTCAGCACGTCCATGTAGTCGTCGGCCTCATAGCGCACGGTGCGCGCCCCGGTCCGCTCGCAGCCCGGGTACCAGCCGGCGTTTTGGGCGTCAAAGTGCTGCTTGAAGTTGATCTCCACGGTAAAGTGCTCGGGCAGGGGGAACATGCAGGCTTCCTTCGGCTGGCGCACGGCCTCCTCGACCGCCTCGCGGATGCGCTTGACGGCCAGGTTCGGATGGATGGAGATGGACCCGTTGCCAAACCCCTCGCTCACCGGCACGGCGCGGATGTTCGGGTTGACGGACTGAATCCAGTCGCACAGGCCCTTGTCGCCCGACACGCAGTATACCGGCACGCCGAGCATCGCGGCGCTCAGGCTGTTGATCATCAGTTCGCTTGCTAGTTCGCCGTTGATCTTGATGTGGTTGTTTCGCCCGTTCATCGTGTGGGAAAGCGGGTTGGCGGGCACCTCGGCGGCGGAATGGTAGCCGGTAAACACGATGCCGTCAAACGATTCATCAAGGCCCGCCACCATGGTCAGCGGATGGCGCGCCGAGGAGCGGAAGATGCGCGCGGTTTCCGGCAGCATGGTGGGGATGATGTTGCGGCCGCCGTCGTGCGCATCCTTGATCAGGATGTCCTCCGCGCCCGCGTTGATCGCGCCCTCGCAGGCCGCGACGACCTCGCGGGTCATCTGCGTACGGAAGTAGTCGTAGTCCTTTTTGCCATACTCTGTCTCATCCCAGTGGGCAATGCCGGCGGTTCCTTCGATGTCCGCGCTGATGAACAGCTTCTTCATGGCCTGGTGTCTCCTTTATTTCGTGTATTGGTTTTCCGTCAGATAATCCAGCGCGACGGCCGCGTGCATGGTGACGCCAAAGGGCAGGCAGTCCTCATCGAGCGAAAACTTTTCATTGTGCAGCCCGCACTCGGACCCTGAGCCCACATGGTAGATGGCGCCCGGGGCTTCGAGCAGGTAGTACGCAAAGTCCTCCCCGCCCATGCTGGAGGTGTAAAGCGGCTTGAAATTCTCCTCTCCAAAGAGGCTTTCGGCGACGCGCCTAACGCGCGCGGCTTCGTCCGCGTCGTTGATGCAGGCGCAGTAGCCGCGGCGGATCTCCACCTCGGCTTGGCCCCGGTAGGCGCGGGCAAGGTCCTGACAGAATTCCGGAATGCGCTTGTGGAAGAACGCGCGCATCTCGGGCGTCAGGGTGCGCAGCGTGCCGACCATCTTCACCTCGTCGCACAGGATGTTGTTGGCCGTGCCGCCCTCGATGATGCCGATGGTCACGACCGCGGAATCGACCGCCTCGATCTCGCGCGAGACGAGGGTCTGCAATCCCACGATCATCTGCGCGGCGATCAGGATCGCGTCCACGCCGCTTTGCGGGTGCGCGCCGTGGCCGCTTACCCCTTTCACGCGGATGTGGAGCTGGTCGCACGCCGCGTACATGGGCCCGGGCCGGGTGGCGATGCGGCCGGTGGGCGCCTGCCCGGCCACGTGCAGGCCGTATACGGCGTCAACGCCCCGCATCGCGCCGGCGGCAATCATCGGCTCCGCGCCGCCGTCCGTCTCCTCGGCGGGCTGGAACAAAAGCCGGATGGTACCGGGAATTTCCGCGCGCATATCCCACAAAAGTTTGGCCGCGCCCAGCAGCATGGCCGCATGGGAATCGTGCCCGCAGGCGTGCATCAATCCCGGGTGCTCGGAGGAAAAGGGAAGGCCCGTCTCCTCCCGGATGGGCAGGGCGTCGATGTCCGCCCGAAGGGCCACGGTCTTCCCCGGCAGGCCGCCCTCAATGGTGCCGATGATCCACGTGCGCTCGCCCGTGTGGGGGATGCCGATCTCGTCCAGCCGGGACTTGATGTACGCGCTGGTCTTGTATTCCTCAAACCCAAGCTCCGGGATGCGGTGCAGGGCGTGGCGGGCTTCCTTGGTAAAGTCTGAAAGCGCGAAGGCGCGCTGCTTGATCGTTTCCAGCATGCTCGTCAGTCTCCTTCCATGTACGCGGCGATGTCGATGACCTGCCCCCCTTTGAGGTACACGCGGGGCACGCGGCGGCTGACCATGGCCATGTACTCGTTGCAGTAGCCGTTGGAAAAGCCCGCGTATTCGTGGATGCCGATGTTGCCGCCCATCAGCGTCACGATGTCGCCGACCTTCGCTTCCGGGATGTCGGTCACATCCACCATCATCAGATCCATGCACACCACGCCCAGCACCTTGGCGCGCTTTTCGCGCACCTCCACCTGGCCGCAGTACGACATGGCGCGCGGATACCCGTCCGCGTACCCGACGCACAGCGTGGCCACGCGGGTGTCCTTTTCAAGCGGGTGCGAGGCGTCATACCCCAGGCACTCGCCCGCCTTGGCGGTGAACACGCGCACGATGTGCGTTTTCAGCGACATGGCAAAGCGGATGTTCTCCGGGCGCGGGTATTCCTCAGGCGTGTGGCCCATGATGAACGCGGCGTCGCGCACGGCGTCGAACTGGTTTTCCGGGTAGCGCCACATGCCGATGCTGTCCAAAAGGTGCAGCATGGGCACCAAAACGCCCCGGGCCTTGAGGTCTGCCTGCGCCTTCAGGATGCGCTCGGCCTGCAGGCGGTCATGCTCGGGCGAGCGGCGCTGCAGGTGGCTGAACAGGCCCTCGAAGGAGAGGTTTTTAAGCTTCACGATTCTTTCAATTTCGCCCGCCGCCTCGTCCATGGAAAAGCCGAGGCGGTTCAGCCCCGTATCCACCTTGCAGTGGATGCGGGCGGTAACGCCAAGGCGCGAAGCGGTTTCAGACAGGCGGCGCGCCGTGTCGTAGGTAAAGACC
>CAZUIA010000252.1:0-3821 GCA_964620835.1 uncultured Oscillospiraceae bacterium
TGCGCGCGGCGGACACGCCCGAGTGGTTCATCGACTCGTGCAAGAAGATCCAGTACATGTTCCCCAAGGGGCACGCGGTGGCGTACGTGACCATGGCGCTTCGGGTGGCGTGGTTCAAGGTGTACAGGCCCGAGGCGTATTACGCGGCGTACTACACCGTCCGGGCCGACGCGTTTGACATCGCCCTGATGAGCCGCTCGACGGAGGAGCTCAAAGAGGCGCTCGATGATTTTGACGTGCGCCAAAAGGAGCTGACCGCGGCGGAAAAGGACCAGATCATCCTGGCCGAAATCGCGCTGGAGATGCGCGCGCGGGGCATCGAGCTTTTGCCGATCGACTTGTACGCGTCCGATAGCGAGCAGTTCCAGGTGACGGACCGGGGCATTTTGCCGCCGTTCACGGCCGTGCCGGGCCTGGGCCTTTCGGCGGCGCAGGCGCTGGCGGAGGCGCGGCGGGCCGGGCCGTTTTTGTCCGTGGAGGATCTGAAGCTTCGCGCCAAGGTGTCGACCGCCGTCATCGAGCAGCTTCGCTCCCTCGGCGTGCTGCGGAATTTGGCGGAGACCAGCCAGGTTTCGCTGTTTTGACGCACGGCGCGATACAAAGCGGCAAAACGTGGGCCCGCCGGGCGCAAAATCGGCACAAAGCCTTGTTTTTTCGGCGCGGGACGGTTTTGAGGGTTGTTTTCCTTATAGGGACGTGGTATACTTAACCCTGTGGGTTTGCCTTTGTTTCATGGTGGAAGCGATGGAGAGAGTGGGACCGTCCCGCTCTTTTACTTTGAAGGGCGCGCCCAATATCCAAAAAGGAGACGCTATGGCGCAAAGGGATCTTGCCGGATTTGTCATCCCGCTCAGCCGCAGGCTCGCGGAGGAGATGGGCTATGAATGGGTGGACGCCGAGCTCGTGAAGGAAGGGCCCGGGCGTTATTTGCGCATCTATCTGGACAAAACGGGCGGCATTACGCTCGATGATTGCGAGGCATACCACCGCGCCATCCAGCCGAGGCTGGAAAGGGTGGAATATGATTTTCTGGAGATCAGTTCGCCCGGCGTGGACAGGCCGCTGAAAACGGAGCGCGATTTTTCGCGCGCGCTGGGCGCTGAGATCGAAGTGAGGCTGTATAAGCCCGTGGACGGCGCGAAGGCGTTTACGGGCACGCTTTTAGGCTACGACGAAACGTCCCTGCGCCTGAAAACGCAGGGCGGCGAAAGGGCGTTTGCGCGGCGCGACGCGGCGCTCATCAAGCCGGTGGTGCGCTTTGACGAGGAGTTCATCAAGGGAGAGTGCGAGGAATGAACCGGGAAGTGATCGAAGCTGTGGGGCTTTTGGCAAAGGAGAAGGGGATCGACAAGGAGATCCTCTTTGGCGCGATCGAAGAGGCGCTCAAGTCCGCGTACCGCAAAAACTTCAAAAAGGGCGCGGCCACCGCGCAGAACGTCGACGTGGCGATCGACCGCGCGAACGGTGCGGTGCAGGTGTTCGCGCGCAAGATTGTTTCCGAGGAAGTGACGGACGACTCCCAGCAGATTTCCCTTTCAGAGGCGCGCGCCATCCAGCCGAGCTTTGAATACGGCGACATCGTCAAGGTCGAGGTCACGCCCGGCAACTTCGGCCGCGTCGCGGCGCAGACGGCCAAGCAGGTGATCGTGCAGCGCATCCGCGAGGCCGAGCGCGGCATCATCTACGACGAGTACATCGAAAAGGAAAACGAGATCCTGACCGCCATCGTGCAGCGGTGCGAGGGAAAGAACGTGTACGTGGAGCTCGGCAGGACCGAGGGCGTCATCGAGGCCCAGGGCATGATGCCGGGAGAGGAATACAGCGTCAACGACCGCATCAAGGTCTACGTCTTGGAGGTGCAGCGCACCTCCAAGGGCCCGCAGGTGCTGGTATCAAGGACCCACCCGGGCCTTGTCAAGCGGCTCTTTGAGCTGGAATCGCCCGAGATTCAGCAGGGCATCGTACAGATCAAGTCCATCGCCCGCGAGGCGGGCTCGCGCACGAAGATGGCCGTCCACTCAATCGACCCGATGGTCGACCCGGTCGGCAGTTGCGTGGGGCCGCGCGGCACGCGCGTGGAGCGCGTGGTGGCGGAGCTGAAAAACGAGAAGATCGACATCATCAAGTGGTCGGCCGACCCGGCGGAGTTCATCGCCAACGCACTAAACCCGGCCCGGGTGCTCAGCGTATTCATTGCCGAGGACGCCAAGGCCTGCCGCGTGATCGTGCCGGACAACCAGCTTTCCCTGGCCATCGGCAAGGAAGGGCAAAACGCCCGCCTCGCCGCCAAGCTCACCGGCTGGAAGATCGACATCAAGAGCCAGTCCCAAGCCGAGGAGCTGCTGGATATGGCCTCCGCCGAGGAGGCCGAGGAGCCGTTTGACGACCTGGGCATGGAGGACATCGAGCCGTGAAGCCACGGAAAATTCCGATGCGCATGTGCGTCGGCTGCCGCGAGATGAAGCCCAAGCGTGAACTGCTCAGGGTGGTGAAGTCCCAGGCGGGGGAAGTCTCGGTGGACCGCACCGGCAAAATGCCGGGCCGGGGCGCGTATGTGTGCAAAGACGCCCAGTGCCTGCAAAGGGCGGTGAAAACCCGCCAGCTCGAAAGGGCGCTGGAGCATCCGATCGATCCGGCCGTGCTGGAGGCGCTCACCGAGCAGGTCGCGGCCGATGGATGAAAAAAGGGCGCTGAGCCTGCTGGGCCTTGCGATGCGGGCCGGGCAGGTGGCAAGCGGGGACGACCTGACGGAGCGCGAGGTGCGCGCGGGCCGGGCCGCCCTGGTGCTCCTGGACGCGGGCGTTTCCGCGGCCACGCGGGATAAATACGTCTTTTTGTGCGCATCGCGGGGGATACGGGTATACCTGGTTAGCGCGGACGCGCTGGGGAAGGCCATCGGCAAGGAAAACCGCATGATTGCGGCGGTGAAAAAAGGGCCGTTGGCGGATAAAATGGCAGCGCTGCTTACGTAGCGGCGAGACCAGAATCTATGCGGGGGTGCAAGGGCAGAATGTCCAAACTCAAGGTACAGGAAGCAACCAAGGAATTGTCGCTTCGCGCGAGCAAACTGCTGGAGGACGTGCTTCGCGTCAACCGGAGCGCGGGCGACACTTTGGCGTCGCTGAAGCGAATCGAACAGGCGTTTATGCAAAAGGAAGAAGAGCGCCGCGAGGCGGAGCGCCTTTTGCAGCAGCGCCTGGCGCTGGAGCAGCAGAGCACGGCATGGGTCATGCCGGAGGAGGAGCCGGAGGCGGTTGCCGAGCCGGAGCCTGTCGCTGCGCCGGCCAAAGAGCCCGAGCCCACGCCCGCGCAGGCAAAAGAAAAAGCGCCTGAAATTGCCCCCGCTCCCGCGCCGGAGGTGCGAAAGCCTGAGCCTGCTGCGCCGGCCGCCAAGGCGCCCGCGGCGGCGGCGCCGGCCGCCGTGCCGCCGCGTCCCGCCGCCAGGCCCATGGGCGCGCAGCAGCAGCGGCCCATGCAGCCGACGAGGCCGGCCGCGCCGGGGCAGTATGCCCGTCCCGCGCAGCAGGGTGCGCAGGCGGGGCAGCCCGGGGCGTATGGCAGGCCCGCATCGGGCGCGCCGGGACAGCAGTATGGCCGCCCCGCGGGCGCGCAGGCTGGGCAGCCGGGCCCGTATGGCCGTCCCGCGCCGGGCGGGCAAGGCCCGTATGGCAGACCCGCGCCGGGCGCGCAGGGTCCGTATGGCCGTCCCGCGCCGGGCGCAGCCCCGCTGGCCGGCGGCGCGCCGCGCCCCGGCGGCTTGGGCCGCGGCCCCGCCAAGGCGCGCGGGCCGGAGCTTACGCCCACGGTGGAGAAGGAGCGCG
>CAZUIA010000253.1:0-3807 GCA_964620835.1 uncultured Oscillospiraceae bacterium
CAAGAAGAACCGCGCCTTCCCGCCGATCGCCTCGCCCGCAATCAGATTTTCCCGAAGATTGTCCATTTTTCGCACAGCAGCCCTTTGACTTTTCAAGGAAAAAATTTTAAAACTCCACGAAAACCGCGGATTGACCCCGGCCTCCTCGTGGTATAGTACAAGCATCGGGCCTGCGCTTTGTAAAGCTCACCGCACGCCCCAGCTTGAAAAAACAAGGAGGCTATCCTTATGAAGCCGATTGAAGTAGGAATGCTCGCGCCCGCGTTTACGCTGGACGATGTGAACGAACAGCCTGTCAGCCTGTCTGATTTTCTTGGCAAAAAGGTGCTCCTGTCGTGGCACCCGATCGCCTGGACCAGCGTGTGCACGGACCAGATGCGCGCGCTGGAGGCCAACTGGGATGCGCTTTCGGCGCTCAACACCGTACCCCTTGGCATGAGCGTTGACCCGGCGCCGGCCAAAAAGGCGTGGGCCACGGCGCTTTGCCTTGAGAACCTGCCGCTTTTGTCGGATTTCTGGCCCCACGGCAAGGTCGCCCAGGACTACGGGATCTTCAACGAGGAATATGGCATGTCCGAGCGGGCCAACATCCTCATCGACGAGAAGGGCGTCGTGAAATGGGTGAAGGTGTATCCGATGGGGCAGCTCCCCGACCTGAACGAGGTGATCGAGGCCATTTCCAGGTAGCGCGGTTCAAGCGCATCGACAAAGTGCGCTTTGTGAATGCGGAAGGAAGACAGCGCCTGAAATTTTTCGGAATGTCCGGGCGGCGCTGGGCAGCAAGGACGGTTCCCGCCGGCTTTGCCTCTTACATCCGCGCAAATTCGGGAGGATTTGCGAACCCTCCCAAGCTCTCCCATGGGTTTGTTGGCGTGCTGCGGGCCGCCGCGAGATCTCTCTCTCGGCGGCCCTTTGCATGCCCGCGCCTCACCCGATATTCCCCCGGGCGAAAAAACATGGTATAATAGGGCAATCGCCCAAGAAGGAGAGGTTGCATGCCCGCTTTTGCCCACCTGCACCTGCATACCGAATACAGCCTGCTGGACGGCGCCTGCCCGATCGGCAAGCTGCTGGACCGCGTCAAGGAGGCGGGCATGACCGCCTGCGCCGTCACCGACCACGGCGTGATGTACGGGGTGGTCGACTTTTACGCCGAGGCGAAGAAGCGCGGCATTCACCCGGTGATCGGCTGCGAGGTGTACGTGTGCGAGGACATGGACGAAAAGCAGTCCGCCGCGCGCGAGTACAACCACCTGGTGCTCCTGTGCGAAACGCAGGAGGGGTACCAGAACCTGATCAAGCTCGTGTCCGACGGGTGGACGCGGGGCTTTTACTACAAGCCGCGCGTGGATTTTGACGAGCTTCGAAGGCATTCAAAGGGCCTGATCGCGCTGTCGGCGTGCCTGTCGGGCGAAATTCCCGAAGCGCTTTTGGACGGGCGGGACGAGACGGCCCGCAGGGCCGCCCGGCGGTACCTCGATATCTTCGGCGAAAACAACTTCTTCATCGAGATCCAGGACCACGGCATCCCCGAGGAGCGAAGGGTCCTGCCCCTGTTGGTCAAGCTGGCGCGCGAGATGAACGTGCCCATTGTGGCCACAAACGACGTGCACTACCTGCGGCGCGAGGACGCGGAGGCGCAGGAGGTGCTCATGTGCATTCAGACGGGCAAGACGCTGGAGGATGAAAATCGCCTGCGCCTGACGACGCGGGAATTGTACCTGAAAACGCCCGGCGAGATGGAAGCCCTGTTTCCCGCCCTGCCCGAAGCGGTCGGGATCACCCAGCAGATTGCCGAAAGATGCCGGGTGGCGTTTGACTTTGACACCATCCACCTGCCGGAATACAGGCTGCCAAAGGGCGTCACCGCCCCGGGGCTTTTGCGCGCCGAGTGTGAAAAGGGCCTTTCGCGCCTGTACGGGCCGGAGGACGGCGCCGCGCGGGAGCGCATGGAATACGAGCTTTCCGTCATCGAATCGATGGGGTATGTGGATTACTTCCTGATCGTGTGGGATTTCATCAAGTACGCCAAGGACCATGGCATCATGGTGGGGCCGGGCCGCGGCAGCGGCGCCGGGTCGATCGTTGCGTATTGCCTCGGCATCACGGGCGTTAACCCGCTGCAATACGGCCTGCTGTTTGAAAGGTTTTTAAACCCCGAGCGCATCTCCATGCCGGACTTTGACATCGACTTTTGCTACGAAAGGCGGCAGGAGGTCATCGACTATGTCGCCCGCAAGTACGGGGAGGACCATGTCGCGCAGATCATCACGTTCGGCACCATGGCGGCCAAGGCCGTCACGCGCGACGCCGGCCGCGTGCTCGGCTACCCGTACGCCGAGGTGGATGCAATCGCCAAGCTCATCCCCTTTTCGCTGGACATGACGCTGGACAAGGCGCTGAGGATCAACCCCGACTTTCAAAAAAGATACGACGAGGACGAGCGCACCAGAAAGCTCGTGGACACGGCGCGCGCGCTGGAGGGCATGCCGCGCCACGCGTCCACGCACGCGGCGGGCGTGCTCATCACGCAAAAGCCGGTCACCGAATACGTGCCGCTGCAAAAGAACGACGACGTGATCACCACCCAGTTTCCCATGGGTACGCTGGAAAAGCTGGGGCTTTTGAAGATGGACTTCCTGGGCCTTCGCACGCTCACGGTCATCCGCGATACGCTCGATATGATGCGGGAATCGGGCGTCGACATGCGGCCCGAGGACATCCCGCTTTCCGACCCCGGCGCGTTTTCGATGATCTCCGAGGGCGACACGGACGGCGTGTTCCAGCTGGAAAGCGGCGGCATGCGAAACTTCCTGACGAACATGAAGCCCAGCTGTTTTGAGGACATCATCGCCGCCATCTCCCTCTACCGCCCGGGGCCGATGGAATCCATCCCCCGCTACATCGAAGGAAAGAACGACCCGAGCAAGGTGCACTACGCGCATGAAAAGCTTCGTCCGATCCTGGACGTCACGTACGGCTGCATGGTCTACCAGGAGCAGGTGATGCAGATCGTCCGGGACCTGGCCGGCTATTCGATGGGCCGAAGCGACCTGGTGCGCCGGGCCATGGCGAAGAAAAAGCACGACGTCATGGCGCAGGAGCGGGCGTATTTCATCCACGGCCTGATCGAAAACGGCGAGGTGGTGCTTCCGGGCGCGGTGCGAAACGGCGTGCCCGAGGACGTGGCCGCCCACATCTTCGACGAGATGAGCGCGTTTGCGTCCTACGCGTTCAACAAGCCGCACGCGGCCGGGTACGCGGTCATCTCCATGCAGACGGCGTGGCTGAAGCTCCACTACCCCGTTGAGTTCATGGCCGCGCTGATGAACAGCGTCACCGGCGCGACCGGCAAGATCGCCCAGTACATCCAGTACTGCCGAAAGCACGGTATCTCCGTGCTGCCGCCGGACGTGAACAAGAGCCGCGCGAAATTCAGCGTGGACACGGACCCAAAGACCCAAAAGCCCGCCATCCGCTTCGGCCTGGGGGCGATCAAGGGCGCGGGGCACCTGGCCGTGGACGCCATCGTGAAGGAGCGCGCGCGCGGCGGCCCCTACCGCGACATCTACGATTTCGCGCGCCGGGCCGGGGACGAAAAGGTCACCAAGCGCGCGGTGGAAAGCCTGATCCGCGCCGGGGCGTTTGACTCGACCGGCGCCAACCGCGCGCAGCTGCTCCACGTATACGAAAAGGCCATGGACGGCGCGGCGCAGGTGCGAAAGAAAAACGTCCAGGGGCAGATGTCCCTGTTTGGCGGCCTGACGGACGACACGGCCATGGACGACGTGTCCCCGGCGCTGCCAA
>CAZUIA010000254.1:0-3801 GCA_964620835.1 uncultured Oscillospiraceae bacterium
AATCTGTACTTTCCACCTGAGGCCGCCCGGAAATCCCGCAGGATTTCAGGCCGAATCCCCCGTTCCCTCCAAACCGTTGACAAACCTCAGTTTGTCAACGGCCTGCGGCGATAGCCGCATTTTTGCTTGACAAGCCGCCGGTCATCCGCTATACTGATCGGGCTGTCAAGTTCTATCCCTTTACAAGGAGGCGCGGGATGGAAAAGCGCGTGGACGCAAGCCTGCTGCTTTCCTTTTACGGGCCGATGCTGACCGAGCGGCAGCGGGACATGCTGAACCTGTACTACGAGGACGATCTGTCGCTGTCTGAAATCGCGGCGCTGCAGGGCGTGACGCGCCAGGGCGCGCACGACGCGATCCGGCGCGGAGAATCGCAGCTTCTGGCGCTGGAAGCGCGGCTGGGCCTTCGCGCCCGGTGGGCGGGCCTGGTCGAAGGGCTGACCCAATGCCGCCAGGCGCTTTCCCGGGGCGAAACCGCCCGGGCGATGGACATTGTAGAGAAGCTTTTGCGCGAGGAGGAGGAGCGGGATGGCGTTTGAGGGCTTAACGGAAAAGCTGCAAGGGGCGCTGAAAAAGCTGTCCGGCCGGGGCAAGCTGTCCGAGGCGGACGTCAAGGCCGCGATGCGCGAGGTGCGCATGGCGCTGCTGGAGGCGGACGTCAACTTCCTGGTCGCCAAGGATTTCGTCAAGACCGTTTCCGAGCGGTGCGTGGGCGCGGAGCTGGAAAAAAGCCTGACGCCCTCGCAGCTCGTCATCAAAATCGTAAACGAGGAGCTGACCGCCCTGATGGGCGGGCAGAACGCGCGGCTCACCTGGTCGCCCGCGCCGCCGACGGTGTACATGCTTTGCGGCCTGCAGGGCGCGGGCAAAACCACCATGGCCGGAAAGCTCGCCAAGCACCTGCAAAAGCAGGGCAAAAAGCCGCTGCTGGTCGCGTGCGATATCTACCGCCCGGCGGCCATCAAGCAGCTTCAAATTGTCGGCGAATCGGTCAAGACGCCGGTGTTTGAAAAGGGCACGCAAAGCCCGGTTCAAACGGCAAGGGAAGCGGTCGAACACGCCAGGTACTACGGGCTTGATCCGGTCATCCTCGACACCGCGGGCCGCCTGCACATCGACGAGGACCTCATGGCCGAGCTTGGCAAGGTCAAGGCCGCGGTGAAGCCGCAGGAGATCCTCTTGGTCGTGGACGCCATGACCGGCCAGGACGCCGTCACCGTGGCGGACTCGTTCAACAAGCAGCTTCAAATCGACGGCGTGATCCTGACCAAGCTGGACGGCGACACGCGCGGCGGCGCGGCGCTGTCGGTCCGCGCGGTCACGGGAAAGCCGATCAAGTTCAGCGGCATCTCCGAAAAGATGGACGGCATCGAGCCGTTCTACCCGGACCGCATGGCCTCGCGCATCCTCGGCATGGGCGACGTGATGTCGCTGATCGAAAAGGCGCAGGAATCCTTTGACGAGCAGGCCGCCGCGAAGCTTTCCAGAAAAGCGCGCGACGCGTCGTTTACGCTAGAGGATTACCTGGAGCAGATGCAGCAGGTCAAGAAGATGGGCTCCATGGAGAGCGTTCTCAAAATGCTGCCGGGCGTCGGGAACAAGCTCAAGGACGTGCAGATCGACGAAAACGCCCTGAAAAAGCCCGAGGCCATCATCCGCTCCATGACAAAAGAGGAGCGGCGGCACCCGGAGGTCCTGAACGCCTCGCGCCGGCGGCGCATCGCCGCGGGCAGCGGCACCACGGTGCAGGACGTCAACCAGATGATCCGCCAGTTCGAAAACGCCAAGCAGATGATGAAGCAGATGATGGGCGGACGCTTCGGGCGCAAGACGCGCTTCCCCGGGCTGTAAAGCGCCACGAAAACCGCCCCCCACCCCGTTGCACCCGATCGGTCGATCGTATGCATAGAAAAAACCGTAGCCACGCTACAATTTCGAGGAGGAACAACCCGTATGGCTGTGAAAATTCGTCTGAAGAGAATGGGCATGAAGAAGATGCCGTTTTACCGCATCGTGGTGGCCGACGGCCGCAACCCGCGCGACGGCCGTTTTATCGAGGAGATCGGGTATTACGACCCGCGCCAGCAGCCCGCCGAGATCAAGGTGGACAACGAGGCCGCCAAGAAGTGGCTCGGCCACGGCGCGCAGCCGACCGATACCGTGCGGATTCTCCTCAAAAAGTCCGGCGCGATCGAGGGCTAGGCCATGGCAGAGCTGGTACGCTTCATTGCCAAATCCCTGGTTGAAAACCCGGACGCCGTGGATGTGCGCGAGGTGGAGCAGCCGGACGCCATCATCATTGAACTGCGCGTCGCGCCCGAGGACATGGGCAAGGTGATCGGCAAGCAGGGCCGCATCGCCAAGGCCATCCGCACCGTCGTCAAGGCGGCCACGCAAAAGAACGCAAAGCCCGTGTTCGTGGAGATCGTCTGATGCTTTCGGAATACCTGGCCGTCGGGGAGATCGCGCGGCCGCAGGGCCTTCGCGGCGAGCTGAAGGTCAAGCCGCTGACCGACGACCCCGACCGGTTCTTTGATTTAAAGCGCGTGCGTCTGAACGGCGAAACGCGCGCTTTGCACTGCGTGCGCGTGCACGACGGGTTTGCGTACGTGCGGCTTGAGGGCGTGTACAGCCGCGAGGCGGCGGAGGCCCTTCGCGGCGCGCTTTTGTATGTGCACCGCGACGAGGCCGTGCCGCTTTCGGAGGATGAGAACTTCATCTGCGACCTGGTCGGCTGTGAGGTACTGGACACCGAGGGCACCGCGTACGGCACGCTCAAGGAGGTGCTCCAGCCTGGCGGCGCGGATGTGTACCTGATAAAGGGCCCGGCCGGCGAGTGGCTGGTGCCCGCGCTCAAGCGCGTGGTGCTGGAGGTGGACGTGCTCAAAAAGCGCATCCTGCTGGATGCAAACGGCGTTCGGGAAACGGCGGTCAAGTCCTGATGCGCATCACGGTTCTGACGATCTTTCCGGAAATGTTTGATTCCTTCCTCGCCGCGAGCATCCTGGGCCGCGCGATCGCGCAGGGGCTGCTTCAGGTGGAGGCGGTTGATCTGCGCCCGTTTTCCGACCGCAAGCACAAAAACACCGACGACGACCCGTTCGGCGGCGGCGCGGGCATGGTGATGCTGGCGCAGCCCATCCTCGCCGCGATGGCGCACGTGGCCCCGCAGCCGTTTCGGGGAAAGCGCATCTTCCTGTCGCCGCGCGGCGCGACGCTGACGCAGCAAAAGGCCGAGGCCCTCTCCAGGGAGGAGCACCTGGTGCTGCTGTGCGGCCATTACGAGGGTGTGGACCAGCGGGCGATCGACCTGTGCATCGACGAGGAGCTGTCCATCGGAGACTATGTGCTCACCGGCGGCGAGCCGGCGGCCATGGTGCTGATCGACTGCGTGGCGAGGCTCATCCCGGGCGTGCTCGGCTGCGGCGAGTCAACGCGGGAGGAATCGTTCACCTCGGGTCTTTTGGAATACCCGCAGTATACGCGGCCGCGAAGCCTTGAAGGGCTGGATGTTCCGGAGGTGCTGCTAAATGGAAACCACGCCGAGATCGAAGCGTGGCGGCGGGAGCAGTCGCTTCGGATCACGTTTGAGCGAAGGCCGGACCTTCTCAAGACGGCTGAACTGACGCCCAGAGAACGGCAGCGGATCGCGGAGTGGGAACGGGAGACGAAATAAAAAAGGCGCGGCAAAGAGCGGCGACATAAGGAAATATTTCACATGAAATAGGCAGGGATAAAACCCTGCCTCAGCCCGTTGACAAAGTGTCAGCGGGCAATTTTTATATAGAACCAAAAGGAAAA
>CAZUIA010000255.1:0-3790 GCA_964620835.1 uncultured Oscillospiraceae bacterium
GTCAAGCCGCTCATTTCGAAGAAGAAAATCAGCGCGTGACGGTCCGGTTTCATCCCAAAAGACGCCTTGCAAAAGGCGTCTTTTTGGATTGCGCAACGGAAATCCCCGCTTAGGCTGGTATGCTGACGGTGGGAGATTTTCCCCGCCCACCATCAGCATACCAGTTCACCTTTCGGCGTGGCCCGAGAAATTGGCGCGGCCGGCAGATTCTCAGAGCGCAGAAACGCTGCCGGTCTCCTGCCCTTACGGGGCCGGCGCATGACGACGGCTTCGCCGGCGGTCGTCCCGACTGGCGGCCCCGCCGGCTATCCCTCGGCCTCGACAAGGCTTACGGCGATCCGGCCCCGGTCGATTGTAAGGATGCCGTACGTGGCGCACCCCGCTTTGGCACCCCTTTGGCCGGCACAGCCCGGGTTCATGAGCCACAGGCCCTCGCTATGGCTGAGAAAAGGCCTGTGCGTGTGCCCAAACAGAACGATGTCCGCGCCCACCTCGCGGCCCTTGCGCGCGATCTCATAGAGGCCGCTTTTCACGCCGTACAGGTGTCCGTGCGTGAGAAACGCCCGCTTGCCCGCCAAGGAGACCAGCGCTTCATCGGGGCCGTCGCTTGCGCTGTCCGTGTTGCCGCGCACCAAGTGAATTTGCAGGCCGGCAAAGCAGTGGGAAAGCGCGCTTCCATCCTCGATATGATCGCCCAAGTGGATCACCGCGTCAGGCCTTTCCCTCTGGACGGCCGAAAACAGGACGGTCGAATCAGCATGAGAATCGGCAAACACGGCGATCTTCATGCCGGCATCCTCCCGGCAACGCATGCGCAAAGCGCGCTAGTTTGCCCGCTCGTCATAGGTCGCCTGCCAAAGCGCGCAAAATTCCTCCGCGCCCAGCGCCCGCAGCTCTTCCTGAAACGCCTGCCAATTTTCATCGTTGATCTCTCGGATCCCCATCGCGAATTCGGCGATGGCCGTATCCACGCATGTGCCGAGCGCCTCCTGCAGCGCGGCGATGCGGGCCTGGCGCGCTTCGTCCGCCGGCCAGGTCACCGGGAACGGCTCGGCCAGGTATGGGCGGATGAGGTCCACCTGCTTTCTTGCGTGGTTGTCGGCTTCAATCTCGGATTTGCGCATGAACGCGGCGGGCTCCAGCCCGGGCGTGCGGGAGTCCCCGGCAATGATGCGCTTCTCCACCGTTTCCGCAAGCCCCTCGTACGCCTCGCCCGCGTTCCATTTCCAGGAGCCGTCGGCCGCCACCGTATAGTCTTCGCCCTCAAGCCCCGCAAAGGCCAGACGGCCGCCCTCCTCGGTATACAGCGCGTCCACCCAGGCAAGCGCGGCCGGAATGTTTTCACATGCGCGGGTTACCGCGAACGCGCCCCTGCCCACGCCGTTCAGCAGCTGACGGTATACCCGCTTGCCCTCGTGCTCCAGCGGCAAAAGCGCCGCGTACTGCGTGGTCATATCCATGTTCACGACGGTGTAGGGCGCGATGGTCACCATGCCGCCAAGCGTCACCACATCCGTCTGCGTGCCCTGCGCCGTTGTGCGCGTGCTTTGCAACTGCCGAAACGCGTCGCGTTCGATAAGGGATTCTTCCCGCGCCATGGAAAGCCACTTCACAAAATCATAGTAGCCCGCCTCAAAGGGCGCGAAGCGAACCTGCCCGTCTGCGTCTACGTACAGGTTGTAATCATTGGGCGCAAGGCCAAAGGCATGCAGCAGGAACTTCGCCTCAAACGGTCCCACGAGGCTCAGCGGGATCTCGTCTTTCTTGCCGTTGCCGTTTGGGTCCTTGTCCCGAAACGCGCGCAGCGTCTGCGTATATTCGTCGATCGTGCGCGGCATGGGAAGGTCCAGCGCTTCAAGCCACTGGCTGTTGATCCACACAGCGCACTGCCGGTCCGCGCCGCTTAGGACGGGCAGCGACGCGATGGTGCCGTCCGGCTGGGTGATGATGGCCCGCCAGTCCGCGCGCTTTTCCAAAATGGCGGACAGGTTGGGCGCGTATTCGGTCAGGTAGGGTGCCAGGTCCACGAGCTGGCCGCTTTTCGCGTAGGCCATCTCCTCGGCGGGCGTCAGGTTGGCCTTGAACAGGACGTCCGGCAGCGTCCCGCCGGGGGAGAACGCCGCGTCCTTCGCGGCCTGAAAGGCCGCCGGATCGCTATGCTGGTCAACCACAAAGGAAACGCCCGTCTTTTCGCGCATCCGCTCGAAAAAGAGGTTGTCGCTCCAGGAGCGGCCCGACCCGTCGGCCTCCAGCCCCATCATCGTCAGGACGACCTCCTCCTGCGCCAGGGCGGGCGCAAAGAGAAAGCATAGGCAAAGGGCGAGCGCCAGAGCGCGGCGTATCTTCACAGGGGATTCCTCCTTATGATGTGCATGCATCCAGTATATCACAGCGGCCGTGAGGGCACAACTTGAAATGGATAAGGACGTATGGTAGGATAGGAAAATCACAGGAGGACGCCATGCGACAGGAACTACCCTTTCAACGGACGGAAACGCTCTTTGGGGCGGACGCGATGCGGCGCCTTGGCGAAAGCACGGTCGCGCTCTTTGGCGTGGGCGGCGTCGGAGGGCACTGCGCCGAGGCGCTGGCCCGCTCAGGCGTGGGCGGCTTTTTGCTCGTCGACCGGGACCGCGTGGCCGTCAGCAACCTAAACCGGCAGGCCGTGGCGCTGCACAGCACCCTCGGCCGCCTGAAGGTGGACGTGATGCGCGAGCGCATTTTGGACATCAACCCCGAGGCGCGCGTGGAAACACTGGCCGCCTTTTATCTGCCCGAGGACTCCCTCGGCGTGTGGGACCGTTCCTTTTCGCTCGTCATCGACGCCGTCGACACCGTGACGGCGAAGGTCGATCTGGCGGTTCAGGCCGAAAAAAGAGGCATCCCCTGCGTGAGCTGCATGGGCGCGGGCAACAAGCTGAACCCGGCGCTGTTTGAGGCCGCGGACCTTTACGAAACGAGCGTGTGCCCGCTCAGCCGCGCCATGCGAAAGCTCTGCCGCGAAAAGGGCGTCGCCAGGCTTCGCGTCGTCTATTCAAAGGAGCCGCCCGCGCCGCGGCTTGCCCCGCCGGAAGCGGGCAAAGGGGGACACCCAGCGCCCGGCAGCGTCGCGTACGTCACCGCTTCCGCCGGGCTGCTGCTGGCGTCGGAGGCGGTCTCGCTGCTGCTTGGTTTATCCGCCTAAAAATTCCAAAAAGAAGTGGGCGTTCGGTCGGTTTTGTGGTATACTACGCAAGATAGGAGCGTGAGGATATGCAGCCAAAGAAAACAGCCATTGTAACCGACAGCGCGTGCGACTTGCCCGACGAGCTGCTTGAGGCATATGATATTCGCTTTGTGCCGCTGCGCCTGGTATACCGTGGCGGCGAGGTGCGGGACCGCGTGGAAATCACGCAGGAACAGGTGTACGGCCTTTTGTCGGTGGAGGTGCCAAAATCGTCGCTTCCGCTGCCGGAGGACGTGACGGACCTCTACGACCAGCTGGTCCGGGACGGCTACACGGACGCGGTGCACATCTCCATCTCCTCGGGGCTGTCGGGCACCTACAACATGGTGAAGATGGTGGCCGCCGACTATCAAGGGCTGAACGTGCGCGTGGTGGACTGCAAGTCGCTATCCATGCAAGAGGGGCTGATCGTGCTCGGCTGCGCCCGCCTTCGCGAAAAGACGCAGGACCCGGACGAGATCGCCGCGTATGCGGAACTTTTGCGCGAAAACAGCCTGGGCATGTTTGTAATCCGCACGCTGGAATACCTTCGAAAGGGCGGCCGCATCGGCCTGGTGGAGGGCG
>CAZUIA010000256.1:0-3765 GCA_964620835.1 uncultured Oscillospiraceae bacterium
ATCTCCCTCACCGTGAACCTCATTTCGCTGTTCATCTCCCTGCCCATCGGCATTGCCGTGGGCACGGTCGCCGCGCTGCGCAAGAACCGGCTGCCCGACCATATCATCTCCTTTTTCGTCGTCATCTGCATTTCCTTGCCCTCGTTCGTGTTCGCTTCCCTTTTGCAGTACTTCGCCGCGTTCAAGGCCGGGTGGGCGCCCATCATCTTCAAGCCGACGGCCGTGGGGCTTGAAAAGGCGCGTTCGCTCGTTCTGCCGATCCTTGCGCTGGGCTTTTGGCCCATCGCGACGGTGACGCGGTACCTGCGCGGGGAGCTCATCGAAACCGTCAATTCCGAATTTATGCTGCTGGCGCGCACGAAGGGGCTGACCCGGGCCCAGGCGACCGTCAGGCACGCCTTTCGAAACTCGTGCCTGCCCCTGGCCAACATCATCATCCCCATGTTCACCAGCGTGTTCGGGGGATCGCTGGTGATCGAGCGCATCTTCTCCATTCCCGGCGTGGGCAGCATCATGATCGACGCCATCAACGCGCGCGACCACGCGCTGACCATCGCGGTGCTGATCTTCTATTCCGTCATATCGCTGCTGACCATCTTCATCATGGATGTTTCCTATGGCATCATCGACCCAAGGGTCAGAGTGGGGGCGAAGAAATGATCGATCGAGGAGCGCTGCCGCCCGAGCTTTTGGCTTTGGACAAGGAAAAATTCGCGTTCGCGAAACGGGGCGGGGAGGCCGAGGCGGCGTTTCGCACAAAGCCCATCGGATATTTCCGCGACGCGTTTTTGCGGCTGTGCAAAAATCTCCCCTCCATGCTCTCGCTGCTGGTCATCGCCCTGATCATTTTCCTCGCTGTGTTCGCGCCGGGATTCAATCCATACGCCTTCAACGACCAGAATCCGGACCGCATGAACATGCCGCCGCGCATCGCCGGGCTTGAAAAAATCGGCCTTTTCAGCGGCTCGAAGGTGCTGATCAACCGGCGGACCAGCGATTTGGGCGACACGGCGAAGTACCCGGAGGGCTCCATCCTCAAGGTGGCCAACCACCGCACCATCAACGGGGTGGAGGTTGCCGACGTGACGGTCAACTATTACTCCGTCATGGGCGCCGAGGATGAGTATTTCTGGTTTGGGTCCGATTACCTGGGCCGCGACCTGTTCACCCGCTTGTTTGTGGGCGCGCGCATTTCGCTTTTGATCGCGTTTTTGTCGGTGCTGATCAACATCTGCATCGGCCTTGTGTACGGCTCCATCGCGGGGTACTACGGCGGCAAGGTCGATATGGTGATGATGCGCGTCACCGAGGTGATCGGCTCGGTTCCCAACATCGCCATCGTCACGATGTTCATCCTTTTCTTCGGCACCGGGCTTTTGTCCGTGATCCTGGCGCTGGTCGTGCAAGGGTGGATTCATTCGGCGCGCCTGATCCGCGCGCAGTTTTACCGCTTCAAGGGCCGCGAATACGTGCTGGCGGCGCGGACGCTCGGCGTCGGCGACGCGGCGCTGATCTTCCGGCACATCCTGCCCAACGCAATCGGCCCGATCATCACCACCGCGATGATCTCCATCCCCAGCGCCATCTTTTCCGAGGCGTTCCTGGCATACATCGGCCTTGGCATCAAGGCGCCCATGGCCTCCATCGGCGTGCTCCTGTCCGACGCGCAGCGAACGCTTTTGCAGCTTCCCTATCAGACGCTGTTCCCCTCGGTGCTGATCTCGCTGCTGATGATCGCCTTCAACCTGTTCGCAAACGGGCTGCGCGACGCGTTTGATCCGGCACGGCGGGGCGAGGAATGAAAGGAGGCGCGTAAAATGGCTGAACAGGATCTGGTGCTGGACGTTGAAAACCTCGCGATATCCTTTCGCGCGTACGGCGGCATCGTGCGCGCGGTCCGCGGCGTAAGCTTCAACTTGAAGCGCGGCGAAACCGTGGCCATTGTCGGCGAGTCCGGATCGGGAAAATCCGTGTGCATCAAGTCGGTCATGGGCATTTTGCCGAATAACGCCATCGTGGAGAGCGGCAGCATACGCTACGGGGGCATGGACCTGCTGACCATCGGCGAGGAGCAGTACAGCACCATACGCGGCAGGCGGATCGGCCTCATCTTTCAGGACCCGCTCTCGGCGCTCAACCCGATCATGAAAATCGGCAAGCAGATCACCGAGGTGCTGCGAAAGCGCGGCGGGATGACCAGGGACGCGGCCAAAAAGCGCGCGCTGGAGCTCATGGACGCCGTGGGCATCCCCGAGCCCAGGCGCCGGTTTGACGCCTACCCGTTTCAGTTTTCCGGGGGCATGCGGCAGCGCATCGTGATCGCCATCGCTTTGGCAAGCCACCCGGAAATCCTGATCTGCGACGAGCCGACCACGGCCCTGGACGTGACGATCCAGGCGCGCATCCTGGACCTGATCAACGAGATCAAGCGCACGATGAACCTGTCCATCATCTTCATCACGCACGACCTCGGCGTGGTCGCGAAGATGGCGGACCGGATCAACGTCATGTATGCCGGCAAGATCGTCGAAAGCGGCACCGTGGATGAAATCTTCTTCGAGCCCGCGCATCCGTATACCTGGGCGCTCCTGTCGTCGATCCCGGACCTTGAGACGAAGGACCGCCTGTCCGCGATCCCCGGCATCCCGCCGAACATGATCCAGCCCATCCGGGGGGATGCGTTCGCGCCGCGAAACCCCTACGCGCTGCAAATCGATTCCGAGCAGGAGCCACCCTGCTTTCGGATCTCGCCGACACACAGCGCCTCCACCTGGCTTTTGCACCCGTATGCGCCCAAGGTCGAGATGCCGGACACCCTTCGCTCGCGCATCGAACGGATGAAAAAGGAGGCTGCGCTTCATGGCACCTGAAACATCCCCCATCCTTTCGGTATCCGATCTGTGCATGCACTTTGCCTCCGGCTTTGGCCGAAAAAAGAACGTGGTCAAGGCTGTGGACGGCGTTTCCTTCCACATCGGAGCGGGCGAGACCTTCGGCCTGGTCGGGGAATCCGGCTGCGGAAAAACCACCATCGGGCGCACGGTCATCCGCCTGAACAAGCCCACCAGCGGAAAGATCGTCGTGCGCGGGCGCGATGTGTCGGCGGACCTTGCGCCCAAGGATCGAAAGTTTCTCACCGATACGATCGCGATGATCTTTCAGGACCCGATCGAGTCGCTGAATCCGCGCATGACCATCGAGGAAATCGTCGCCGAGGGCCTGAAGGTCAAGGGCATCCGCGACAGGAAAGAGGTGCGCTCACGCGTGTATCAGATGCTGTCCAAGGTGGGGCTGACGCAGGAGCACGCCACGCGGTACCCGCACGAGTTTTCGGGCGGGCAGCGCCAGCGCGTGGGCATTGCCCGCGCGCTGATCAACAGCCCGAAGCTCCTCATCGCCGACGAGCCCGTGTCGGCGCTGGATGTGTCGATCCAGGCCCAGGTCATCAACCTGCTCAACGACCTGAAGGACGAATTGAACATTTCCATCCTCTTCATCGCGCACGACCTGTCCGTGGTCAAGTATTTCTCCGACCGCATCGGCGTGATGTACTTTGGCAAAATGGTGGAAATGGCAAGGGGCGAGGATTTATACAAAAAGCCGATTCACCCGTACACGCGCTCGCTGCTTTCGGCCATCCCGCAGCCAAACCCTATTTTGGAAAAGCGGCGCGAGCGCTTTACGTATGAGCCGGCGCTTGAGCATGACTACACGAAGGAAGTGCCCGCCATGCGAGAGTTTGAGCCGGAACACTATGTGTACTGC
>CAZUIA010000257.1:0-3750 GCA_964620835.1 uncultured Oscillospiraceae bacterium
GCGGGTTCCTCCCCGACGCTCGCGCGCACGCGAGCGAGGACGCCCGCACGGATCACCGTACCCTCCGCCATCATATCCCCCACACACAGGCCGCCTCCATTTTTCGCGCGGCAGCCCCACGGCAGGGCGCATTACTTCACAACGATCTCCTGCTCAGACAGGTAGGTCTGCCCGCCGATGCGCGTCTGCGCGCTGACAATATACGTGCCCGGCGGCACAGCCTCACCGTCCTTGTCGCGCCCGTTCCAGTAAAACAGGCTTCCGTCCGGCGAAAGCGCCTGTGGGCGGGTCATGCGGCCGACGCAGAGCTTTTGTACCGCGGCTCCCTCGGCATCGGAAACGACCACCGTCAGGTTCAGGGCAAACGCGTGCGCGACAAAAATCTCCGCTTCAGGCCTTACGCTTCGGTCCCACACATCGGGCGCTTTGACGGAAAGCTCCGGGTCCCCCTCCTCGACGACCGAGGACAGCACGCGGCTGGCGTAAATGAACGGCGAGCGGTCCGCCTCGCGGTCCCCCATGGTCATGACATGGATCATCGCGTACGTCCAGCCCTTGGGCAGCACGTCGGACAGGTCCAGCTTGATCTGCTTGCGGCCGGGGCCGACATCCCCCATCGGGTCGGCGTCGCCGTCAAACTCCGTCACATCCGGCAGCCCCACGCTGTCCTTCCAATTCCACTGGCCGTCTTTCAAATACGTGATGTAATAGACGACCCGGGTGGGGACGTTCGCGGTGTAGGAAAACGACACCTCGGGACGCGCCGGGTCAAGCGCCGTGCGGTGAAACTCAAAGCCGGAAAGCTCGCCGCGCGCCTCTCCGTTTTGCAGCGCGCGGTCATAGACCAACAGCGGGAACTCATCGTTTTGCGGGTACATCTGCACGGTGGAGCTGGCCTGGTTCACGGCCAAAAACGCGTACATCTCCGCCAGGGTGATGACCCCGTCGCGGTTTGTGTCGGCCGGAAAGCGGCCGAGGTACCCCGCGCCCAGGGCGAGCGCGGTGGTGAAATACGAGCTGCCGGGCGGCGCGTGCTCCAGCGTCGGGTTATAGTACCAGGACTGCTCGCTTGCCCCCGAGGAGGTAAGCACCTTGTAGTCGCCCGACTGAAACGCGCGCGGCACGCGGGCGGAGCCGACGTCCGGCGAAATGCCCTTGCCGACGAGCACGCCGGAGTTGCAGGCGTCCACCAAAAGCACCTTGGTGCCCGCGACCTCATCCAGCATGGCGTTCAGCTCCTGCGGGGTGACGCTGCCCTCCAGCGACCCGTCCGACAGCAGCAGCTCGCCCCCGGGGTTGTTGGTGCCGGTGTCGAACCGGCCGTGCGTGCACAGGTATAAAAGCGAGATATCGCCCGCCTTCGCGTCACGAAACGCCCACTCGATGCTGTACGCCAGGCTTTCCTTGCTGGAGACGACGCCGTATTGCAGATGAATGCGAAACCCCCGCATGTCCTGCGAAAGGATGCTCTCCATGCGGGCCAGGTTGTTTTTGCCGATCGGGGTGGTTTCGGCGGCGCTCACAAACTGGTCGCACGCAATCAAAAGCGCGCGACACTGGGGCGCCTCGTCCGAAAGCGCCCCGGCCGCGGGATACACCCACACAAAAAGCAGCAACGCCGCCGTCAAGGCGCAATAAAACCATGCATTCTTTGCACGCATAGACATAGTATAGTGTATTTTACGAAGAAATACCAGTGTAAATCCTGCCAGAAAATGTGGAGGAAGCGCGAACAATTATGTCGCAAGGTTGGCAAAGCGCGTATATTGGCCGAGCCAGGCGACTTTTACGGTCCCCAGCGGGCCGTTTCTTTGCTTTTGCACGATGACCTCGGCGATGTTTTTGTCCGGCGTGTCGGGGTTGTAGTATTCCTCGCGGTGCAAAAACAGCACGACGTCCGCGTCCTGCTCGATGGAGCCGGAATCGCGCAGGTCGCTGAGGATGGGGCGCTTGTCCGCCCGCTGCGCGTTGGCGCGCGAAAGCTGCGCGCAGGCGATGAGCGGCACGCGCAGCTCCAGGGCGATGCCCTTGAGCGCGCGCGAAATCTCGCTGACCTCGTTTTGCCGGTTTTCGCTGCGCTTGTCCGAGGTCATGAGCTGCATGTAGTCAATGACGATCATATCCAGGCCGCGCTCGGCCATCAGGCGGCGGCAGCGGGAACGAAGCTGCGCGGGCGTGATGCCCGGCGTGTCGTCCAGATACATGTTGGCCGCGGCCAGGGGGCCCAGCGCCATGGTGAGGCGCATCCAGCCGTCGTCGTCGATCGTGCCGTGGCGCACGGCCTGCATATCGACGCTCGCCTCGGTGCACAGCATGCGCATGGCGATCTGCTCGCGGGGCATTTCCAGCGAAAAGACCGCCACGGTCTTGCCCGCCTTCACGGCCGCGTGCTGCGCCACGTTCATGGCAAAGCTCGTCTTGCCCATGGACGGGCGCGCGCCCACGAGCACCAGCTCGCCGCCGTGCAGGCCGGTCAAAAGCCGGTCCAGGTCGATGAAACCGGTCGGTACGCCGTCTATGTCACCCTTGGTCTGGAACAGGTGCTCAATGCGCGCATAGGTGCTCGTCAGCACCTCGCGCACGTGCACGAGCGTGTCGGTTCCGCCCTTTCGCATGGAGATGTCGAAGATCTGCTTTTCCACCCAGGAAAGGATCTCCGGCAGGGGCCGGTCCATGGAATGGCATTCCTGATGGATGCGGTTGGCGCAGTCGATCAGCTGCCGAAGCGTAAACTTTTCGTCGACGATGTCGATATAGGCGCGCACGTTGGCCGTGGTGGGCACGTACTGGGTGAGCTGCACCAGATACTGCGTGCCCCCCACACCCTCGAGCGTCCCCCGGCGGGAAAGCTCCTCGTCGACCGTGACAAGGTCCACGGGCTTGCCAAGCCTTGACAGCGACACCATGGCGTCAAACAGCTCGCGGTGCGCGGGCTGGTAAAAAGCGGCAGGGGAAAGCAGCTCCTGCGCGAGCAGAACCGCTTCGGGGTCCTGCAGCATCGCGCCGAGCACGCTGCGCTCCGAGTCCGGATGGCTGGGGGGAAGGACGGCGGCCTGCACGTTACGCTTCCGCCGTCACAAGGACCCGCATCGGGATCGTGATGCCCGCGTACAGCCAGACGCTCGCCTCGTATTCGCCCACCGCGCGGATGGGTTCGGAAAGCTCCACACGCCGCTTTTCCACCTTAATACCGTGCTGCTTTTCCAGCGCGTCCGCCACCTCCTGCCCGGTGATGGAGCCGTACAGCCGCCCCTTTTCCCCCGCGCGGGCCGAAAGCCTGATCTCCTGGCCGCGAAGCCGTTCGGCCGTCTGCGCGGCCTCCTGCCGCCTAAGCGTCTCGCGATGGTCCTCGGCCGCCTTGGCCTTTTTGATGGCGTTGACCGCCGTGGCGGACGCCTCCGCCGCCAGTTTCCTGGGAAACAGATAGTTGCGGGCATATCCGTCGGACACCTCGATAATTTGCTCCTTTTTGCCGGTGCCGGGGATATCCTTGAGCAGAATGACCTTCATGGCGTGTCCTCCTTTGCGTGGAGATGGTTTTTATTGTAGCCTTTGTATGGGCAAATGTAAAGCTTTTACGTGAAGCGCCCACAAACTGCGGTTTGTGGGCGGGGAGGAAGGATTCGGCCTGAAAACGCTGCGGCGTTTTCCGGGCGGCCTCAGGTAGAAAGGACAGATTCCGCCGCCTACGGCTCTGGAATCTGCGCAAATCCACCGTACATGCCGCTGGATTTGATTTGAGTCGAGAGG
>CAZUIA010000258.1:0-3750 GCA_964620835.1 uncultured Oscillospiraceae bacterium
GCGCGCCGTTCGTGCAGCGGTGCGCGAAGGCCGCGTACGACGCGGGGTGCCGCGAAGTAATCGCGGAGTATGGCGACGACCGGCTGACGCGCATGAAATACCTGCACGCCGACGGGGCGGTGTTTGACGAGTGCCCCGCCTGGATGGTGGAGCGGCAGATGAGCCTGGTCAGGCAGAACGCGGCGTTTTTGCACATCGCGGCGGACGACCCCGACACCTTGAAGGGCGTGGACCCGGACCGCATTCGGCGAAACGCGATCGCGCGCGGCAACGCGCTGCGCGAGTACCAGCAGGCGGTCATGGAAAACCGCGTGCGCTGGTGCATCGCCTCGGTGCCCACGGCCAGCTGGGCAAAGCGCGTATTCCCGGGCAAAACGGAGGAGCAAGCGGTCGAAGCGCTGTGGGACGCGATCCTGAAAACCATGCGCGTTACGGGCGAGGGAGATGCCGTGGACCTTTGGCGCGCGCATGTGGAACAGACCGAGGCGAGATGCCAAAAGCTGAACGCCCTGAAGCTTTCCTCCCTTCGCTACCAAAACAGCCTGGGCACCGACCTGACCGTGGAGCTGCCCGAGGGCGCCCTGTGGCTCGGCGGCTCGGAAAAGAGCCGGGATGGCATCCCCTTCATCGCGAACATGCCCACGGAGGAGATCTTCACCGCGCCAAAGCGCACCGGAGTGAACGGCCGCGTCGTGTCGTCCATGCCTTTTGTGCTCAGCGGAAACCTGATCGAACGGTTCGCCTTCACGATCAAGGACGGCGCGATCGAAACGATCGAGGCGAGCAGCGAAGCCGAGCATAAGCTGCTTTCGGACGCCATTTCGGTCGACGAGGGGGCCAAATACCTCGGCGAGGTGGCGCTTGTGCCGTACGATTCGCCCATTTCCCAGCTCGGCATCCTCTTTTACAACACGCTCTTTGACGAAAACGCATCCTGCCACTTCGCGTTTGGCGAGGCGTACCCGTGCCTTGAGAACGCGGAAAGCCTGACCGAGGAGGAGAAAAAGGCGCGCGGCATCAACCAGTCGATCACACACCAGGATTTCATGGTGGGCACGCGCGACCTGTCGATCACCGGCATTACCCGCGACGGCCGGGAGGTCCCGGTGTTCGTGAACGGGAATTTCGCGCTGTAATCGCATGCAAGCATTTCAAAAAGGCATGCGGGACGGCCTGCCGATCGGGCTTGGGTATTTTTCCGTCTCCATCGGCTTTGGCCTGCTTGCGGTTACGAACGGGCTGACCGTCCCGCAGGCGCTGCTGATATCGCTTACGAACCTCACCTCGGCGGGGCAGCTTGCCGGGGTGCGGGTGATGCGCTCGGGCGGGCCGCTGCTGGAGATGGCCGTCACCCAGCTGGTGATCAACCTGAGGTACGCGCTCATGGCCACGGCCCTTGGGCAAAAGCTGGATGAGACGATGAACGTGCCGGGCCGCCTGTTCGGTTCGTTTTTTATCACCGACGAGATCTATGCCGTTTCAGCCAGCCAGGAAGGCCGCATCGGCAAGCCATATCTGCGCGGCATTGCGCTGTGGCCGTACGTGGGCTGGGCGCTGGGCACGCTGGCAGGCGCGGCTGCCGGGGCGGTGCTGCCCGCCGTGGTCCGGGGCGGCATGGGCCTTGCCATCTACGGCATGTTCCTGGCGATCCTAGTGCCGAACGCGCGAAGGGATGCGGCCGTGCGCACGGCGGTGCTGCTGTCCGCCGGGCTTAGCTGCGCGTTTCGGTATCTGCCGGGGCTGCGCCGCATATCCGGCGGGTTTGCCGTGGTGCTGTGCGCGGTAGCGGCATCGATGTTTTGCGCCCTTAGGCATCCGGTCCGGGAGGATTCGTAGCGATGGACGGTTGGCGTTTTGCGCTGTATCTGCTGGTGATGGCAGGGGTGACGTATCTGATTCGCATGCTGCCGTTTGTATTGTTTCGAAAGCGCGTGGAAAACCGGTTTATTCTGTCGGCGCTGTATTACGCGCCGTTTGCGGTGCTGGGCGCGATGACGTTCCCCGATAGTTTGTACGCGACCGGGAACGTGCTGAGCGCGGCGGCGGGGCTGGCGGCTGCCTTTGCCGCGGCGTGGCGGGGGAGATCGATGGTGCTGGTGGCGGCGCTGGGGAGCCTGACGGCCATTGGGGTGGAACTGCTCCAGTCGGTTCTGTAACGGTCACTGGACGCACGGGTTGCGCGGGCGTACGGGCGGGAAGCAAAGCCCGTCCGCTCTTTTGCATTGAAAAATGGAATCCCCGGGCATTTTCTCCGTTCCTTCCGCAAGTTTCAAACACAGATCAAGAAATGCCGAGGAGGGTTCCGGTATACTCCTGTCAAGGGAGGGACACGGGGTGCGCGAATGGACCGAGGCCGTTCAGCGGATGCTGGACTATATCGAGGAGCATCTGACGGAGGACCTGACGCTGCTTCAGCTATCCAGGCGGGTCGGGTATTCGCCGTGCTACTGCTCGTCGCAGTTTCACCGCGTCATGGGGCAAACGCTCAAGAAGTACATTGCGGGGCGAAGGCTCGCGGCCGCGACGCTTGAGCTGCGCGATACCCGCTCGCGTATCCTCGATATCGCCGTCGCGACCGGGTATTCCTCGCAGGAGGCGCTGACGCGCGCGTTCACCGCGGCCTATGGAATGACGCCCTACGCCTACCGCAAGAACCCGCGCCCGGTCAGGCTTCGCATTCGTCGGACCGTGCTCTTTCCCGACGATCTTGGAGAAAAAGGAGAGCGGAGCATGCAGCAAACTACTTTGACCCAGGCGGGCGTTCGCGTCGAATACATTCCGGCGCACAAGTACGTCGGCATCTGGGACGCGTCCGTGGACAACTACATGGATTTTTGGAGTCACCACGACTGTGACGCCGTCTGCGGCGTAATCGACAGCATGAGCCACGTCGCCGACCCGGTGGTCACGCCGCACACGGCGGGATGGCGCAGGCGGCCCGACGGAAGCGAGGAATACTTCTACGGATTTGGCGTGCCCGACGACTATGCCGGCGAGGTGCCCGAGGGGTTTGAGGTGCGGGCGTTCCCGGGGTCATACTATTTGGTGTTCTATCATCCGCCGTTTGATTTTCTCAAGGATTGCAGCGAGGTGATGAACCGCGTCGAGGCGCTTGCGTGGAGCTATGACCCGGGCCTGAATGGGTTTCAATGGAACGAGGCGGAAAACCAGTGCTATCAGCGGCACCTGCCGGAGACGATCGGATATGAGGTGCTCAGGCCCGTGAAGCGGCCGTAGGCCACAGGCATGCGGATGTGCTTTGGGTGGGAGGGGCGCCGCCGGCCCGGCGGCGCTGTGTAAGCCCCTCCCTCGCATCGTCCGGGTCTAAACGCGTACTCCCTCCGCATATCCTCGGCGGGGGGAGTATTGCATGCCGACAGAGGTGAAAACCTATCGAAGGGCCAAGCGCAGCCTGCTCTGGCGGGTTCTGGTGGTCATTTTCATTCCCGCATTTTTATTTTTCTGGGCCGACCTAAACCTGCGCCCGGTGATCCTGTCGATGGCCGAGGCGCGCGCCCGCGTCATGGCTGTGCAGGCGATGAACGACGCGGTGTTTGAGGTGATGCGCGACGGCGGCGTCTATTCGGACCTCATGGACGTGGTGCTGGACACCAACGGCCGCGTCTCCATGATGCAGGCGAACACCGCGCGCATGAACGAGATGGCCACGCAGACCGCGCTGGCCGTGCAGCGCAACCTGCAAAACATCGCCAACGAGGGCATCGCCATTCCGCTGGGCGCGGCGCTGGG
>CAZUIA010000259.1:0-3700 GCA_964620835.1 uncultured Oscillospiraceae bacterium
CCAAGAACGCGTAAAAAGTGTATGCTATGGCCGTGCCGAAGGGCGCGGCTTTTTTAATCGGTTTGCGGCGGGCAAAAAGACATTTTGCCGCCGGCGCGCAAAAGGTCTCCTTCGCCTTTGTCCGGCCCCTCGGCGGACCGCAGTGCGGCTTAAGGCTGCGCGCCGAACGTTTGATCTTGCGGCAAGGCGCGCGGGCCTACGCCCTATCCTCTTCTTTTCTTGCCGCATGCCGCGTGATGCCGCCCCGCTTGATCCCTTTGCCGAAAGGAGCCGCCGATGCTCACCGTCACCAGCACCCAAAATCCGCGCGTCCGCTTCCTGCGCGAGCTGCGAAACGCCAAGGCAAGGGCCGAAACCGGCCTGTTCCTCGTGGAGGGCGGGAAGCTTTGCCGGGAAGCCCTGCGCGACGCCGAGGTCGTCACGCTCCTCGTGGACCAGGACAAGGCCGAAGCGTATGCCCCCCTGATCGAGCAGGCCGGCGACGCACTGCTGGCGCCCGCGCACGTGGTCGCCTCGGTCTGCGAGGCGAAAACGCCGCAGGGCATCGCGGCCGCGGTGCGCCTGCCCGCGCCGCTCGCGCTTTCGGGGGTTCGCGGCGCGCTGCTTGCGCTGGACGGGGTGCAGGACCCCGGCAATGTCGGCACCATGCTGCGCACCGCCGAGGCCGCCGGGTTTTCCGGCGCGCTTTTGTCCCCCGCGTGCGCGGACGCGTTTTCCATCCGCGCCGTGCGCGCGTCCATGGGCAGCGCGCTGCGCCTTCCGATCCTTCGGGGCGATCTGCCAAAGGCGCTTTTCATCCTGAAGGAGAAAGGCTATGCCATCCTTGGAACGGAGCTGGGCGCGCCTTCCTTTTTTGACGCACTTTTGAGGCTACATGATCCCGTCGCGTTGGTCATCGGCAGCGAAGGGAGCGGGGTCAGCGCGCCGGTCCTCGCGCAGTGCACCGACCGGGTGTCCCTGCCCATGCGCGGGCGCGCCGAATCCCTGAACGCCGCCGTGGCCGCGGGCATCCTGATGTACGCACTGACGGAGAAGCGCCATGCAGATCAGCCGCCTGTTTGAAATCGTCTATATATTGCTCCATCGCCGCCGCGTGACCGCGAAGGAACTGGCGGAGCGCTTTGAGGTGTCGGTCAGGACGATCTACCGCGATATCGAAGCGCTGTCCGCGGCCGGGGTGCCGGTCTACGCCACGCAGGGCGCGGGGGGCGGCATCTACATCAGCCCGCAGTATGTGCTGAACAAGTCGGCGCTCACGGACGAGGAGCAAAGCCAGATCCTGATCGCGCTCAAAAGCCTGTCCATCCCCGACCCGGCCCGCGCGGATTCGCTTCTGTCGCGCCTGGGCACGCTTTTTGACAAGCGGAGCGAGGACTGGATCGAGGTGGATTTTTCGCGCTGGGGTGTGACGCCGCATGACCAACAGACCCTTTCGGCCCTGAAGGACGCCATTGTCCTGCGGCGCGTGCTTACGTTCCTCTATTTCAACTCCTACGGCCAGCGCGGGCGGCGAACCGTCAGCCCAGTGAAGCTGGTCTATAAGGCGCGTTCCTGGTATCTGCAGGCGTTTTGCCACGATAAACGCGCCTTTCGCACCTTCAAGCTCTCCCGCATGGCCGACATCGCGCCGTCGGGCGACGTGTTTGACCGCGACACCCTGCCATCGCCTCCGCCCCTTGAGGCGGTGGGAGAGATGCAGAGGCCGCCGGTCAAGGTTCTGCTTCGCTTTCACCCAAAGGGGGTGTGGCGCGCGCTGGACGAGTTTGATCCCTGCCAATCCCGGTTCAACGACGACGGCTCGCTGACCGTCCAGGCCTGGCTTCCGGCGGACGAATGGCTGTACGGGTACCTGATGTCGTTCGGCCGGATGGTGGAAATCCTTTCGCCGGACGAGCTTCGCCTGGGGTTGATGGAAGAAATGCGCAAAATTGCCGACCATCACGAAAAACCTGACAGATAGCTGTCAGGTTTTCCGGGGTATGCTATGGACAACCACACAATCAGGAGGGATGGGCCATGACGGAGGAGCGCTATTGCCAAAGCTGCGCGATGCCCCTGAAGGAGGGCGACTTCGGCACAAACCACGACGGCGGCGAGAATGAGGACTACTGCAAGTACTGCTACCAAAACGGCGCGTTCACAAGCAACCAGACGATGGAAGAGATGATCGATTTCTGCGTGCCCTACATGGCCGCTCCGGGGAGCGGATTCACCGAGGAATCGGCGCGCGCCCTGATGCAGCAGACATTCCCCACGCTCAAGAGATGGAAGAAGGATTGAGCATGGTGCGCAGGATGCCCACGCACTGCGGCGACGACATGTGCGCGTCCTGCGTTGGGGCCGGGGATACGATTTACCTTTCGCACCACGCGGGCGGGTTTGACAGGCAGGACATCGCCCACCAAACCCGCTCGGCGCTTTTTCGCATGCAAGAGACCCTCGCCTCCGTCGGCGCGTCGATGGACGATGTGGTGCAGGTGCACTATTACATCCGAAACATCGAGGATTTCCGAACGGGCGCGGACGTCTTTGGCAAATTTTTCCTAAGCGGGCCGCCCGCGCGCATGACGACGACCTCGGCGTTTGTGGACCCGCGATGCCTCTGCCAGGTGGACAGGATCGCGTACCGACCGCTGCCGCGCGCATAATGAGGCCCAAAGCCGCCCGGCGGGAAATGCCGGGCGTTTGCGGCACGCGGATTTGACGGCCGCGGGAATCCGCGGAATGGGGGAGAGGCCCCTGAGGCATGCCGCGTCCCGCCTTGACGGGCTTCCGGCAACTTCACGGTTTTCCGATCGACCGCCTTTGAAGAAGGCCGCCGGACATTTTCCGCGTCCGGCGGCCGTTTCTCTTTTGCCGCGCCTACAGCGCCATCCACCCGCTGTCCGAGGGGTTTCTCTGAAACGCCTCCAGCTTTGCGATGTCCGCTTGCGCGATGTATCCTTCCTCCGCGGCCACGCGGATCAGCGTGGGAAAATCCGTCAGTGAAACATTTTCCACGTTTGCGCCTTCGAGCCGCTTCAGGCCCTTTTCCATGCCGTATGTAAAGATGGAAACGATGCCCAGCACCTGCGCGCCGGCCTCGCGCAGCGCCTCCACCACCTCCACGACCGAGCCGGCGGTGGAGATCAGGTCCTCCACTACGACCACCTTCTGGCCCGGCTCCACCCTGCCCTCAATGCGGTTGTTGCGGCCGTGGTCCTTGGCCGCGCCGCGCACATACGCCATGGGCAGGTCAAGCAACTCGGCCGCCAGCGACGCGTGCGGGATGCCCGCCGTGGATGTGCCCGCCACCAGCTCGCACGAAGGGTAATGGGCGCGCACAGCGTCCGCCAGCCCCTGGGCCACCTCGCGGCGCACCGTGGGGTAGGACAGCACCAGCCGGTTGTCGCAGTAGATGGGCGATTGGATGCCGCTGGCCCAGGTGAAGGGCTTGTCCGGGCTTAAAAACACCGCTTTGATGGCGAGCAGCGCCTTGGCGATCTTCCGTTTCATCTTACGCATCCTCCCCTGTAAAGTCCCGCAGCACCTTTTGATACGCCGCCACCGGATCCTCTGCCCCGGTGATCGGCCGCCCCACGACGATGTAGTCCGAACCGATTTCCCGCGCCCGTTGCGGCGTGGTTACGCGCGCCTGGTCGTCCGCGCTGCCGGACGGGTAGCGGATGCCCGGCGTCACGGTCAGGAACGCTTCGCCGCA
>CAZUIA010000260.1:0-1703 GCA_964620835.1 uncultured Oscillospiraceae bacterium
AGTGCGGCCTACCGAAGGAGATGGCGATCGAGCTGTTCAAGCCCTTTGTCATGGAAAAGCTCGTCTCCGGCGGCTTTGCGCACAATGTCAAGAGCGCCAAGCGCATGGTCGAGCGCGTCAAGCCCGAGGTGTGGGACATTTTGGAGGGCGTGATCCGCGAGCACCCGGTGCTCCTGAACCGCGCGCCCACGCTGCACCGCCTGGGCATTCAGGCCTTTGAGCCGGTCCTGGTCGAGGGGACGGCGACCAGATGGCCGTGCACGTGCCGCTTTCCATGGAGGCGCAGGCCGAGGCCCGGTTTTTGATGCTGGCCGCCAACAACATCCTAAAGCCGCAGGACGGCAAGCCCGTCGTCAGCCCCACGCAGGACATGGTCATCGGCTGCTACTACCTCACCGTGGAGCGCCCCGGCGCCAGGGGCGAGGGCAAGCGCTTCTGCTCCATGGACGAGGCGCTCATGGCCTACCAGATGAAGGAGCTGGATTTGCAGGCGCGCATCCACGTGCGCGTCACGCGCGAGTTTGAGGGCGAAAAGCACCAGCGCGTCATCGAAACCACGCTCGGCCGCCTGATCTTCAACGAGGCCATTCCGCAGGACATCGGCTTCAAACCGCGCGGCACGCTCGATCAGGCGTTCGTCCTGGAGATCGACGAGAAGGTCGCGAAAAAGCAGCTGGGCAAGATCGTGGATATGTGCTACCGGACGCACGGCGTCACAAGGACCGCCGAGGTGCTCGACAACATCAAGCGCCTGGGGTTCACGTACTCCACGCGCGGCGCGGTCACGGTTTCCGTGTCCGACATCGTCGTGCCGCCGCAGAAGAAGGACATGCTGGACGAGGCGGACCGCAAGGTCGGCGTCATTTCGCAGGCGTACCGCGACGGCCTTCTGTCCGACGACGAGCGCTACAAGAAGGTGACCGAGATCTGGCAGAACACGACCAACGAGCTTCGCTCCATGATCCTGCCGGGCCTTTCGGAATTCAACCCCATCCGCATGATGACCGACTCCGCGGCCCGCGGCTCCATCAGCCAGGTGTCCCAGCTCGCCGGCATGCGCGGCCTGATGGCCTCGCCCTCCGGCAAGGTCATCGAGCTGCCCATCCGCGCCAATTTCAAAGAGGGCCTGACGGTGCTGGAGTTCTTCCAGTCCACGCACGGCTCGCGCAAGTCCCTGGCCGACACCGCGCTGCGCACGGCCGACTCGGGCTATTTGACCCGCCGCCTGGTCGAGGTCGCGCAGGAGCTGATCGTGCGCGAGATCGACTGCTTTGAAACGCGCAAGGAGCCCATCCGCGGCATCGTCGTCTCCCGCGCCAAGCCCGGCGAGGAGGAGATCGAGCAGATGGAGGACCGCATCCTCGGCCGGTACGCGGCGGAGGACATCGTGGACCCGGTGACGGGCGAGATGATCGTGGCCGCCAACGGGCAGGTCGGCCATGAGGCGGCCGAGCGCATCGGCGCGTCCAAAATTGACAGCGTCACCATCCGCTCCGTGCTCACCTGCCGGAACGAAACGGGCGTGTGCGCCAGGTGCTACGGCGCCAACCTCGCCACCGGCGGCCCTGTGGACGTGGGCGAGGCCGTGGGCGTCATCGCGGCGCAGTCCATCGGCGAGCCGGGCACGCAGCTGACCATGCGCACCTTCCACACCGGCGGCGTGGCCGGGTCCGACATCACCCAGGGCCTTCCCCGGGTGGAGG
>CAZUIA010000260.1:1713-3699 GCA_964620835.1 uncultured Oscillospiraceae bacterium
CGGCGAGCCGGGCACGCAGCTGACCATGCGCACATTCCACACCGGCGGCGTCGCGCTGGACGAGGACATCACGCAGGGCCTTCCCCGCGTCGAGGAGCTGTTTGAAGCCAGAAAGCCCAAGCGCGACGCCACCCTGTCCGAAATCAGCGGCACGGTGCGCCTGGGCGAAAACAAGAAAAAGCGCGAGATCGTCATCACGGGCGAGGACGGGGAGATCAAGACCTACCCGATCAACTACGGCAGCCGCCTGAAGGTGCAGGAGGGCGACGTGGTGCAGGCCGGCGCGGAGCTGATCGAGGGCGCCATCAACCCGCACGATCTGCTTCGGATTCTCGGCGTGAAGGCCGTGCAGGAATATTTGCTCAAGGAGGTCGTCACGGTCTACCGCCAGCAGGGCGTGGATATCAACGACAAGCATATCGAGGTCATCGTCCGGCAGATGCTGCGCAAGGTGCGCATCGAGGACGCGGGCGACACGAGCCTTTTGCCCGGCGCGCTGGTGGATATTTTCCGCTTCGAGCAGGAAAACGAGGACACCATCCTTTCGGGCGGCCGCCCGGCCGTCGCCAAGCGCGTGCTGCTGGGGATCACCAAGGCCACGCTCGCCACGGAAAGCTTCCTGTCGGCCTGCTCCTTCCAGGAGACGACCCGCGTGCTGACCGAGGCCGCCATCAAGGGAAAGAGCGATCCGCTCGTGGGCCTGAAGGAAAACGTGATCATCGGCAAGCTGATTCCCGCGGGGACCGGCATGAAGCGCTATAAGAATACGGAGATCCGGGAAGCGTATTGATGGGGCTTGTGGCTGCCGCATCGGCAAAGTGAGCTTTGCCGATGCGGCGGAGGGGGCGGCGCCGGGCGGAAAGGATGCGCGGGAAGCCGTGCGGGCGTCCTCGCTCGCGTGCGCGCGAGCGTCGGGGAGGAACCCGCGCCGCACGGGTGTCGCGGTCCGGGAAAAGGGTGCGGCGCGGGGGAACGGAATCGCTTTTCCCTTCTGCCCTGCTTCGCGCGAAAAGGGGCCTCCGGCGGCCAAAGGCGCTGCCTTTGGAAACCGCCGGGGGCATCGCCCCCGGACCCCTTCCTTTTGAAGCGTAGAGGCGGCAGGAACGCTCCCCTTGCCTCCCTCCCCCCCGCAGGCGAGAAGGGATTCTTAAGGGATACATCCCTTAAGCGGGGATCCAAGGGGCAGAGCCCCTTGGGTTGACAAGGATGTTGTATTCGTGATATGATTTATAAGTTGCCGTAAAGGAGGGAATCGTGTGCAGGGAGGCCTCAAGGACGCGGCGAGCCGGCTGGTGGGCGCGCGTCAGGTGCTTCGCGCCATCGCGGCGCGCACGGTTGAGCATGTGTACATCGCGCGCGATGCGGACCCCTTTGTGACACGCCCGGTCATGGACGCGTGCGAGAAAAATGGCGTCAGGTTCACCGAGGTGGACACCATGGCGATGCTGGGCGCGGCCTGCGGCATCGACGTCAAGGCCAGCGTGGCCGCCGTGAAAAAAAGATAAACCCGATATCTTCCCCACGGGTTGCGGGGTTTGATATACCGGCCCCATAGGGCCAAATTTCCAAGGAGGTGCTTCCATGCCCACGATCAACCAGTTGATTCGCAAGGGACGGGAGAAGGTCGAGTACAAGTCGACTGCGCCGATATTGCAAAAGTGCCCGCAAAAGCGGGGCGTGTGCCTGAGCGTCAAAACCACGACGCCCAAGAAGCCCAACTCGGCGCTGCGCAAGATCGCCAGGGTTCGCCTGGTCAACCAGATCGAAGGCACTTGCTACATTCCTGGCGAGGGTCATAACCTGCAGGAGCATAGCGTGGTGCTCATCCGCGGCGGCCGCGTGCGCGACCTGCCGGGCGTCCGCTACCACATCATCCGCGGCGCGCTGGACGCGGCGGGCGTTGCCAAGCGCAACCAGGGCCGCTCGCTCTACGGCGCCAAAAAGCCCAAGAAGTAAGCAAGTTTGCTTCGTAAGCGGTTTGCGCCG
>CAZUIA010000261.1:0-3690 GCA_964620835.1 uncultured Oscillospiraceae bacterium
GTAATCCTTCAGGGCGACCAGTCCGGCCGCGGCCAGGATGCCGGCCTGCCGCCATCCTCCGCCGAGCGCCTGGCGAAAATGCCGCGCCGTTTCGATGTTCTCCCGGGAGCCGGCCAGCAGCGAGCCGACCGGGCACGAAAGCCCCTTGGTCAGGCAGAGGGCCACCAGATCGGCCATGCGGCACAGGCGAGCCGGGCTGTCCCCAAGGGCGACGGCGGCGTTGAGCAGGCGGGCGCCATCCAGGTATACGCCGGCGCCGTGCGCGTGGGCCAAAACGGCCACTTCCTCCATGTGCGCGATTTCCATCACCAGGCCCCGGTTGAGGTCAAAGGTGTTTTCCAGGCACAAAAGGCGGGTTCTCGCGGTTTGAAGCGAGGGGGATACCAGGTTTTGCAAAAGCTCCGCCCTGTCAAACCGGCCGCCGGGCGCATCGACCGGGCGGGCCTGCACGCCGCATACGCGGGCCATGGAGGCGGCCTCCAGGTTGTACAGATGGGAATTGCGGTGCACGATTGCCTGCTCTCCGGGCCGGCAGAGGGTGAGGACGGCCAGCAGGTTGCTCATCGTGCCCGATGCCGTGAACAGGCAGTCCTCTTTTCCAAGCAGCGCAGCGCCTCGCTCTTCCAGAAGCCGCACCGTGGGGTCCTCGCCCAGCACGTCGTCACCCACGTCCGCCTCGGCCATCGCTTGGCGCATGGCGGCCGTCGGCTTGGTCACCGTATCGCTTCGCAAATCGATCATAGGGTCCTTCCTTTGCCCATACGGCGACCGGCTTCGCTCAGGACGAAGCCGGTTCTTTCCGTAAATTTGTCAGGAACGCCGGCATGGCGCTTTCCGGCAGGCATTGCTTGGCCGAAAGGATCAGCGCGCCCTGGGCCGGCGTATACAGCGGCCTTTGCAGGCTGTAGGCGCTGCCCAGCTCCTCTTTCACCAGCGCAAGCAGCGCATCGTTTTGGAATAGCCCGCCCGCGTACGATACCCGGACCTCTCCTTTGAGGCTCAGCTGGCGGCGCACCGTGCGCACCATCAGGCAGATCTCCTCCCCCGCCTTTTGGTACAGCGCCCGCGCGTTTGGGTCGCCGGCCGCCATGGCCTGCGCCACCAGCAGCTGCAGCGCGGCCATCTTCTTTCGGCTCTGGTTCAGGTCATGGTTGATGATGTACGTGATATCAAGGTCCCGCTCAAGCCCAAAGTGCTCGCGGAGGATGCCGTACAGCGGGGATCTTTGCATCCGGCCGTCCGCCTGCTTGGTGAACAGCTCCAGCGCCTTTCGCCCCATCCAGTGGCCGGAGCCCTCGTCGCAGAACTGGCCTGACCAGCCGCCGCAGCGCACATAGCGCTGCCCGTCGCTGCCCAGGCAGATGGAGCCCGTGCCGCAAATGACGTTGATGCCATGCGCCCCGCCGAGCGAGCCCGAAAGGGCGACCAAGGCGTCGTTGTGCAGCCGGACGCGGCCGTACAGCCTGCCGAGAAATTCGGCCACCCCCCGCTCCACCTGCGGGTTTTCCTCCACCACCGGCATGCCCACGACGGCGAAATCCACCTCGCGCGCGGAAAGGCCGAGCGGCGAAAGCAGCTCGGCCGTGGCCTCCGCGAACAGGCTTTCCATGCCGTCGAGCCCGACGGAATAGTAGTTGCATCCGCCCGCCACGAGACGGGACAGGATGCGTCCCGTCCCGTCGGCGGCCAGAAATTCGGTCTTGGTGCCTCCGCCGTCCACCCCGACGAGGATCACGGCGCCTCTCCCTTGAGCCGCTCAAAGTACGCTTTCAGGCCCGGCACGATCTCTTCGCCGGGCACCTTTTGCGCCTGCGGATCGCCGCCGCGGTCGGAGGGCGTTTCCTTCCCGTGAGAAAGGCCCAGGTAGAGCGCGAACAGATACAACGCTACCGGATACACAAAGGGCGTCAGCCTTTCCGGAAGCGGGCCGATCGGGATGATGTGCGTGGCCAGCTCGGCCAGGCTCCTGTCCGTTTCGTCCGTCAGCACGATGGTATCGATCCCCTTGCGCTTGGCCAAGGCCAGAAAGTTCGCGTCATAGAGGAAGGACTGGCCCTTGGGCGCGATGATAATAAAGGGGATCTTCGGAGAGCACCCCCGGAAGCGCCCGTGCATGTAGTTTTCCAGCTCAAAGCCGCTGGAATCGATCCAGCCGATTTCCGTCACCTTCAGCGAGCCCTCGTGCACGGTGGCCATGTTCCAGCCCGAGCCCAAAATGGTGAAGCTGGGGCAGTCCGTATAGCGCTCGGCCAAGGGCTTGAGGACCGTTTCGGCCGAGGCGATGATCTTTTCCACCTCCGTGCGGCAGGTTTCAAAGTCCGCCGCAAACCCTTCGTCATAGGGCAGGCCGCGCGCCTTGGCCAGCTCGCCCGCAAACAGGGTCAGCGTGACCAGCGTTTCAATATAGGACTTGGTCTTGGTAGGCACGTCGTCGGTCTGGCCGTTGAAGGCAATGCTGATGTCCGAAAGAGCGGCCAGGGTGCCCGCGTCATTGCCGGACACCGCCATCGTCTTGGCGCCCATGGCCTTGGCGCGCCGGATGCCGTCGCACACGGTCGGCGACTCGCCGGAGTTGGATAGGCCGACCACCAGCGCGTTTTTCAAAATCGCCTCGGGGATGTACAGGGAGTTCGCGCCCTCATGCAGCGTGGTGGGCAGATGGCAGACATGCTCCATCAGCATGGCGCCGTAAAAGCCCGCGTACAGCGAGCTGCCGTTTCCGATGAACACCAGATGCGAGATGGCCGGGGCGTCCAGCGCCTCGACCGCCTGCCGCACCGAAGGCTCGATGAGATCAAACGAAGTCCGCCAAGTTTCTTTTTGCGCGATGGAGAGGATGTTGTTCATCAACTTGATATCCATAGCAATCCCTTTCTGATTCGTTGTGCCGCGGTTACACCGCCGCCAGCGCCACCGCCCAGATGTACCAGCTGACATGGGGAATCCACTGCTCGGCCCAGCGCCAGTTGTCCAGGGTCACCCCGTCCGGCTCGCGGTGGTAGCAGATGCCCTCGCCGTCGTCGATGCCGGCCGTGATGCCGTTCACGATGCCGCCGGGGCAGGCCATGAACTCATACCGGTCAAGGGAGTAGTATTCGATGTGGTTGCGGCCGTGGCCCTGCATCATGCAGCTGTCAAAGGGGTTGAGGCCGAGAATCCAGTCCAGTTGGTCGGCCGCGAAGCGGCGGAGCGCCTTTTTGCGGTCGGCGTCGGCGGTCACGCCCGCCGTGCGGTACGCGGCCGCGGCCAGCGACGCGAGCCGAGCGTTTTCCCCCTGCCACCATGGCGCCGCTTCCGTATCGTGCGGGAAGAAGAACGCGGTCTTGTTTTGCCCGCCGGTGCGCACCAACTGCCTGGCGTATCCAAAGGGATTGTTCACCTCTTGCGTCACCGCCAACTGGTACGCCATCGCCTGATCGCAGACGCGCGAAATATCGGCGCAAAGCGCCGCGTCCTGCGCGATGTCGGAAAAACTCAGCAGCGCCATCACCGGCAGGCCGGCGTCGGAGGCGTGAAAGAACGGCCGGTCGGTGCCGTCCACCGAGAAGTAGCCGCCCTCCTTGACCTCCACAAAGCGCTTGAGGATCCGCCCGGCCATTTCGCGGCCCTTGAGGCGATAGGTGTTCTCGCGCGTAGCGAGGTACAGCTCCGTCAGCGCCACCAGGGCGCAGTATTCGTCCAGGAGGTTCC
>CAZUIA010000262.1:0-3687 GCA_964620835.1 uncultured Oscillospiraceae bacterium
TCGTCCTCGTCGTCGATGAAAACAACGAAATCAGCGACACGGTATTGTATTCGCTTGGCTTGCTTGACGTAAAGCAACTGGAGGAGATCATCGAAAAAACCGAGAAAGGCGAGTCTGTCGAAACGGTGCAGGCCGCGCGCTTTACATATGAGGAGCTGTTGGATCTGCGCTTCAGGCTCGTGCTGCAGACGGCCTGCTTTGCCAAAGACGCGCGCACCGGCAGGTGGGTGGACCAAAGCCAGGACGAAGCCTACATGAAGGCAGCGGTTGACAGCGCGCCGGAGCTCAAGGTGGTGGGCATCCTCCGCCCCAACGCGAGTGCCAGCGCCAGGACCATCGGCGGGGCCGTCGCGTACACCGCCGCGCTGACGGAGTATGTCATCCGGGAAAACGAAAAGAGCGAGATCGTCCGGGCACAGCGGGAGGACCCAAAGACCAATGTCTTTACCGGCATGCCGTTTGACATGCAAAGCTATGCGACCGACCTTACGATGGACGATATCTACGCGCTGATCAAGGCAATGCCCGAACAGGAGCAGCGGCAGATCCAGGCGATGCTGGCGGAGAGGACGGAGGAAGAAGTCCGTGCCATGCTCGGGGAGCGGATCAAGGCCGATGCCGGGACCGCAAGCTATGCGGAGAACCTGACGCGCCTGGGCGTCGTCGATTATGACAACCCAACCTCCATCCGCCTGTACCCGCAGAACTTTGAGTCGAAGGAGCGGATCACGGCGCTCATCGAAGCGTACAACGCCACGCAAAAGGACGCGGGCCATGAGGAATATGTGATCCATTACACCGACATCGTCGGGCTGATGATCTCCTCGGTCACCTCGATCATCGACATCATCTCGTATGTCCTGATCGCCTTTGTGAGCATCTCCCTGGTCGTGTCCTCGATCATGATCGGCATCATCACCTATATCTCCGTGCTGGAGCGCACGAAGGAGATCGGCATTTTGCGCAGCATCGGCGCTTCCAAGCGCGACATCTCGCGGGTATTCAACGCCGAAACGGCCATTGTGGGCTTTGTGGCCGGGGCGCTGGGCATCGGCATTACGGTGCTTTTGAACATCCCGGTCAGCATGATCATCCAGTCCCTCGCGGGCGTGTCGAACATCGCCTCGCTGCCGCCGTACGGGGCCGTGGGCCTGGTCGTCATCAGCATTGGCCTCACGCTCATCGCCGGCCTGATTCCGTCGCGGATCGCGGCGAAAAAGGACCCTGTGGAGGCGCTGCGCACGGAGTGATCCGGGCGTGCGCCGCCGAGGGAAACGGCGGAAGGCCGACGCCTTGGGCCGCAAAGAGAAAGTGGGCGCATAGCGCGGCGCAGGCGCGGCAGGAAGCCGTGTTGCGGCCGCGCAGCGCCCTTGCGTCATGCGCGCGAAGCGCGCGCAAAAAGCGGCGGACAGGGGAAGCGCCCTGCGCGCAGGCCAGCATGGCGGCGCGAAGCAGAGGCTGGTCCGGGGCGGCGCCGGGCGAAACGGCGGGTTTGGGGCGCGCCAGGATGCCGTTTAGCAGCGCCTGCTCGGCAAACCAGCCTTCGGACCAGGGACCCGGCGCGTAAAAATCATAGCGCGTAAGTTCCTCGTAGGCCGAAACAGGCAAATCAATATACAGAAGGTTGTCTTTGATACAGGCGCAAAGGCCCTTCGAGCGGACAAGCGCGGCAAACGCCCCGCCGTCCGCGCGGCGCGGCGCGTCGGATACGAGAAGCGACGCGCCCGAAGCGTCCCAGCGCAGCATGCCGCGCGGATGGGAAGGCGCGAGCGCGGCCCGAAGCGCCGTTGCCGGGTTGTCAAACGTCATTTGCATGGCGTGAAGCGGACGTCCAGGCGGCGCATCGCCGTTTCGCCGGCGGGCGACAGCCTGCTGGAAAGGTGCACCTCGTACGCAAGCCGAATGCGCCCCGCGTTTCCCCGCCGCCGTACGATGACCTCGCTCGGGAACACGCGCAGCCAAAAAAGGCCGAGCGGGGTTTGGTACTCGCCCACAAAGGTTTCGTTTTCCACAAAGACGATCGTGCTGACCACGCCGCCCGACCGGCGGATCGTCACCTGGCTTTTGCGGCATTCGATCGCCGTTTGCACGCTCGCGAGGCTGTCCGGGCTCGTCTCGTCATAGCGCAGCGTCCAGCCGCGCGCGCCGTCCTCCAGCGCGCCGGACGTGGAAAGCGTGACGCGCTCCCGCGTCTCGTCCGTGCTGGTGACCCTGACCAGCACCGGAACGCTATCGGGCATCCGCCGCGCCCCCTTCCCCCAGAGACTGTGCCAGCGCGGGCAGGCCGCGCTCAAAATCGACGCCAAAGCGCGGGTCCGCGCCCAGGGCTTTTGTCCGCGCAATGCAGCCGTAAGTGAAATCAACGCTCAGCGAGGCCGCGCCGGAAAGCGTTTGTCCCTTGAGCAGCGCGCCGAGCAGCACGGAGGCGAAAATATCGCCGGTGCCGTGCCACACGCCCGCAATGTGCGGCATTTCGTGCAGCGAAAAGGCGCCGTCCCTCGCGTCAAAGGCCGCCACGCCGATGCGGTGTTCGCCGGTGGAAAGGCCGGTGATCACCACGCGCGAAGGGCCGAGCGACGAAAGCCGCCGGCAGAGCGCCTCGGCCTTCGCGGCCGGCAGAACGTCCGCGCAATACGGCTCGCCGAGCAAAAAGGACGCCTCCGTCAGGTTCGGCGTGATCACGTCCGCCTTTTCGCATAGGGTGACCATGCCGCGCACGCGGTCTTTCGTATAGGTGCTGTACAGCCGGCCGTGGTCGCCCATGACCGGGTCCACAAGCCGCAGCATGCCCTCGCGGGAAAATCGGTCAAAGACCGAAAGGACGATCTCGGCCTGCGCGGACGAGCCGAGCCAGCCGCTGTAGAGCGCGTCAAACGAAAGCCCCAGCGACAGCCAGTGCTGCGCGACGCCCGGCATGTCGTCGGTCAGGTCGCGGTAGGTGTAGCCGGCGATGCCGCCGGTATGGGTGGAGAGCACCGCCGTCGGCAGGGCGGCAACCTCTGCGCCCATCAAAGACAGGATCGGCAGCGCGACGGTAAGCGAGCATTTGCCCACGCCGGACAGGTCGTGGATCGCCATCACACGGGGAAGCGGTTTCATTCGGAATCTCCTTTGGGCAAGCATTGGTGTTTGAAGCCGGGGCGCTATCCGCGCAGAGAAGCAAGGGCTCGTTCGCCCGCGCGCAGCCCGTCCACCGCGGCCGACAGGATGCCGCCGGCATAGCCCGCGCCTTCGCCCGCGGGGAACAGCCCGCGCACGTTCGCCTGACCTTCCTCGTCGCGGGGGATGCGTACCGGGCAGGAGGACCGCGTCTCAACGCCCGTCAGCACGGCGTCGGGCGAGGCGAAGCCGGGAAGCTGGCCGCTTAGCCGGCGGAGCGCCTCGCGCATCGATTCGACGGCAAACGCGGGCAGGCAGGCGCGAAGGTCCACGGGCGCGACGCCCGGGCGGTATGTCGGCGCTACGCTGCCGAGCGACGCCGAGGCGCGGCCGTTTAGGAAATCTTCCACACGCTGCGCCGGGGCGCGGTACCCGACGCCGCCCGCCGCGTACGCCAGCCGCTCCCAGGTGCGCTGGAAGAAAAGCCCGGCAAGCGGATCGTCGCTTTCAAAATCATCCGGCCTGACATCGACCAGCAGCGCGCTGTTCGCGTTTTGGCCGTCCCGCGCGAAATAGGACCTGCCGTTG
>CAZUIA010000263.1:0-3330 GCA_964620835.1 uncultured Oscillospiraceae bacterium
CGAACTGCGCCTGCACGCGCTTGAAGCGCTCCCGCACCAGCCGCCCGATGAAGAGGATGGCAAAAATCGCGATCGGCACGGGCGACAAGGCCGCCAGCGTCAACCCCGGGTGCACGATGCCCGTCATGGACACGAGCGAAAACAGGCCGATCGAAACGCCCGTCAGCAGGTGGGCAAGCCCCGGGCCAAAGGCCATGCGCACCGCGCCGATGTCGTTGATGGCATAGGCCATCAGGTCGCCGGTTCGGTGCGTATGGTAAAAGCTGACCGGCATGGATTGAAATTTTTCGCAGAGCTTTTCGCGCAGCATGCGCTCCATATGGCGTGAACCGCCGATGATGAGATATCGCCAGGCGAACCGAAGCGTAAACGCCAGGATCGCCAGAAAAACCAGCTTCAACGCGCACCGGCCCACAAAGCCCGCATCGACTGCCGGCGCGCCCAGCGCGTCGATCGCCTGGCCCAGCACCACGGGCGAGAGCGTCTGCACGTAGATGCATACGACCAATACCACGGCCCCCAGCGCGTAAGACGCGCCATGCTTTCGCAAAAGCGCCCGTATCAAGCCGATTTCCGCCTCCTCCAAACCTGCCTTCGCTTTATTATAGCACGCTTATTCCCCCTTGGGTTCCCTTTTTGCTTTTTTTCTTTTTTGCGTTTTATTTTTGTGAGAACCATGGTATAATCATTTTATATAACTGTATAGAATCACAAGCGGGAGGGGCATATGATGCATAATATACCGGAGGTAAAGCTCGGCATTGTAGCGGTCAGCCGCGACTGCTTCCCGATCACCTTATCCCAGCGCCGGCGCGCCGAGGTGACCGCCTGTTTTTGCAAGGCGGGCGGCGAGCTATATGAGGCGCAAACCACCGTCGAAAATGAAAACGACGCGATGCGCGCGCTTTCGGAGATCCGGGACGCGGGGGTGAACGCGCTGGTCGTGTATCTGGGAAACTTCGGCCCCGAAGGGCCGGAAACGCTGCTGGCCCAGGAGTTTCCCGGCCCGTCCATGTTCGTCGCCGCGGCGGAAGAGGATACCGAGGTGCTTTTAAGCGACCGGGGCGACGCATACTGCGGGATGCTCAACGCCAGCTACAACATCGGCCTTCGCGGCCTGAAGCCCTATATCCCCGAATACCCGGTAGGCACCCCGGCTGAGGTCAGCGCGATGATCGCGGAGTTCCTGCCCGTCGCCCGCACGCTTCTGGCCCTGAAAAAGCTGAAGATTTTCTCCTTCGGCCCTCGCCCCCACGATTTCTTCGCGTGCAACGCGCCGATCGCCCCGCTGTTTACGCTGGGCGTGAACATTGAGGAAAACTCGGAGCTCGACCTGTACGACGCATACGTAAAGCATAAGGACGACCCGCGCATCGAGGCCGTTGCCAAGGAAATGGCTTTGGAGCTTGGCGCGGGCAACAAGATGCCCGGCGTTCTTCCGCGCCTTGCGCAGTACGAGCTGACGCTTTTGGACTGGGCCGAGGCAAACCGCGGCGCGGCGGAATACTTCGTCTTTGCGAACAAGTGCTGGCCCGCGTTTGAATCGTTCTTCGGCTTTGTTCCCTGCTATGTCAATTCCCGCCTGACGGCGCGGGGCATCCCGGTTTCCTGCGAGGTCGACATCTACGGTGCGCTGTCGGAATACATCGGCGCGTGCGTGACCGAATCGTCCGTCACGCTGCTGGACATCAACAACACGGTTCCCGCGGACATGTATGGCGCGCACATCAAAGGCGCCTACCCTTACGGCCCAAGCGAGGTATTCATGGGTTTCCACTGCGGCAACACGCCGATGGACAGGCTGGTGGAGGGCGCGATGAAATACCAGCTCATCATGAAGCGATCGCTCGAGCCGGATTCCGAGCCGGACATCACGCGCGGCACGCTGGAGGGAACGATCAAGCCCGGGGAGATCACCTTCTACCGCCTGCAGGGAAATGCCGAGGGCAAGCTGGCCGGCTACATCGCGCAGGGCGAAATCCTGCCGGTGGATCCGAAATCCTTCGGCGGCATCGGCGTGTTCGGCATCCCGGAGATGAGCCGTTTTTACCGCCATGTGCTGATCGAAAAGCGCTACCCGCACCACGGCGCGGTCGCGTTCGGGCACGTGGGCAAGCCGCTGTTTGCCATCATGAAGCTGCTGGGCGTTGCGGACGTGGCCTTCAACCAGCCCAAGGGCATGCTGTACAGGACCGAAAACCCTTTCGCGTAAACCACGCGAAAAAGAAAAGCGGCGGGCAGAGAGGATTTCCTTGTCTGCCCGCCGTTTTTGCTTTGTTGAAAAACAAAACCAGGTCATTTCCCTGTGTAGCCCATCTCCGCGAGAGAGCGGGCCAGGACCCGAAGGCGCTCGCTCAGCCGCTCATCCTGCCTGCGCATCGCCGCGTCAAAGAGCCGGATATCCTCGTCGATGTGCTCGTTATCGGTGCACACCTGTGCCGTCATGGCGTCCCCCTGCAGGCCGATGCGCTCGATGATCGGGTTTTCTGGGTCATATAGGCCCGGGAAACGGTATGCCTCCATCAGGTGTTTTTTGGCTGTGCAGATCAGAATGGCCAGATCGATCACCCGGTGCAGCGGCATTTCCTCGCTCTGGCGCGACCATTTTTCGCCGGTATGCCGCCAGATCTTGGCCGAGATATCGACCCTCCCCCGGTCGTTCCACTGGGCCAGGCCGAGGGAAAGGCCCTGGGCGGGCTCGTAGCCGTCCGGGCTGTCGATTTGGGCGTAGTCGGGGACCGTGATGACGGGCTTGTGCTTTAGGTTGGTGGGGATTTGCATGGGACAGCCCTCCCGTTAGTAGTTTAGTAAATTATTTGTCTACTACGGAAACAATACTATGTTTTTGCCACTTTGTCAAATAAGAAAGACCACTCAGTGAAAAGCGACCTTTACGTTGGGTATTCTCGCGGCAGAAAAACTGAAAAAGACGGGCTGCCTCACAAAGCGCTCCAAAAAAGGGGTCCGGGGACGAGTCCCCGGCAGATTCCAAAGGCAGCGCCTTTGGCCGCCGGAGGCCTTTTCCCGCGCGGTATCAGCCACAAAACAGGAGAAGCTTCCGTTCCCCCGCGCCGCACGCCTTTCCCGGCCCGCAACACCCGTGCGGCGCGGCGTTCCTCCCCGATGCTCGCGCGCACGCGAGCGAGGTCGCCCGCTCAAATCTCCGCGTAACCCCTTTTCCCTGCAAATCAAAAGGGCCGTCCCGCTCTTCCCGCGCGACAGCCCCTCCATCATCGTTTCAGTAACAACGGCAGAATCCCAGATTCCGCTCCCTTACTCCGCATCCACCTTTGCCATGTAAGCGATCAGATCCAGCACCTTGCAGGAATA
>CAZUIA010000263.1:3340-3661 GCA_964620835.1 uncultured Oscillospiraceae bacterium
CCAGGTCGGCCACGCGGCAGGAATAGCCCCACTCGTTGTCATACCAGGCCACCAGCTTCACGAACGTCTCCGTGAGCTGAATGCCGGCCGTGGCGTCGAACACGGAGGTGCACGTCTCGCCGATGAAGTCGCTGGAAACGACCGCGTCCTCGGTGTAGCCGATGATGCCCTTGTAGCGCGGGGACTCGGACGCTTCCTTCATGACCTTCTTGATTTCGTCCATGGTGGCGGGTTTCTTGAGGTTGACGGTCAGGTCCACGACGGAGACGTCGGCGGTCGGCACGCGGAACGCCATGCCGGTCAGCTTGCCGTTGAGCTCGG
>CAZUIA010000264.1:0-3633 GCA_964620835.1 uncultured Oscillospiraceae bacterium
GTGGGCAACATCATCAGCGGCCTCTTGCTTGCGCTATTCATGTCAAACGCCGGCGGCCTGTGGGACAACGCCAAGAAGTATGTCGAGTCCGGCCACGAGGGCGGCAAGGGCTCGGACGCGCACAAGGCGGCGGTCGTGGGCGACACGGTGGGCGATCCGTTCAAGGATACGGCCGGCCCGTCCATCAACACGCAGATCACCGTCGTATCCCTCGTCGCGTCGCTGCTTTCAACGCTGTTCCTCACGCTCTCCATCTTCTGATGCAGCCGCGGCAAACCCCGCCTGCCCCCCGTCTGCCCCGCGCGAGCGGGGCAGATTTTTTATCAGGCGCCCGCCGGTTGGACTGAAACGCCCTGCATTTGCTATAGCAGATCCCCGCGGCCTTCGTCCCGAAGTCTCTTCGCAATTTCCCCGGCCCGTTCCACCTGATCCGCCCGGCAAATGCAGAGCACGTCGCCCGTATCGATGATGAAAAGGTCCTCGATCCCTACCGCCGCCACCAGCCTGCCGGTCGAAAAGACGGTCAGTCCTTTCGCGTCGATCGAGCGCAAATCGCCCGAAACCACCGCGTTTCCCTGCGCGTCCCTTTGCAAAAGAGCGGCGATGGCGCGAAGGCTTCCGACGTCGCTCCACCCGAAGGCGCCCGGCACCATCAGCACCTCGCCGCTCTTTTCCAGCACGCCGGTATCAAACGAAATGGCCGGCAGCGCTTCGTAGGCGGTCCGCGCTTCTTCCGGCCGGCCGCTTCGGATCGCCGCATACGCGCTTTGCACGCTTTGGGCGTGCTGCGGCAAAAAGGTTCGGATGCTTTTTTTAAGCGCGCTGGCCTTGGTGGCAAAGATGCCGCAGTGCCAATAGCAGTCCCCTTCCGCGATATAGCGCTCCGCGCGCGACGCGTCCGGCTTTTCCACGAACCGCTCCACCCGGTATACCCCCGAAAGGCCGTCCGCTTGTCCGCCCCGCCGGATATAGCCAAAACCCGTCGCCGCGTACGTGGGCAAAACGCCCACGGTCACGATGCCGTTCGTTCGCTCCGCCGCGTCAAGCGCCCGCCGGATCACCGCTTGGAAGGCGGGAACATCCTCGATGTGATGGTCGGCCGGCAGCAGGCACATGACCGCGTCACCGCCCTCCGACACCCGAAGCGCGGACAGGGCCGCGCAGGCCGCGGTATTGCGCCCCACCGGCTCCAGCAGGATGTTTTCCTCCGGCAGCCTGTGCTTCACCGCTTCAAGAAGCGCTTGAAGGTGGCTTTCGCAGCCCGCTACATAGACATTCTCGCGCGTGACCAGGCCACTGACCCGGTCGATGGTGGCGGCCAGCAAGGACGTATTGCCCAAAAGCGGGAGAAACTGCTTGGGCCTTTCTTCGCGCGAAAGCGGCCACAGGCGCCTGCCGCTCCCGCCCGCCATGACAACCGCACAGGTACGCACCGAAAGCCACGCTCCTTTGTGCAAGCAAGCCTTAAAAAACAGCCGCAATGGCGCCCGCCATCCCCGATGGCGTTTGTCGTATTTTGTCGTATAATACGCCGGGGTGCGCGAAAATCCTTTTACCTTTTTCCAAGCCGGCATTCGCGCGGATTGTCAGGCTCCGCGTCCATCCCTCCCCCGCCGGCCCATTTGCCTTCCCCGGATCGATTGACGGGCGGACGGACGAATGCTATACTGGGTATACAGTGGGAGGGATGACCTATGCGGCGCTCGTTTGCCTTGGTTTTGGTTCTGGCTCTGTTTGTTTCGGCATCCGCCTTTGCGCAGGAGGTGGACCGCATCGGCTTGGCGCAGGAGACAATCGCGCGGATTTTTGCCGGGGATTTGGAGCCTGTGTTTGAAAAATTCACGCCCGAAATGCGGTCGGCCGTTCCGCTTCCCGCCCTACAGGCCATTCCGGCGCAGCTTAGGTCCGCGGCGGGCGAGTTCGTAAGCGTTGAAAGCGCCACGCTCTTGGGCCCGACCGTCACGATGCATCTGCACATGCAGGCGCTCAACCTGATCGCGCAGGTGTCCATCACGGACGAGGGCCTGATCCAGGGCCTGGGCTTCATGCCGCAGCAGCAGGCGGAAAAAGCGGAAGAACCGCTGCAATCTAACGAGGAAACGATCGAAATCGGCCGCTACAAGCTGCCCGGTGTGCTGACGCTGCCGGAGGGCGCCGCGCAAGGGCTGCCTGCCGCGGTGCTGGTGCACGGCTCCGGCCCGCAGGACAGGGACGAGACCATCGGCGACACCAAGATCTTCAAGGACATCGCCCAGGGACTTTCCAAGCAGGGCATCGCCGTGCTGCGCTATGACAAGCGCTCCTACCTGATGAACCGCGGGGAGATCCCCGTTACGGCCGAGGAAGCGGCCAATATGACGGCCTATGACGACACCGTCGAGGACGCGCTGGCGGCCGTTGAAGCGCTGAAGGCCGATCCGCGCATCGATCCGGACCGGGTGTTTGTCGTTGGCCACAGCCAGGGCGCGATGCTTGCGCCGACCATTGAACAGGAGGGCGCCGGGGCGCGGGGGCTCGTGCTGCTCGCCGGCACGCTTCGGCCGCTCGCGGCCGTGCTGGCCGACCAGTTGGAAGCCCTCGACAGCGCCTCGTTTGCAGAGGATATCTTAAACGCGCGCTCCATCGCCGGGATGACCGAGGGGGAGGCCCGAAAGATCACGCTGATCGGGTCCAACGGCTACTTCTTCTGGGAGCAGGCGCAGCACGACCTTGCGGCCATCGCTTCCGCCTGCGGCGCGCCGATGCTGATCCTGCAGGGAAAGGACGACGCGCAGGTCTATGCTGACGTCGATTTTGCCCTCTTTGAGCAGTTTGCCAAGGATCACCCGGACAAGGACATTACGCTAAAGCTGTACGAGGGGCTCGGACATTCGTTCACGGTGGAAAACGCCTTTTCGCCCGAGGCGCTTGGCGATATCGCCGCGTGGATTCTCGCGCGGTAGCACCCCGCTAAGAAAGGCTACCCATGAGACAGAACAGACGCTTCCCGTTTTTTTCGGCCCTGGTCGCGCTTTCGATCGCCGCGGGCGTCGGATACGTATCCTTCGCCGACCTTGACGTGCCCCAGAGGGCGCTTCGGAAGGTGGGCCTGGCCGTTTCGCGCCTGGGGACAAGCCTTCAGCTTTTGTCAAACTCGGTAGCGGAAAGCGGCGTCACCTTTTCGGATGTGTTTTCCGACGAGGATCCCGTGCCCATGCTTGTGAACGCCGACCACCCCGTGCCGGACGACTATGCGCCGCAAAACCTGGTGCGCATGCGCGAATACTGCGACCCAAACGTCCTGTACATCAAGGGGAGCGAGATTGACGGCGACAAAGCGGCGGTTGACGCGCTGATGGTCATGATCCGCGCGGCGATCGCGGACGGCGTGACCAACTGGCAGATCAGCGCGGGCTACCGCTCCGTGGGCTACCAGCAGCAGCTTTGGGACAATAAGGTCTATGAATACCGAAAGCAGGGTCTGTCGGCCTCCCAGGCGCAGGCGGCCACCGCGAAATATGTCGCCAAGCCCGGCGCGAGCGAGCACCATACGGGCCTTGCGTTTGACGTGACCGTGCCGGGCGAAAGCTTCCCGCTGACCAAGCAGTCCAAATGGCTCAGCGAGCACTGCTGGGAATACGGGTTCATCATCCG
>CAZUIA010000265.1:0-3594 GCA_964620835.1 uncultured Oscillospiraceae bacterium
GTTCTTCCCCGATGCTCGCGCGCACGCGAGCGAGGACGCCCGCACGGATCACCGCTCTTTTCGCCTCCCTCCTCATCCACAATCGCGCCATCCCTCCAATTTCGCCCGACCACCCTGCATCATGCCGAAAAAACGGCCCGCGTGGCCGTTTTTTCATTCTCCTCTGCAAATCTATGCATTTTTCGTGCCCAAGGGCTTTAAACCCCCTGCATATTCTGCTATACTATATACAGGGAAATATGTCTTTGGAGGGAAAAGCATGAAGTTCCGTGAGAACAGCGCCTGGGCGCTGGTCGTGCCCACGAGCATGGGCGTTCGCATCACCCCCGTCAACCGCCAACCCGTTCATGTTGCGCATACGTATGAAATGCAGGCCACGAGCGCCGAATCAAACGTTCTGGGCGTATCGGCCAGCCTGGGCCTTCCCACCAAGGTGCTGACGGCGTTTGTCAAGGGCAGCCCGATCGCCACGTTCATCAAAGACGAGCTGTCCCGCCGCCATATCGCCTATGAAGGGCCCGAGGTCGACCAGGGCGGCCCGTGGGGATACCGTCACCAGTTCAACATTGCAGACTCCGGGTTTGGCATGCGCGGACCGCGCGTGCACAACGACCGCGCGGGCGAGGTAGGCCGCACGCTCAACGTCAAGGATTTTGACCTTCCTCGGCTGTTTGAAAAGGAAGGCGTGAAGATCCTGCACCTGTCCGGCCTGATCGCGGCGCTGTCGCCGGAGGCGGGCGAGTTTTGCCTGAAGCTGGCGGAGGCGGCCAAGGCCGCGGGCACGCGCATCGGGTTTGATCTAAACCACCGCGCCTCGTTCTGGAAGGGCCGCGAGCAGGAGCTGCGCGCGCTGTTCACCAAGATCGCAAGTATGACCGACATCCTCATCGGCAACGAGGAGGATTACCAGCTCGCCCTTGGCGTCAAAGGCCCGGAATCCGGCGGCAAGGACATCGGCGCGAAGATCGAAAGCTTCAAGGGCATGATCGGCGCGGCGCGGGAAGCCTTCCCGAACGCCACGGTGTTTGCCACGACGCTTCGCCAGGTCGTCAACGCCAACGAGCACCTCTGGGGCGCGATCTTGTGGGACGGCGGGCAGTGGCACGTCGTGGAGCCCCGGCCCATCCCGGTGTACGACCGTATCGGCGGCGGCGACGGGTTTGTCAGCGGCATGATGTACGCGATGCTCAAGGGCTATCCGGGCGAAAAATGGGCGCAGTTCGGCTGGGCCAGCGGCGCGCTTGTCGCCACGCTGGAGACGGACTTTGCCGTCGCGGCGGACGAGGAGCAAATCTTTAGCATCTGGGAGGGCAACGCGCGCGTGAAGCGGTAAAGCGGAAGGTGGCGGCGGCCGCTTTGGCTATGGCAGGCGGACAGACAGGGTTGTCCGCCCTGCGGCCGCGGGGTTTGCGGCACAGGGCTGCCGCCCTTTCGGCAATCCAACGCACTCGGACGAAAGGGGAGCAGGGCGCATCCGGTTACAACCCCTTGAGCCCCTTTTCCAGCATCTGCACGGCCTTTTTTTCCAAGCGCGAAACGTACGAGCGTGAAATGCCCAACACCTCGGCGATCTCGTATTGAGGCCGCTGCTTGCCGTCGATCAGGCCATAGCGAAGCTCCAGCACCGTGCGCTCGCGCTCGGGCAGGGTGTCGCGGATGAGCCGGCTGATGCGCTCCAGGCTGATGCGCCGGTCCACCTCGTCGGTCACGGCGTCCGGCTCGGTGCCGAGCACATCCAGGTACGACAGCTCGTTGCCGTCCGTATCCGTGCCGACCGCGTCGTTGAGCGAGACATCGTTCTTCCGCTTCTGTGAAGCGCGAAGGCACATCAAGATCTCGTTTTCAATGCAGCGGCTGGCGTAGGTGGAAAGCGTCGCGCCGCTGTTGGGCTTGAACGTGCTGACGGCCTTGATCAGGCCGATCGTGCCGATGGAGATCAGGTCGTCCGCGTCATGGCCGGGAACGGTGTACTTGCGCGCGATGTGCGCCACCAATCGCAGGTTGTGCTCGATCAGCCTTCGACGCGCGGTGTCGTCGCCCTCCTGCATGCGGCGGATGCAGGCGCGCTCCTCGGCGGCGGAAAGCGGCTTGGGAAACGCCGAGCGGCCGGACACATACCCAAGAAAGAATAGAGCGTCCTTTAAAAGCAACAACAGAGCGGTCAGCATACGCCACCTCCTACAGGAGAGGATATGACGGCCGGCACGAGGGGAGACATCGAAATGGAAAAGGCGTTCGGATACCAAACCCCTGTCGGCGATCTGGTGATCGCCGAGGACGGGCGCGCCGTCACCGCCGTGCTGTTCGGCATGGACGCGCTCTCCCAGTATGAGGTGGAGGAAACCCCGCTCATCCGCCGCGCGAAGGAACAGCTGGACGCGTATTTCGCGGGCAAACGAAAGGCGTTTGACCTGCCGCTTGCCCCCAGGGGGACCGCGTTTCAACAGGCCGTCTGGGGCGCGCTGCGGGAGATTCCGTACGGAGAAACGCGCACCTACGGCCAGATCGCCGCGCGGATCGGAATGCCCGGGGCCGGCCGCGCCGTGGGGCAGGCAAACCATCGGAATCCGATTTCCATCATGATTCCCTGCCACCGGGTGATCGGCACAGGCGGCAGACTGACGGGGTACGGCGGCGGGCTGGAGGTCAAGGAAAAGCTGTTGGCGCTGGAGCACGGGGAGTAAAATGGCGCGATAGGAACGGGGCTGCCGCGCGGAAAAGCGCGGCGGCCCCGTTTGTGGGCATGGGTTGCGCGCGAATCCGTACGGGCGTCCTCGCTCGCGTGCGCGCGAGCATCGGGGAAGAACGCCGCGCCGCACGGGGTGTTGCGGGCGGGAAAGGTGTGCGGCGCGGGGGAACGGGCGCTCGGTTGGTGCAATCGTTCATCGCGCGCGAAAGGGCCTCCGGCGGCCAAAGGCGCTGCCTTTGGAATCCGCCGGGGCCATTGGCCCCGGCCCCCTTCTTTTGGGTGTGGGGGGCGTGAATAATTAGCGTCCGCCCAAGGCATCCGACAGCAGGGCGAACGCCTCGATCGAAAGCTCCTCCCCGCGTGCGGTCGGCGAGAGACCGCAGGCCTCGAGCGCCGCGCCCGCCTCCTCGCGGGGGAGCGAAAAGCCGGCCATGAGGTTATTTAGAATCGTTTTTCTACGCATCGCAAACCCCGCGCGTACCGCACGGAAAAACATCTTCTCATCCCGAACGGAAACGGCGGGCGCATCCCGCATATCCAGCCGCATGAACGAGGAATCCACCTTCGGCCGCGGCGTAAAGCACGCCGCCGGCACGGACAGGGCCTCCCTCGCATGCGTAAAATACCTGACCAAAATCGAAAACGGCCCGTACCCTTCGTCTCCGGGCTGCGCCGTCATGCGGTCGCCCACTTCCTTCTGCACCATCACCGCCAGTGACGCAAACGGCAGCTTCGCGTGCAGCAACCCCTCCATCACCGGCGTGGTGATGTTGTAAGGAAGGTTCGCGGCCACGCGGCACGGCCTCCCAAGCGCAGCAACCAATGCGGCGACATCCACCTTCAAGATATCACCCTCAACGATCTCCACATTCGGGTACAGCTCCATCGACACCTCAAGGCCGTCG
>CAZUIA010000266.1:0-3574 GCA_964620835.1 uncultured Oscillospiraceae bacterium
CGGTCATGCCGATTTCCTCGCCGTAATATACAAACGGCGTGCCGGGCAGCGTCAGGTACAGGGACGCGGCCAGCTTGAGCGCGTCGGGCTTTTGCATCAGCGTGCCGGCAATGCGGGCGATATCGTGGTTTGACAGAAACGGAGCGTCCGTGGCGCCGGGGTACGCGGCCCAAATCGCCTGCCAGTCGGCGGCCCTTTGCGCCAGTGCCGCGCCGTCTCCGCCCCGAATGGCCTTGACGATCGCGCCCTCCGGCCCGGCAAACGGGAAGTTGAACAGCGACGACAGGCTGCTTCCGTAATACCTTTCGATGGTGCCCGCGTCCTTCCACGCTTCGCCCACCACATAGATATCCGGCTTGACCGCGCGCAGCGCGTCCATCAGCCAGGAAAGGAACGCCGTGTTTTTCGCCGTGTCCTCGCCATAGTAGGCAAGCACCGCGTCCAGCCGAAAGCCGTCCACGCCCGCGCCAAGCCAGAAGCGGCAGATGTCCAGAATCTCGGCGCGCACCGCTTCGCTATCAAGGTTCAGATCCGGCATGTCCGGGGAAAACCAGCCCTCGTACCAGAAGCCGGGCACGTCGGGCACGCCGTGCCAGCCGGGCTTGGGCTGACCGGCAAAATGATAGTAAGCGATATGCGGGTTTTGCACATCGCCCGCGGCAAGCGCCTCTACAGCGTCCACAAACCACGGATGTTCGCTCGACGTATGGTTTAAAACCAGGTCCAGGATGAGACGCATGCCTCTTTCGTGCAGGGCGTCCGCCAGGGCTGCCACGTCCTCCACCGTACCGAGGGCCGGGTCAACGGCTAAGTAGTCCACCACGTCATACCCGTGATAGGAAGGCGACGGGTGGATGGGCGTCAGCCATAGGCCCTTTACCCCAAGGTCCTCCAGATAGTCAAGCTTTTGAAGCACGCCGCGCAGATCGCCCCGGCCGTCCCCGCTTTCATCGTAGAACGACGAGGGGAATATCTCATAAAACGCGCCGCCCTCGGCCGACGCAAGCCCGGGCAGCAGGCACAAAAGCAGCAGCACCGCAAGGCATCTTCTCGCGCGCATTTTTTAGCCCTTCACCGCGCCGCCGGTCACGCCGGAGACGTAGTATTTCTGCATTTTGATGAACAGCAGCGTAATAGGCACGGCCACCAGGATGGCGCCGGCGCAAAAACGCGTGTAGTACTGGTAGATGTTTTCGCGATCGATCATGCGGTACAGGCCGATGGCCACGGTATAGGCCTTGTAGTTGTCCTTCATGATGACGGAGACGAAGATGAAATCCACCCAGGGCGCGATGAACGACGTCAGGGCCGTGTAGATCACGATGGGCCGGGAGGACGGCAGGATGATCTTCCAGAACACGGCGTTTTTCGTCGCGCCGTCGATCATGGCGGCCTCGTCCAAGGATTTGGGGATGGTGTCAAAGAAGCCCTTGGCGATGTAATACCCGAGCGCCGACCCGCCCGAATACACCAGGATGAGCGCGGCGAGCGACTTGTCAATGCCCATCGCCTTTAAGAAGTGGTAGACGGCGATCATGGCCATGAAGCCGGGGAACATGCCCAGCACCAGCGACAGGTTCATCAGGAATGTGCGGGTCTTGAAGCGGATGCGTGAATAGGTGTACGCCACCATGAGCGTCAGCACCGTGGTGATCAGGCAGCTGACCGAAGCGACAAAGAGCGTGTTTTTGTACCAGAGCGCAAAATCAAACGGCTCGGTCTCGGTGAACAGGCGGGTGAAATTGGAAAGCGTCCACCCCTTGGGGACGATGTAGGTGGTGTACGCGCCCGGCTCGGCCCGAAGCGCGCTGACGATGAGCCACAGGACCGGCAAAAGCCAGAGGACGGACAGCACCGAAAGCAGCAGGTGGATGCACGTGTTCGCCACGCGCGCGCGGGCCTTCATCCCCATCTTCATTGGAACTGATCCTCCTTTTTCACGGAGCCGGTCAGGTTGTAGACGGTCAGGGAGAAGATCGACACGATCATGAAAATGAAGATGCCGATCGTGGCGGCGAGCGAGTAGTTCTGGTCGTTGACGGTCAATTTGTACAGCCACGTGACGAGCAGGTCCGTCTTGCCGGCCTGAAAATAGTCCAGCGAGTACGGGCCGCCGGCGGTGAGCAGGTAGATGACGTTGAAGTTGTTGATGTTGCCGACGAACGTGGTGATCAGCTGCGGCGTGGTGACAAAGAGCATGTACGGCAGGGTGATGGAAAAGAACGTTTTGACGGGCCCCGCGCCGTCGATGCTGGCGCTTTCATACAGCTCGGCCGGGATGTTCATCAGGATGCCCGTCACCATCAGCATGGTGTACGGGATGCCCACCCACATGTTGATCAGGATGACCACGACGCGCGCGTACGCGGCGTTTGTGAGGAAGGGGACCGGCTGGGAGACAATGCCCCATTTTTGCAGCAGCACGTTGACCACGCCGGTATCGGTCAGCATCCTTGAGACGAGCATGAGGCTTACAAACTGCGGGATGGCGATGGTCACGACGAAGATCGTGCGCCACATCTTTTTCAGGCGTATGCCCTTTTTGTTGATCAGCATGGCGAGGATCATGCCGAAGATGTAGTTGGTAAACGTGGCGAAGACGGCCCAGACGAGCGTCCAGCCGAAGATGCCGAAGAAGGTGCGGCTTTTCAGCTCGTTGCCCCAAAACACGTCCGTCACGTTGGTCAGGCCCACCCAGGTGAACAGGGAGCCGGGGGGCTGGTGGTTTTTGTCAAAATTGGTGAACGCGATCAGGATCATGAAGACGATGGGCAGCACGGTGAAGCAGAGGAGCGTCAGCATGGGCAGGGACAGGAGGGTGATGTGGAAGCGCTCGTTCAGCAGGGTTTTTGCGTCCTGCAGGAGGGAGTTGGGCTTTATGTTCTTTTCGAGCTGCTTTTGCGCGAGAAGGGATGATTTGAGGTTTGCTTTCCAGAAGATGATCATGGGGATGAGGGTTGAGAGGGTCAGGACGCTGAAGAGGAGGATGAGCATGGAGTTGTCGCCGGGCACGCGGCGGTAGATCTGGGCCGCCTCGTCCCACACGCGCGCCTGCGCGTTTTGGCCCAGCGTGGCGAACTCTTTCAGGTAACGCCAGCCGAAAAAGACGTGGTAGCAGACGAACAGCACCTGAAGGCCGAAATACATGAGCCCCTTGAGGATCTGGCCGTGCGTCAGGCTGCCAAAGCCCATAATGAGGAAGGACAGGCGCGTCTTTGCGTCGCCTTGCCGAAAGACCGTGCCGATCTCCCGGACATAGGCGCCCGCGGCAACAGCCGCGCCGCGCAGGCCGCGGCCCTTCCGTTTCGGTGTTTTTTTCGGTTCAACGGCTTGCGTCATGGCGAAATCCTCCCTGATGCCCATACTTTCGTATCCGCTCCAACCCAAAGAAGGGTCCGGGGATAAATCCCCGGCGGATTCCAAAGGCGGCGCCTTTGGCCGCCGGAGGCCCTTTCGTGCGCGGGACAGGGTGGTCAGGCGCCACCGATCCGGTTCCCCGCGCCGCACTCTTTTTCCGGGCCGCAACACCCGTGCGGCGCGGGTTCCTCCCCGATGCTCGCGCGCACGCGAGCGA
>CAZUIA010000267.1:0-3554 GCA_964620835.1 uncultured Oscillospiraceae bacterium
GGCTGCGCAATCGCCCGGGAGCTTTCGCGCTATGCGCTGAAGATCGCGCTTTTGGAAAGGGAAAGCGATGTGGGGACCGGGGCCACAAAGGCAAATTCGGCGATTGTGCACGGCGGCTATGCGGAGGCGCACAGCAAGCTGAAGGGGCGGCTGTGCTATCAGGGGCGTACGCAGTTTGCGCGGCTGGACCGGGAGCTGGGCTTTGGGTTTTCGCCGACCGGTTCGCTGGTGCTCGCCTTTGAGGAAGGGCAGCGCGACGCGTTGGTCGCCCTGATGGAAAACGGCAGGCGAAACGGGCTGGACGATCTTTCCTTGCTGGACGGCGGGCAGGTCCGGGCGATGGAGCCCGCCGTCAATCCGGCGGTTGCCTACGGCCTGCATTGCAAAGGGGCCGGCGTTTGCTCGCCGTATGAGCTGGCGATCGCGCTGATGGAAAACGCCATGGTCAACGGCGCGGCGCTGTTTTTGCAGGCCGAGGTTGCCTCCGTTGTCCGCCTTGCGCAGGGGTTTCAAGTCCGCACGGCGGACGGAAGGTGTTTTTACACAAAATACCTGGTTAACGCGGCGGGCCTTGGCGCGGCGTCCATTTCCGCCATGGCCGGCGACAGCCGGTTCACCCTCCGTCCGCGCAGCGGGGAATACCTCGTGATGGCCAAGGGCACGGGCAAGCTTGTCCGCTCGGTGCTGTTTCAGATGCCGACGGCCATGGGCAAGGGCATTTTGGTTGCGCCGACGGTCTATGGCAACCTTCTGATCGGTCCGGATGCCCTTGACGGCGAGAACGACGATCGCAGCACCCATCCCGCCCGGCTGCGGCACATTCTTGCCGGGGCGATGCGCACGACGGACCGGCTGAATGTGCAGCAGTTCATCCGCAGCTTTGCGGGCGTTAGGTCCGTCGCCGACACGGACGATTTTATCATCGACGCTTCTACGGTGCCGGGCTTGATCCAGGCGGCGGGGATCCAGTCGCCGGGCCTTACCGCGTCCCCCGCCATCGCGCTACTAGTGCGCGACCTTTTGGACCGGGAGGGCCTGCGGCTTGTTGAAAAGAAAGATTTCAACCCGAATCGGCGCGCGTTTCTCTGCCCGCTCGGCGTTTCCATGGCGGAGGCGGCGCGGCGCGCCGCCTTGGAGGAAGGCGTGCAAGGCCGTCTGATCTGCCGCTGCGAACAGGTGCTGGAAGCGGCCGTCGAAGACGCGGCCGGGCGCGGCATTCCGCTGTACACGGTGGATGCGGTCAAGCGCCGCACGCGCGCCGGCATGGGCTGGTGCCAGGGCGCGTTTTGCGGGCCGAGGGTGGCTTCCCTCCTTTCGCGGCGGTATGACGGAGGGATCGATCCGCGCACGGATGCGCAGCGGCAGGGGCTGACCCGCGTAGGCCGCGAGGAGCTGCTGGCCTACCTGAAAGAGCATCCGCTGTAAGGGCGAAAGCACCGGGGGCGACGGAACGACCGCCCCCTTTTTTTGTCGCCTGCAAAGCCGGCGCGACCGGCATGCCGGGACGCGCGCGCAAAAACCATAGAAAAAAAGGACCTGCCGCTTCGTGAAACAAAAGAAATCTGAAAATCGTCATGAATGGAGCGGAAGAATACTTGTGGAAATGTGACTTAAATCATTCCTTTTCGAAAAAAATACTATTGAAACCCTACAAATCGGTGCAGTACCATGAATTCGTAGCAGGGAAACGCTACGGCCGTAGACTTTCATAGGACATCCCAATCAAAGGAGGAGCAAGGCATGTCAAAAAACGGGTTTCGCTCACTGGTAACGATCTTGCTGCTGACGGTTCTGTTGTTGTCCACGATGACGACAGGCGCTTTGGCAGCGGCCGCCACCGCCCAGGAAGTGACCATGGAAGATCCCAACGTCAACCCGCCGGGCACGTTTCCCGTCGTCAAGGAGCCCATCACGCTTCGTATCGGCCTGGTCCAAAGCCCCCACGTGGAGAACTATGAAACCAACGCGCTGACCAAGGAGATGGAGGAAGCCCTGAACATCAAGTTCGAGTTTGAAATCTTCCCCACCGCCTCCGAGGCCCGCCAGAAGCTGGACGTCATGATCAACTCCGGCACGGAGCTGCCCGATGTGCTCATCGGCTTTACCCTGGACGACATGACGGTGCTCAACTATGGCTCCCAGGGCATTTTCCTGCCGCTCAACGAGTACATTGACACCATCGGCGTGGATGTGCTGGACGCTTTTGCGCGCGCAAAGGCCTCGCTGCGCGACCTGATCACGATGGCGGACGGCAACATCTACTATCTGCCCAAGCACACGGAGCAGCTCGGCAACGAGCACAGCCAGCGGCAGTGGATCAACAAGGTGTGGCTGGACAAGCTCGGCCTTTCGATGCCCACCACCACCGACGAGTTCGCCGAAGTGCTCCGCGCCTGCCGCGACCAGGACCCCAACGGCAACGGCCTGAAGGATGAGGTGCCGTTCACGGGCGGCGGCCAGCTTTGGCAAGGCTCGTCGATCGACGCGATCATGAACGCCTTCATCTACGACGACACCAACACGCCCAACACCACCCGGCCGCGCTGGATCGTTCAGGATGGAAAGCTCGACGTGCCCTACAACAAGGAAGAATGGCGCGAAGGGCTGCGGTACATCAACATGCTGATCTCCGAAGGTCTGCTGTCCCCGCTGTCCATCACCCAGGATTTGTCCCAGCTGCAGACGCTGCTGGAAAGCGGCGATGTGTCCCAGGTGGGCGTGTACACCGCCGGCGCGTTCGTGTTCAGCGCCACCAATGAGCGCAAGCTCGAATACGCGCCCCTGCCGCCGCTCACCGGCCCCGAGGGCGTCTGCTTTACCGCCTACTTCCCCTCGCTCCCCAAGAGCTACTTCATCATCACCAAGGATTGCGCGTACCCCGAGGCCGCCTTCCGCTTTGGCGACTACATGCAAAACCGCGACTTTGGCTTCCGCAGCCGCTGGGGCGAGCCCGAGGTGGACTGGAGAGCCGCCGGTGAGGGCGACGTGGGCCTGTACGAGGATCTCGGGTTCCCGCCGCTGGTGGTGCCGATCCTGCCGTGGGGCGCGCTGCAAAACAAGCACTGGGCCAACGAGCTGCCCGTCGTGCTGGAAATGGGCGTACAGGACGGCCAGGCCGTGACGCTGGACGACCCGCTGTACACCGAGCTGTTCATCGCCGCCGCCGTGCCCCATTACCTCGGTAAGACGCCCGCGGAGTACGTGGACAAGATCAAGTACACCGTGGAGGAGACCGAACAGGTGCGCGATATTCAGCAGACGCTGATCACCTACGTCAACGAATCCATGGCGCGCTTTGCCACCGGCGATCTGGACCTTGACACCCAGTGGGACAGCTATGTCGCCGAACTGGAGAATATCGGCCTGTCCAGGTTCATCGAAATTTCGCAGATCGCCTACGATCGTGACCACTAAGCCCGCTGACGGACCAGGGGAGGCAGACGCTGCCTCTCCCGGCCCGGCCAACCGTCCCCCCGCCGCCTGCGGCGCCGCCGCAGGCGGCGGGCAACCATCACGGGATTGCAACTATGCAACATAGCCAGCCAGCATATGAC
>CAZUIA010000268.1:0-3539 GCA_964620835.1 uncultured Oscillospiraceae bacterium
GGACCATCCGCAACATCAAGCAGAATCTGTTCTGGGCCTTTGGGTACAATGTCATCGGCATCCCCATCGCGGCGGGCGTGCTCCATCTGTTCGGCGGCCCCCTGCTCAACCCGATGTTTGCCGCCGCGGCCATGAGCCTGAGCTCCGTCTCGGTGCTGACCAACGCGCTTCGGCTGAAGCATTTCGTGCCGGCGCGCCGGGCGGCTTTGGAAGCGCAAGACAGGAAGGCGGTATGACCATGAAAACAATCGTGAAAAAGGGAATGCTATGGGGCGCGCTGGCGGTGCTGCTGCTTTCCGCCACGGGCTGCTCTGAGATCGTCAAGCGCCTGGATGTCATCGGGCGGGGATCCATCGCGGCTCTGGAAGCGGTTGCGAGCGCGGCGCCGGATCAGGTGCAAAGGGATGCGGAACACGGCGGGTGGTCGCTCGCCGCGCCGGACGGCGCCGCGCGGTTCATCGTGCGCGAGGACTGGTCAAAGAGCGCGCGCTATGACGTCCTGCTGGAGCTGGACGCCGCGCCGTTCCTGAACGCGGGGCTTGATCCCAAAAAGCTGCCGGAAAACTATACGATGGGGGAGGGCGTGCTCCAGGTGGGCAGGGAGCTTGGCGGGGAGGCCCCGCCGTACGAAGGCGAACCCACGCTGATCGCTGTGTACGAGCAGATCGTGGACCGAAGCGGCGAGCACGTCAGCTACCATGCGGCCCTGGACCATTTCGGCGTGATGCTGGGCGACGGCAATATGTTTGAATGGGCAAAGGATTTGGAAGGAAACGACAAGGATATCGTGTTCGTTCTCAATCCCGCTCCCCTGATGGAGGCCGGCGTTGACCCAAGCAAGGTGGAGGGATGGGTTTTTGCGAAGGTGCCGACGGACGGTCACGGCGGCACGACCGAGGCGGAGAAGTTTTTGAAGCCCTTTGATCTACAATAAAGAGCGAAAGGAAGGAAACGAAAATGGAAAAAACAACGCTGCATGTGGAGGGCATGTCCTGCCAGCATTGTGTGAAGGCGGTGACGGGCGCGCTGAGCGCGCTGCCCGGCGTGGCCTTTGTATCCGTGGACCTGGCGGGCAAAACAGTGGCTGTGGAATATGACCCCGCCAAGAGCAGCATGGATCAGATCAAGGCGGAGATCGAGGACCAGGGATACGACGTCATCGCCTGACCGAAAGAGGAGCCGCGGCGCGGCGGTTCCTTTGTATACCGCCTGCAAAGAAGGGATCTGGCATGGTCAAGGACAGAAAAAGCGTTTTGGTGGTGGATGATGAGGCGAAGATCGTGGAGGTCATCGCCTCCTTCCTGCAAAGCCGCGGTTTTGTGGTTTTTCCCGCCGGCAACGGCGAAACGGCCCTTCAGATCTTTGACAGGGAGAACATTACCCTGGTCGTGCTGGACCTGATGATGCCGGGCCTGTCCGGCGAGGAGGTCTGCCGAATCCTCCGAAAAAGGTCGCGGGTTCCGATCATCATGCTGACGGCGAAGGCGGACGAGGACAGCGTGCTGCGGGGGCTCGGGCTTGGCGCGGACGATTACATCGCAAAGCCGTTTCGCCTAAAGGAGCTGCACGCCCGGATCGAAGCCGTGCTGCGAAGGACGGGGGACGACCTCGTCCCCTTGACGGTGAAAAACGCGTGGAACGGGGGAGACCTGGTCGTTGATTTTGAAAAGAACCTCATCCAAAAGAAGGGGCGGGCCGTCAGCCTGACGCCCAGCGAGCTGAAGATCCTTTCCGCGCTGATCAAATACCCGGGCAAGGTGTTTACGCGCGCCGAGCTGATCGAAACGGCCTTTCGTGATGCGTTTGACGGCTATGACCGGGCTGTGGACACCCACGTCAAGAATTTGCGGCAGAAGATCGAGGACAATCCGCGCGCGCCGTCGTACATTCTGACGGTGCACGGCCTTGGGTATAAGTTTAGGGGTGAATAGGAGGATGCGCAGCCTCAGGGCGCAGATTTCCCTGGCCATCATGCTCGTCGTGCTGTTCACGGTCGGGGTCATCAGTTTTTTGTCAAACCTGGTTGTAAACCGGGCGTTTGAAAGCTACATGGCAAAGCAGCAAAGGACCAAGGCCGAAAGCATCGCGGCCACCCTCGGCGGCCAGTACGACAGCCGGACGCGGGCATGGAATATCGAGTATATCCATGGCGTGGGCATGTACGCCCTGCTGGACGGGTATATCGTCAAGGTGCTTGACCCAAGCGGGCATACCGTCTGGGACGCGGAAAACCACGATATGTCCATGTGCATGCAGATCATGCACGAGATCGCCAGACGGATGGAGGCCAGGCGCCCCAAAGCCGGCGGCGGCTTTGTTTCGCATGAATATACGCTTTCGCAGGGCGATCAGGCGGTCGGCTCGGTGTCCATCCGCTATTACGGGCCGTACTTTTTAAGCGAAAATGACTTCCGGTTTTTGGATACGCTCAACGCCGTGCTCATCTCCGTGGGCGCCGTGTCCCTGCTGTTCTCGCTGGCCGTCGGCACGGTGCTGGGCCGCCGCATCGCCCGGCCCATCGCGAAAACGGCGGACATCGCCAAGCAAATCGCCCGGGGCAATTATGCCATCCGCTTTGAAGGCCAAACAAAGACCAAGGAGCTTGACGACCTGGTCCTGGCCATCAACCACCTCGCCGGCGCGCTGTTTGAGCAGGAGCAGCTGCGAAAACAGCTTGCGATCGACGTCGCCCATGAGCTGCGCACCCCCCTGACGACGCTCGGGATGCACCTGGAGGCCATGATCGAAGGGGTCTGGGAGCCGACGCCCGAACGGCTTACGGGCTGTTACGAGGAAATCGAACGGCTTACGGGCCTAATCGCCGACCTTGAGCGGCTTACCGCCATCGAAAGCGACGCCCTGAAGCTGCACAAGGCCCCGGTGAATCTGCTGGACATGGCCCAAACGGTGGCCAGCCATTTTGAGATGGAAATCAAAAAGAAGGGCCTGACCGTTTCGATCGCGGGCGATCCGGTCCATGTCTTCGCCGACCGGGACAGGATCAGCCAGGTGGTGACCAACCTGCTGTCAAACGCTGTGAAGTATACGCGCGAAAACGGGAATATCCGCATCGCGGTGAAGGACGCCGGCGCAAACGGGGTAATGGAAGTGGAGGACGACGGGATCGGCATCCCAAGGCGGGAGCTTGCCCTTATTTTTGAGCGCTTTTATCGCACGGACAAGTCCCGCAACCGGGAAACCGGGGGCGCGGGAATCGGGCTTGCGATCGTCAAGTCCATCGTGACGGCGCACGGGGGAACTGTGGAGGCGCAAAGCCGGTTGGAGCGGGGAAGCCGGTTCACCGTGAGCCTGCCGAAGCGGTAACCCAAGCGAGGAAACACTTCAGAGAAACTCCACCTCGACGCGCCCCATGCCGAAGGTCGTATTGCGCCCGATATGCAGGGTCTGCGCGCCGTACAGCCATGGAACAAACGGCGACAGCTCCCCTTCAAACCGCATCAGGCCCATCAGGCCGCTGAAATCCATTTTTTCGCCCAGCCTGGAGGAATAGCGCGCAAGGCGCCTCATCTCCAAATGAT
>CAZUIA010000269.1:0-3526 GCA_964620835.1 uncultured Oscillospiraceae bacterium
TGTACGGTGGATTTGCGCAGATTCCATAGGCGAAGCCGGAGGAATCTGTACTTTCCGCCTGAGGCCGCCCGGGAATCCCGCAGGATTTCAGGCCGAATCCCCGTTCCCTTCTTCCGTCGACAAACCGCAGTTTGTCAACGGCTTTTATTCAAACCGCTTCACGGCCCGCTCCATGCGCTCAATCACCGGCACGCCGAACGGGCAGCGCTCTTCGCACGCGCCGCAGGCCACGCAGTCCGCCGCGTTTTTTTCAAGCGCCGCGTAGTGCGCGCGCACCGTCGCGGGGATCTCGCCGGACAGTTCCGCCAGGTCCAAATACTTGTTCACCTGGGCGATGTCGATTTGCGCCGGGCAGGGCAGGCAGTGGTTGCAGTACATGCACTGGCCCTTGAGCGAGAACACCGGCGACTTTGTGAGCGCCGCGGCAAAATCCCGGTCCTCCTCGCCCGCGCGCCCGTGGGCGATCGCCTCCCAAACTTCCTTTTCCGACGCGCAGCCCACCAGCACGCTTGCGACAGCCGGACGGGTCAGGGCATACTGGATGCACTGGCTGACCGACAGCGCGACGCCGTACGGGGACCGCTTCGCGTAAAGCAGCGCTCCCCCGCCGAGGCCCTTCATCACCGTGATGGCGACGCCCTTGGCCTCGCATTCCTGATACAGTCGCGCGCGCTGCGGCGCGATGGCGAGCGTGCCCTGGGACCGGTACGTTTCCGGCGCAAACAGCGCGTCGATGTCCGCCTCCGGGGGCAACGCGTCAAACGCCGGGTTGAGCGAGAACATCAGCACATCGATCCTGCCCGTGTCAACGAGTTGCCGGGAGACCGCGGGGTCATGCGAGCTGACGCCGACCAGGCGGATGACGCCCTTTTCCTTGAGCTCGCACGCATAGTCCAGCATGCCGCTTGACAGCACGGACTCAAGGTCCTTCTGGGTGTCCACGAAGTGCAGCATGCCGATGTCCACGTAGTCCGTCTGAAGCCTTTTTAGAAAATCCTCAAAGAAGAACCGGACGTGCCCGGGGTCGCGCGTGCGCTCGTACTGGCCGTCAAGCCAGGCAGCACCGATATGGCCCTGCAAAAGGACCCGGTCCCGCCGGCCCTTGAGCGCGGCGCCCAGGTTCTGCCGCACATCGGGCTCGGACATGAACACATCGAAAATGTTGATGCCGCCGTCCAGCGCCGCGTCCACCACGCTTTGGATAACACCCAGCGGCTTGCCCTGCAGGTGCTCGCAGCCAAGCCCCACCTCGCTGGCCAAAAGGCCGCTTTTTCCCAAGGGACGGTATCTCATCACACAACCCCCTGCATCAGCATCGCCTGGGATACCTTGATAAACCCCGCCACATTCGCGCCGACGACGTAGTTGCCGGGCGTTCCGCACTCGACCGCGGCCTTCGCGCACTGCTTGAAGATGTTCGTCATGATGCCCTTCAGGCGGCCGTCCACCTCCTCAAACGTCCAGTGGAGCCGCTGGCTGTTTTGGCTCATCTCCAGCGCGGACACGGCGACCCCGCCCGCGTTGGCCGCCTTTCCGGGCCCAAAGAGCACGCCCTTTTCCAGCAACAGCTCCGTGGCCGAAAGCGTGCAGGGCATGTTCGCGCCCTCGCCCACAGCAAAGCAGCCGTTTGCGACCAGTGCCTTGGCGGAGTCAAGGTCCAGCTCGTTCTGCGTGGCGCACGGCAGCGCGATGCCGCAGGGCACGGTCCAGATGCCCGCGCAGCCCTCCACGTACGTCGCGCCGGGGCACTCGGCCTCGTATTCGCGGATGCGGCCGCGCCTTCCTTCCTTGATGGCCCGCACCACCGAAAGGTTCACGCCGCCCTGATCGACGATGTATCCGTTTGAGTCGCTCATAGCGACCACGACGGCCCCCATCTCGGCGGCCTTCTGGGCCGCGTGGATCGCCACGTTGCCCGACCCGCTGATCACCACCCGGCTGCCCGCGAAGGACCTGCCGCTTCCCTTCATCATCTCTTCCATGAAGTAGCAAAGGCCAAAGCCGGTGGCCTCGGGCCGGCCGAGCGAACCGCCGTAGGGCAGGCCCTTGCCGGTCAGCACGCCCTCGTAGCGGTTGGTGATGCGCTTGTACTGGCCGTAGAGATACCCGATCTCCCGCGCGCCGGTGCCGATGTCCCCGGCTGGCACGTCGGTGTCCGCGCCGATGTGGCGGTATAGCTCCGTCATAAAGCTCTGGCAAAAGCGCATGACCTCGTTGTCGCTTTTTCCCTTGGGGTCAAAATCGCTGCCGCCCTTGCCGCCGCCGATGGGCAGGCCGGTCAGCGCGTTCTTCAAAACCTGTTCAAAGCCCAAAAACTTGATGATGCCAAGGGTAACGGACGGATGCAGCCGAAGCCCGCCCTTGTACGGCCCGATCGCGTTTGAAAACTGCACGCGAAAGCCCCGGTTCACCTGCACACGCCCCGCGTCGTCCACCCAGGGCACGCGGAACACGATCGCGCGCTCCGGCTCCACGAACCTCTCCAGCAAGCCGTTTTGCTCGATCTCGGGATGCCGGTCCAGGTAGGGCGACAGCGATGCAAGAACCTCGTTTGTCGCTTGCAAGAATTCCTTCTCATGCCCGTTCCGTTGCGCCAGACCATCCATTATACGCTTAGCATATGCATTCATTCCGTTTGCTCCCTTCATTTTTCGTTGTACAGTATACTGCAAAGAGGATATGCGCGCAACTATGTCACATAGTTTTTATAAAAAACCGACGCTTGAAGCATAAACTGAAAAGGCCCCGCGCATACTATATATCATCAAGACACATGGAGGGTTGATAGAATGGAAAACATCGCAAGGACAGGGCGTGGCGGCTGGAAGGAGATGGAGATTTCGAAGCTTCGCGAGGCGGTGGTCCTGGCCGGCGGAAACGGCGAGCCGCTGCGCGGCGTGTTTGAGCGCGTCGGCCAGTCGCTGGGCCGAAAGCCCAACAGCGTTCGGAATTTTTATTATGCCTGTTTGAAGCGGGAAGATTCTTCGAGCGTACCCCATGCCGCCCCCTTCCAAACGTTTACGCCCGATGAAGTGCGCGCTTTGGTTCGCGAGGTGCTCGTGGCCCGCGCGCAGGGAATCTCCGTGCGCGCGTGCGTGCAGCGCATGGCGGGCGGCGACCGCAAGGCGATGCTCCGCTATCAAAACAAGTATAGGAGCGTGCTGAAGACGCGCCCCGGGCTCATCCGCGAGGTGATGGCCGAGATGGAAAGGGAGGGCACCCCGACGTTTGACCCGTATGCCGCCCAGATGCAGCAGGCAAAGCCCCTGCACGAGAACATCTCCTCCAGCATTCAAAACAGCGGCGACCCGGCTCTGCTCGGCCTTTTGCGGGGCCTGGATACCCTGTTGTCCCGCGCCGGCATGATGGAACCCGCGCCGCTGAAATCCGCCTGCCAGCCGATGGTGCAGACCGTCAAGGAATTCCTGGGGCTGCCGGCCGACCAGCGCGCCAAGGAGCTGCCCGCGTTTTGCGTGATGCTCAGCGAGCACATCGGCGCGGTGGAAAACGCGATGGGCGCGTAAGG
>CAZUIA010000270.1:0-3515 GCA_964620835.1 uncultured Oscillospiraceae bacterium
GCCAAAGGCGCTGCCTTTGGAATCCGCCGGGGACTTGTCCCCGGACCCCTTCTTTTTGGGGGATGCGTGCTTGCTGCGGCAAAGGGGCCGCCGCACGCGCTTTGCGCAACAGCCCCGCTCCCTTCCACCCTATGGCTCCCGGACTTTGAGCTTTTCCAAGTCAACCTCGCGGGCCTGGTTGCGCCGGTTTACCGCCTCCCGCAGCAGCGCGTAGAAAAGCGAGCACAGCGGCACGCTGATCACCATCCCCACGATGCCCAGAAGGTTTCCCCCAAGGGTCACGGCGGTCAACACCCACAGACCCGACAGCATCACCGACTTTCCCACCACATGCGGGTAGATCAGGTTTCCTTCCACCTGCTGCAGCAGCAGGAAGAACACCATGAACCAGGCCGCGTCCGCAAACCCCTGGTGAATCAGGATCATCAGCGCGCCCACCAAAAACCCGATCAGCGCGCCGAAAATGGGGATGAACGCCGTCACGCCCACCAGCAGCGAAACCGCCGGCGCGAAGGAAAAGCCAAACACCCGCATGCCCACAAAGCACAAAAAGCCCAGGATCATCGACTCAAAAAACTGGCCGCTGATAAAGCTGCAAAAGATCTGGTTGGCCATGTCGCCGATCTCCAGCAACCGGTCCACCCGCTTTTCCGGCAGGTAGGCGTACAGCGCCCGCTTGACCTGGCCGGCCAGCTTTTCCTTTTGCGCCAGAATGTACAGCGCCAGCACGACGCCCACGACAAAGTTGAACACACCCGATACGATCCCCGTCGCGGCCGTCATCGTGCCGGTCAGAAAGTTGCTCGCCCCGCGCTTGAGCATCTCCAGCGCCGCGTCGCCGATCTTTACCCAGTCGATCTTCGGGATGTTCCACGAATCGAGCGACCGCCCGTACCCATCTAGCAAACCCGACAGCCACAGGTTCGTATCCTCCACAAATTTGGGGAACTGCTCCGAAACCAGCGTGATCGTGGCGCCAAGCTCCGGAATGAGCAGGAAAAACACCAGAAACAAAAGGCCCGAAACGAGCAGCACCGTCATCGTCAGGCAGATCGGCCGCCGTATCCTTTGCCAGCGCTTTCCAAACCTCCGGTTGAAAAAGGCAAACAGGCGCGTTTCCATCAGCTTCATCGGCGTGTTCAGGATAAACGCCACGCAAAGGCCGATGAGCAGGAAGGAAACCATCCGAAGCGCGACCTTCAGGGCCTCCGCCACCACGCCCAGGTTCAAAAGCGCCGCCAGCAGCGCGATGGCGAACGCGACGATCAACAGCAGTAGCCGAATGTTCCTGCGGTTAAATTCCATAACGCCTCCGAAAACGGCCAAAAGGCCTTTTCCAAATCCTTTGCGCCGCGACGGGCGGGCAGCGGTGGACCCAAGTCAAAACAGCCGCCTCGAAATGCGCCCCCAGCGGTTTCTTTCCCATCTTTCAAACCACGCCCCGGTATCTTTCCCCAGAACCGAACCTCAAAGGGCTAAAAATGCAGCCTGCGCCGGAACTGCTCGTACAGCGACCGGTTTTTGGATACGAGGTACAGCAGCGCGGCCACGAAAAAGCAGGGCGTCATCACAAAGGGCGACCAGATCAGCGTTTCGCCCACGCCCGAGGCAACGCACAGAATCTCCACCACCAGCGTCAGGACGCCGGCCTGAAAAAGCGACGCGGCCACCACCAGCAGCGGTCGCACCTTCCATTTGCGGATCAGCGCCACGGTGAAGCAGATCATCCCCACAAACAGCGCCACCGACGGCATCACGATGGGGAAGAACCAGCCCGGCGTGTACGACAGGCTTTCCACCATGTACAGATACGCCTCCAGCGCCGCGCCGGTGATCAGCAGGGTGCTGTACGTGCGGCGCTTTTTCATCAACAGCGGCACCGTCGCGACGATCCACACCAGCACCAGCACGCCCGCCGGGTATACGCTCCAGGTGATGCCGCCGGCCAGCCAGTCCGCAAAGACACAGATCGCCGCCGGCAGCAGCAGCAAAAACGACAGCAGCGATACCGCGTATTTGCGGTTGATCGTCAGCGTCTGTTCGCTCGTTCGCACGGGGAACGGCTTGGGCGCGGCCGGGTCAACCGGCGGCGCGGCCGGGTCGATCGCCTCGGTGCCGCACAGGGGGCAGCGGGATTCCGCCTCCCCGAGCTTGACGCCGCAATGCACGCAATAAGCCATGGCGTATCACTCCTGATTGCTTTCTACGGTTACGGGAATGCCCTGCTCCACCAAAAAGCGCAGCATGTGGCGGCTCAGCTCCGGCTCCCGCTGGTTGCGCGTGAACATCAAAAGCACCGTGTCGCCGGTGGAGACGAGGGCGCAGTTGCAGCAGGGCGTCGCCGACGCGCCGAGCATGATTTCAAACCGGTCGATGTGCGGAAGCATGGCCTTGGGCGCGCTCATGCGGCCGATGCTGGTCAGCGTCGCGGTCATCGTTCTTTCGCCCACATGGCGAAACACCGTGTTGATGACCAGGTTCTTCAACGGCAGCGGGCACAGGCGCAAAAAAAGGTTCTTTTCGCTCGCCACATTGGTGGCCACACCCGCGAACAAGAGCTTTGGGTTCAGGGCATAGCGCATGAAGTTGTGCGTGTCGCGCACGACCTCCTCGAAGGTATAGTCCCCCAGGCGCGGATCGATCTCCACGTTGACGAAGGACGAAAAATTGCGCAGGGTTTCCGTTTGAAACAGGTTGCGCAGGTTGATGGGAACGGATACGCGGATGGGCCGGATTTTTCGCTTGCCCTCGCGCCGCTGGATCTGGTAGGCGCTAAAGAGGATGGCCGCGGCCAGGTACTCCGTGACGGTCGCGCCCAGCCTTTTGCACTGCTCGTTCACCTTGTCAAAGGGCATCAACGCCGCGATCACGTGCAGCGTGTGCGGCGGCTCCAGCTCGCCCGGCAGACGGTAGGCGGGCGAGTCGCGGCGCGAAAGCTTCACCTTGGGCAGCGGCACACGCTGGAACGCGTCCTCTATTTCGCCCGGGGAGGGCTTTCGCTTCACGTCCAGCACGCCCTCGCCCGGCAAAATGCGCGCGCCCTTTAGGCGCAGGTATTCCGCGGTCAGGGTCTTTAAAAAGACAAAGCCGCCCGAGCCGTCGGTGAGGGAGTGAAAAAACTCCACCGAGATGCGCCGCTGGTAATACAAAACGCGCAACAAGTAGCCGTTGTTTTCCTTCCACCGAAAGCGAAGGCAGGGATGGCCGGTGTCGGGCGCCACGCGCAAGGGGCGGTCGTTCGCTTCCAGGTAGTACCAGAAGATGCCGCGCCGCATGCACACGGCCATGGACGGAAAGCGCGGAAGCACCCGGTCAAGCGCGCTTTGCAGCGCGTCCGGCGCGACCGGCTCCTTCAGCACGGCGGACACGCGGAAAATGCTGCTCCAGCGCGACGTCGCGATCGCGGGATACAGCTTGCCCGCGTTGTCGAGCTTAAACCATTGTTGTTTCCGGCGGGCGCTCATTTCCCTCTCCTTTCCCGAATAGAAGGAGTATACCCGGCGCGTCGGCAGCGC
>CAZUIA010000271.1:0-3498 GCA_964620835.1 uncultured Oscillospiraceae bacterium
GAGGCGCGGCAGCCTCGGCGGGCGCGGGGGCGGCGTCGGGGAACGCCTTTTGCGCTTTTTCAGGCGTTGGCGCGGCGTCCTTCGGGCCTTCCCGCTCGTTTTCTTCCATGGGCGCGGCGGCAACGGGCATAGCCGGGACGGGCGCCTCCTCCTCCGGCGCGTTGGGCTTTTCTTCAATTCTATCTTGGGTGATGTCTTGGGCGCTTTCTTTTCTGCGGGTCCTTGGGGCCGGTTTTTTTTGCTCGATCACCGTTTCCCCTGCCTTTTCAACCGCCAGCAGCTCGGCGATCAGTTCCGCCTTTTTGGTCGTCGGCAAAACCTTGATGCCCTTCTCTTTGGCAAGCTTGCGAATGGCGGGCATGGTCATGCTGCCGTATTGATTTGTATCCAAAAGATCTCTCCTCTCGGGTGCGGCGACCCGTATACACAGAATGGATGTGCTTCATTACGCTATAGGCTATGCGGCTAGAAACAGAAATATGTATGTCTGCTGCATGGGTCCGATACCGAACAAATCATAACAGAAAAAAACGGGTTCGTCAAGGCGCGCGGACCGCCGGCTTTTCATGTAAAACGCGTTTCCCTGACCGCGGCGCGCGGACGGCGACGGGCGCGCTGTTGGGGATGCAGCCCGACACAGCCGCGGTCTTGGGTCTTAAGCGCCGCGCGGCGGTCCCTGGCGGTGGCACCACAGTTCAGTCGTCTGCTATTCATTCTCTTTGTTTCATTGGCCACTCGACTCAAGAGAAGAAACCAGGCCCAAAAAACAAACCCGGCGCTCCGGCGTCGCGCCGCCGAGCTTTTCCCCTCGCGATTTTTTCGGAATCCGCGCTTGTGCCCGCAATTCCTTGCGCCGATGCCTTGCCGCAAATTGCCGGCGGCGGCTTTCTATGCGAGCCTGGCTATGGTATGATCATGCCGGGCGTCACGATCACGGCGCCGCCGACGCTGACCGCCTTCTTCGCGCTTAAAAAAGCTTTGCGGCGGGCATCCTCGGCTCTTCAAAATAAACGCCATCGCTTGATCAGGAGGATTGCTTTGATTATGGAATATTTCCATGAAAACCCCGCCCGGCTGCATGTCGGCACGCTGGAAAACCGCGCCTATTTCATCCCCTTTGGCTGCGCGGACCGCGCCCGCACGGCGCTGCGCGAGCAGTCCGACCGCGCGCTGTTTTTAAGCGGCGAGTGGGATTTTGCGTATTTTCCGCGCATCGAAGAAGTGCCCGAGCGGATCGAAACCTGGGACAGGATCCCCGTGCCAAGCGTCTGGCAGATGCACGGCTATGACCGCCACCAGTACACAAACGTGCGCTACCCGTTCCCCTACGATCCGCCCTATATGCCGAGCGAAAACCCGTGCGGCGTCTACCGCCGGGCTTTTGACCTGACGCCCGAGGCGGACAGGGTCTACCACCTGAACTTTGAGGGCGTGGACAGCTGCTACTATGTCTACGTCAACGGGGAATTCGTGGGCTTCAGCCAGGTGTCGCACAGCACGAGCGAGTTTGACATCACCCCCCACCTGCGCCCGGGCCGAAACGAGTTGGTCGTCAAGGTGCTCAAATGGTGCGTGGGCAGCTACCTGGAGGATCAGGACAAGCTGCGCATGTCGGGCATCTTCCGCGACGTATACATTCTCGCCCGGCCCAGGGCGCACGTTTGCGACGTTTCCGTGCGCACGGACCTTTCGGACGACTGGAAGCAGGGCACGGTGCGCGTGGACCTTGCGTACCGCGGCGGGGAGGCGGCCGCCGACCTGACGCTCTTGTCCCCCGAGGGAGAGGAGCTTTCCAAGCAGGCGGCCTCTCACGGAACGGCGGAGTTTGCCGTGCGAGATCCTCTCCCCTGGACGGCGGAGACGCCCGTCCTCTACACGCTGCTGATCGAAGCGGGCGGCGAGGCGATCTGCCAGAAGGTGGGCATCCGCACCGTGCGACTGGACGGGCCGCGCCTTTTGGTCAACGGCCGCCCGATCAAGCTCCGAGGCGTCAACCGCCACGACAGCGACCCCAGGACCGGCTTTGCCGTCAGCCGGGAGCAGCTGATCCGCGACCTCACGGTGATGAAGGCGCACAACGTCAACGCCATCCGCACCAGCCATTACCCCAACGCGCCCTTTATGGCCGAACTGTGCGACCAGTACGGCTTTTACGTCATGGAGGAAAGCGACGTCGAATCCCACGGCGTGATGACGCTCTATCATGGGGAAAACGTCGAATACGGCGCGGCCGATCCGGAGCAGTTCAACGTCGCTTACGCGCGCATCGCCCGCATGGAGATGTTCCGCGAGGCCATTTTGGACCGGGTGCAGCGCTGCGTGACGCGCGACAAGAACCACGCCTGCGTGGTGTGCTGGTCGCTCGGCAATGAATCGGGCTGGGGTGAGAACTTCGCAAACGCCGGCCGCTGGGTGAAGGCGTACGATCCCTCCCGCCCCGTGCACTACGAGGGCTCATACCACCTGCCGCCGGACGAGGAAAACGACGTGTCCATGATCGACCTGTACAGCCGCATGTACCCATCGGTGCGGGAGATCGTCGAACACCTCGAAAGCGGCCGGGACGGGCGGCCGTACGTGCTGTGCGAGTACATCCACGCCATGGGCAACGGCCCGGGCGACGCGCTTGACTACCAGCTTCTGTTTGACAAGTACGACCAGCTGTGCGGCGGCTTTGTGTGGGAGTTCTGCGACCATGCGGTGGACATGGGCGTAACGCCGGACGGCAAGCGCAAGTACGCGTACGGCGGCGATTTTGGCGAAGTTCCGCACGACGGCAATTTCTGCTGCGACGGCTTGGTGTACCCGGATCGAAGGCCGCACACGGGCTTTTCGGAGTTCAAAAACGTCGTGCGCCCCCTGCGCGCGGAGCTGACGCCGGCGGGCCGCATCCGCCTGAGCAATCGGCTGGATTTTGTGAATATTGCGGACGTCGCCACGGCGGAATACGTCCTCACCCGGGACGGCGATGTGGTTTCGATGGGCGTTTTGGATCTGCCGCCGATCGCCCCGCGCGCCACGGCGGAGATGGACCTGCCCTGCGGCGTGCCGGCGGACGGCGTATGCCTGCTGACGATCACGGCACGGCAAAAGGGCGACGCGCCCCTGACGCCCAAGGGCCATGCGCTGGGCGTGGATCAGCTTGTGCTTCGCGCGGGCCGTGTGATGCCAAAGCTACCGAAGGCAGCGGGCGCGGCCGGGGCGCGCGAGACGGCCGCGCACGTATACGTCGCGGGCGAGCGCTTTGCCTATGTGCTTGACAAGGCCACCGGCCTGTTTGAGACGATGGTCTTTGGCCAGCGGATGCTGCTTGCAAGGCCCATGGGCTACAACATCTGGCGTGCCCCGACGGACAACGACCGAAACATCCGAAATGCCTGGGGAGCGGCGGGGTATGATTGCGCAAAGCCGCGGGTCTATCGCGTAACCGCCTCGGAGAACGGGGGCAAGGTGCGCATCCGGTGCGAGCTTTCCCTGGCCGCCGTGTACCGCCAGCGC
>CAZUIA010000272.1:0-3459 GCA_964620835.1 uncultured Oscillospiraceae bacterium
GGGTAGCCTACGCGCGTGTTCTCGGTGATGCTGCCGTCGTCATAGTCAAGCGTGCGGGTCTTTTCGTCGATCACGACGTTTTCAACCAGCGCGCCGAAGCGGATGGCGTCCCAGATCTGCGGCTCGTGTTCTTTGGAGAGGTTGATGCACTTGGCATAGCAGCCGCCCTCGATGTTGAAGATGCCGTCCTTGCTCCAGCCGTGCTCGTCGTCGCCGATGAGCTTTCTGTGCGGGTCGGCGGACAGGGTGGTCTTGCCGGTGCCCGAAAGGCCGAAGAACAGCGCGCTGTCGCCGTCCTCGCCGACATTGGCGGAGCAGTGCATGGAAAAGACGTCCCTTTGCGGCAGGACGAAGTTCATTACGGAAAAGACGGACTTTTTGATTTCGCCCGCATACTGGCTGCCCGCGATGATCACCAGCTTGCGCTCGAAGGAGACGAGGATCGCGGCCTCGGAGTGAACGCCGTCCACCTCCGGAATGCAGTGGAAGCCCGGCGCGGCGATGATGGTGAAATCGGGCGCGAAGCTCTCAAGCGTCTTGGCATCCGGGCGAATGAGCATCTGGTGGATGAACAGGTTCTGGCTCGCCATTTCGTTGACGATGCGGAAGTTCAGGCGGTGCGCGGGATCCGCGCCGGCAAAGCCGTCAAAGACGAAGATCTCGCGGTTTTGCAGGTAGCTGCACATGCGGCGGTATACGCCGTCAAATTTTTCCGGCGAAATCGCGACATTCTGCTTGTTCCAGTCCACCACGCTGTGGATGGACGGCTCGTCGGCGATAAACTTGTCCTCCGGCGAGCGGCCGGTGTACTTTCCGGTATAGACGCACAGCGCTCCGTTGTCCGCGAGGATGCCTTCGCCGCGCGCGACCGCCTTTTCCACAAGCACGGCAACGGGAAGATTTTGATGGATTTCTTTGGTGTTGATGATCCCCAGGTACGACAGATCGACGGTTGCCATTGGACGCCTCCATTCTATGTAGACCGGGTGTAAAATTGATGAAGCGGGAAACAACAACGTCCCCCTTTTTCTCTTAATACGACAGAGGTTCTTTTTTCCCTTCCTGAAGTCCGCAAAAATGCGCAAAAACCACCCGGCGCGGTCTCAAATGACGAAGAGACGGCGCAACGGATACAGGATGCGGCTTTCAAGCGCGGGTTATGCGCGGCCGATGGGAAAATAAAGCGTAAGCTGTCCGCTTTCGCCGGGGTGATAGAACTCCTGCACCGCGCCAGAAAGCGCCAAGCCGTTTTCTTTCAGATACCCAAGCGCCGACGCGAACGTTTCGCGCATGTCCCGGTCCACCCGTACCCGAAGGTATGAAAACGCCGGGATCACCCACCGGCTCCACCCCTCTGGCGCCTGCGCGCCCTCCTCGGCTTCCACCCCGGCCAGGTATAGGCCCCTTGTAAAGCCGTCTTCCCAGGGGCGGAAGGCGCGCGAGGGATCGCTCATCGCGCCCCACAGGCCGACAAGGTTGCCCGAAGCGTCCCGCTTGGCCAAGGGCGCAATCTCGGCAAACCGTGCGTTCGCCTCCGCCCACAGGCCCTGGACAAACCCCTCCCCCTGATCGGTGGAGCCTTCCTTGCCAATGACACAAAACGAGGGCTTGACGCATCTTTCCATTTCCATAAGGCCGGCCTCCCCTTTGCCGCGTGCTTTTTCTCCAGTGTAGCACTCAGCGCCCGCACGGGCAACCCCAAGGAGCGCGCCCTTTGGTCCACATTCCTTTCGCGCCGGCTACAATAGGCAGTAAAATTGGTAAATGATGAATCCATCAGGCCTGTTTTTTCGTCTATTGTATATCACTGTGTTTTACAAATGTTGGCGGGAGCGTGAGCCGGGTGTCCTACCTTCGGCAGGGATATCAGCCTAGGCGCAAGGGAGATGGACCAACCTCCAACCGGAACAAACAGGGCGGCGCTTCCCGCCGCCCTGCAAAAGGCTCGCGCGGGGCACGCCGCGGGCCGCTTCGCGCCGTTTTTTTGCTCGCGCTTTTGGCATGCCTCGCGACCGCCGGCACGTTCGGATACCTGATCTATGATGAAATCTACCGCCCGCTTCGGGAAAACACGTTCTATCCCGGCGTCTATGTGGACGACCTGCCTCTTAGCGGCGCGAAGCCCGACGAGGCGGCCGAATACCTGTACGCCCGCGCCAGCCAGGCGTTTGTGGATTGGTCGGTCGATTTGGTGTACGGCGAGAACACCTGGACGGTCACGGCCGAGACGATCGGCGTGACGGACTCGCTGCTTGCCAATGTGTATGACGAGGTCAACAAGGCGTTTTGGGTCGGCCGGCGGGAGTCTTCGCTGCTGGACAGCTTTTTCGCGATCCAGCGCCTGAAAACGGCTCCCTACCGGGCGTATACGGGCGACGTGCAAAAGAGCATGGACAAGGTGCGCGCCATCCTGCAAGCGATCGCCGAAACGGTCCATGCAAAGGCGCAGGACGCGACCTGGACGTTTGACCCAAGCCGCGTCAACCCCATCGTGATCGAGGACGAGGTATACGGCCGCGAGGCGGACCTCGCGGCGCTCGAAGCGCTGCTGGCTGAAAAAATCCACGCCATGGAATCGGGGACGATCGTCGTGAAGCCCAAGGCAATCGCGCCCGCGGTGACGGCCGAGCTGCTTCGCGCGCAGGTCGTCCGGCTTTCCAATTTCTCCACCCACATCGACCGGCGAAGCACCGAGGATCGGACGAAAAATATCGAGCGGGGCTGCCAATCGTTCCACGGCATGGTCGTGCCGCCGGGCCGGAAGGTCAGCTTCAACGACACCGTCGGCAGGCGGACGGAGAAAAACGGGTTTTTCCCCGCGCCGGAAATCGTCGGCGGAAGCTATGAGGACGGCATCGGCGGCGGCATCTGCCAGGTGTCCTCCACGCTGTACAACGCCGTCGTGCAGGCGGGCCTGAAGGTGGAGTCGCGCACCAACCACGCCATCAAGGTCAATTACCTGGATATGGGGCTGGACGCCACGGTGTCCGACGGCCGGATCGATTTCGTGTTTCGCAACAACACCGAGGAAAACATCTACCTGATCGCGCGCGTGGACCGGCAAAAGCGCCTGTGCACCTTTCAGATCTACGGCCGGCCCGACCCGAACGGATACACGTACGCCCTGCGCGCCGATCCGCCCATCGAGGTGAAACCCATGCCGGAGCCCGTCGTGGTGGACGCCTCCAAGCCCCGGATGGAAGGGCACCCGGGCTACAAGGTGCTCCGCTATCTGGTCACGATGGACCGCCACGGCAATTTCCTGTCTGAAACGCCGCTGCCGGCCGATTCTTACCAGCCGGTCGCGCCGCGCGTGCACCAAAGGCAGTAGAAAGGCCCAAGGCGGATATTCCCGCCCGCCCCGCCGCACACTACGCGGCGGGGTGATGCACATGGCCAGGCATAAGGAAATGCCCATCATATTCGCGCTGGGCGCGCTTTCGTATCCTCTCCTGGAAC
>CAZUIA010000273.1:0-3369 GCA_964620835.1 uncultured Oscillospiraceae bacterium
CCTTTCCCGCGCGGGGCAAAGCCGCGCAAGCAGCGGACGGCTCGGTTCCCCCGCGCCGCACTCCTTTCCCGGCCCGCAACAACCGTGCGGCGCGGGTCCCTCCCCGACGCTCGCGCGCACGCGAGCGAGGACGCCCGCACGGACAACCGCACTATTCATCTATCGCTTCGCCTGCAATGAGATCATCCCAAAGATCGCCCCATGTTTCCCGCGACAGCCCCGAGCAAAAACCCCGGCCTAAAATCCTGCGGGATATTCCTGTCAAGCCCTTTGCGCCGGACAATGCACGCACCCGCCCCCACATGCCGGACACACCAAAGCGGGCTATCACGGCCGAAACCGGCCCAAGACAGCCCGCTTTCCCGCGCGCCTCAGTCGCGCGCCTGCCCTTGCCCCTCCACGGTCCACGAAAGCGCCTCGGCGATCGCTGGGGTCACGACGCCCGCGTCGATGTGCAGCGCCCGCTCGCCCGACTGCACGGTGAACGGCTCAGTGCTGACCGTATGCCCCGCCGTCCAGGGCAGCTTGCTGTTGATCTGGTCAAGCCCGGCGGCGGGCCGGGTCGGCAGGTACTGGTCCCCCAGGTCAAAGGACGCCTGGTATGCGCCCGGCCGCACGCCGTCAAAGCGGTAGCGGCCATGCCCGTCGGTGCGCGTTTCGGCCGCAAACTCGGCCAACCCGCCCTCCAGGATGCGCCACAGCGTGACACGGATGCCCGCCACGCCCATCTCGCCCGTGTCCTGCAGGCCGTTGCCGTTTTCGTCGAGCCATACCAGGTCGCCGATGCGCACGCTCCTCAGCGCGCCCGCCTGCACGTCGGTGCGCGTTTCGCCCATCGAAAGCGGGGAAAACGCGGTGGTCCCGACCGGACCGTCCACGGCTTCCACCAAAGACCCGCCGTCCGCGCGCCTGGCGAACGCGTACCCATCCGGCAGCGTAAAGCGCACGGCGCACAAAACGGGGGGCAGGTTTTCCAGCGCGTATGCGCCTTTGGCGCTGGTGAAGGCTGTTTCCAGCACATTGCCGCGCCTGTCGACCAGCTCGACCCGCACGCCTTCCAGCGGCGGCTCGATGGCCGCGCGCAGGCCGTCGTCGTTGGTGTCCTCAAAGACCGATCCGGAAATGGACGCGGGGCAAAAGGCCGCGAGGGAAAGCGCGCGGGTTTCGCCCATCGACAGGGCAAACGGGGCGGGAGCGTCGGCGAGCAGAACGCCCGCGGGCGGCACGGCGGCAAGGGCGTACTCGCCGGGGAGCAGCTTGTCAAACCGAAACGCGCCGTCCGCGCCGGTGACGGCCTCCGCCATGGGCACATCCCCCCCGTCCCGCTTCAGCGAAAGCGTCACGCCGGCCAGCGGGGCCTCTCCGGCGTCCATGACGCCGTCATGGTTCGCGTCCAGCCACACGACGCCCGAAAGCACGGCCTCGGGCTGCAGCGATACCGTGACGGGCTCCGCCTCGCCCCGCTGGGGAATCGTTATGGCGAAGGGGGCGGGCTGCTCCTGGGAAAGCGCGAACCCGTCCGGCGGCGACACGCGCACCTCCGCCGCGCCCGGGAAAAGGCCGTCAAAGCGGAAGCGGCCGTCCGGGCCGGTCTGCGTCCGGGCCGAAAGGGCGCCGTTTCGAAACACGGAGACCTGCGCGCCGGCCATCCCGACCTTTGTCTTGGCGTTTTGCACCGCGCCGGACAGGGAGCCGGTATACACCGCGCCGACGTCCACGCCGTCCTCTTTTTGGCCCATGGACAGGGAGAACGGGGGCGTTTCCCCGACGGCCTCCTCGGTGGGGGTGATCCGGGTTTGGCGCCCCGAAGCGCCGGCCGTTTCGCTAAAGCGCATGCCGCCGGGCAGCTCGGCCCGAACCGCGTAGGAGCCCGGGGGGAGCTTTCCAAAGGCGAAGCGCCCATCCTCGCCCGAGAGGCTTTGCGCATATGGCTCGCCGTCCCGAAGGAGCACGACCGCCACCCCGGGAAGCGGCGGGTTGCCGGCCGCGTACCGCCCGCTCGCGCCGACATCGTGCCACACGCTGCCAAAGACGGCGGCTGTCCGGTACGCGCCCGCGTCGATCAGCAATTCCTCGCCCATCGGCAGAAACAGCGCGGCCGTGTCCGCCTGCGCGGCTTTCGTTTCGGGCACGTCGCTGTTGAAGGAGGGGGCGTCGTCCCGGTTTTTCGTAAAGGCGTAGCCGTCCGGCAGCGCAAAGGCAAGCGTGTAGGTGCCCGAAAAGAGCCGCGCAAAGGCGTAGGTGCCGTCCGCGCCCGCCGTTGTTTGGGCCACGACGCGGCCCGCGCCGTCCCGCAGCGCGACCGTGGCGGCGACGCCGCCCTCCGCCTGGCCGCGCAGGCCGTCGTAATCCGCGTCGGCGAACACAACGCCGGAGATGCTTCCATAGCGCGAAATGCCCGCGGCAGCCAGGAAGCTTTCGCCGCTTTGTATCGACAGCGAAGGGCTTATGCCAAAGCCGTTTGCCGTCTCGGCAACGCCGGCGGTGAAGCCATACGCGTCCGAGGGCAGCCGGTAGCGCGCCCGGTACGCGCCCGGCCGGACCGCGCCGAAGGACGCAAGGCCGTCCGCGCCGGTAACGGCCTCGGCCACCACCCGCTCGGCCGAGCCGCTCCCGGTTATCAGCGCGACTGAAACCCCGCCATAGCCGCTTTCCATCCGCCTCCGGCCGTCCGCGTTTTCGTCCAGCCATACCTGCGCCTCAAACGACGCGGCGCGCAGCGCCCCCACGTTCACGGTGAACGCGGACCGCCAGCGGCGGACGGAAAGCTCGTAGGGCGCGCGCCGCGCGTCAACGGCGGGCAGGTGACTGGTCACCTCCGCGGAGGAGGCCGGGATCTGCCTGGTAAACAGATACCCGTCCGGCAGCGAGACATACAGCACGTAATCGCCGCTTCGCACATTGGCAAAACGGTATGCGCCCCCCTCGTCCGTTCGGACGGTTTCGACCGCCGCGCTGCCGCGCAGCAGCGCGATCTCCACGCCCTGAAGCGCCGGCTCGCCGCTTTGGCGCGCGCCGTCTCCGTCCAGGTCCTCCCACACGACGCCGGACACGCTGCCCGCGACGGTCGCGCCGCACAGCAGCTTGTCGCTTGACTGACCGGAAGACAACACAATCGGATCGCTGATGCCCTCCCGGTCGTTGACGCCGACGATCAGGCGCTGCGTGTCCGGCGCCTGGCGGGCGAAGATCATGGCTTCGGGCAGCGTCACGGACACGCGGTACGCGCCCGGGGGCAGGCCCTCAAAGGCGAACAGGCCGTCCGCGCCGGTGACGGCGGAGCCGACGCGCTCGCCCCGCTCGTCAAGCAAGGTCACCGCCGCGCCGGAAAGGCCTCCCTCGCCCGCGGAGAGCAGGCCGTCGTCGTTT
>CAZUIA010000274.1:0-340 GCA_964620835.1 uncultured Oscillospiraceae bacterium
ACATCACCGCCCGCCGCGTCCAGAAGCGCGCTGAACGAGGCGACGGATCCTTTTCCCACCACATCCGCCTGCGCGCAGGCGGATGTGGCAATCAGGGTCAGGGTTCCTGCCAGAACAAGTAAAATCCTTTTTGTTTTTATTTTCATCAGGCAAACTTCCTTTCCGTACGTATGGCCTTGAATCTTTTTAGCCGCAGCGCGTTTGTCACGACCGAGACTGAGCTTAAGCTCATGGCGGCGGCGGCGAAAATCGGATTTAAGAGCGGGCCGCCGAACAGGTAGAGCGCGCCGGCGGCGATCGGGATGCCGATCACATTGTAGGCGAAGGCCCAAAACAGGTT
>CAZUIA010000274.1:350-3177 GCA_964620835.1 uncultured Oscillospiraceae bacterium
GCGGTCGGCACATCCATCAGGTCGTTCCGCATGAGCACGATGTCCGCCGACTCGATCGCCACGTCGGTACCCGAGCCGATGGCAATGCCGATGTCGGCCTTGGCCAGCGCGGGCGCGTCGTTGATGCCGTCGCCCACCATCGCGACTTTGCGGCCTTCTTCCTGGAGCTTTTTGACTTCATTGGATTTATCCTGCGGCAGCACTTCGGCCAGTACCCTGTCAATGCCCACCTGCCGCGCGATGGCAGCGGCGGTCCTTTGATTGTCGCCGGTGATCATCACCACCTCGATCCCCATGAGGTGCAGGCTCGCGATCGCATCCGGGCTGGATTTCTTGACCACGTCCGCCACGGCGATGATGCCCGAAAGCGTGCCGTCCACGGCGATGTACATGGGCGTTTTTCCCTCCCCCGCCAGCCGGTCGGCCTCCGTTTCCAGATCGGAAAGCGAAATGCCCCGCTCCTCCATCAGCTTTCGGTTGCCCGCGAGCACGGCCTTTTCGCCGATTCTCGCTTCAATGCCCTGCCCGGTGATGGCTTCAAAGCCGTCCACCTTGAAAAGCTCCAGCCCTTTTGCCTCCGCGCCGTGCACGATCGCCTGCCCAAGCGGATGCTCGGAGCCTTTTTCGGCCGACGCCGCGACCTGCAGCAGGCGGTCAGGCATCTCGCCGGGCACGGGCAGCACGTCGGTCACGGTCGGCTTGCCCTCGGTCAGGGTGCCCGTCTTGTCAAACACGATGGTGTTGATCCTGTGCGTGCTCTCCAGCGCCTCGCCGCTTTTGATCAGGATGCCGTTTTCAGCGCCCTTGCCGGTGCCGACCATGATGGCCGTGGGCGTCGCAAGGCCCAGGGCGCAGGGGCAGGCGATGATCAGGACCGAGATGAAGATGGTCAGCGCGAACTCCACATCGCCCTTGGTGCCGATGAACCAGGCGATGGCCGCCGCCACCGCGATCGCGCACACGATCGGCACAAAATAGCCGGACACGATATCCGCCATCTTCGCGATGGGCGCCTTGGAGCCCTGCGCGTCCTCCACCAGCTTGATGATCTGCGCCAGCGCCGTATCCCCGCCGACCTTTTCGGCGCGGAACCGAACGCTTCCGTTGGTGTTCAGCGAGGCCGCGTAGACCGCGTCCCCCGCCTTTTTGTCCACCGGCATGCTCTCGCCGGTCAGCATGGATTCGTCGATCGCGGTGTGGCCTTCAAGCACCGTGCCGTCCACCGGGATCTTCGCGCCGGGCTTTACCACCAGGATGTCGCCGATTTCCACCTCGTCGATGGGGATTTCCTTTTCCTCGCCATTGATCAGGAGGATCGCGGTCTTGGGCGCGAGCCCCATCAGCTTCTTGATCGCCTCGCTTGTCTTGCCCTTGGAGATCATCTCCAGCGTCTTTCCCAGCAAGATCAGCGCGATGATGACGCCGGCGGATTCGAAGTAAAGCGATTCGCCGACCTTAAAATTGCCCGCGGCGATCTGGAACACGTTGTAGACGCTGTAGACCACCGCCGCCGTGGTGCCGATGGCGATGAGCGAATCCATGTTGGGGCTGCGGCTGATCAGGGCTTTGAATCCCACGGTATAAAACCTGTACCCCACCCCGATGATCGGCAGCACCAAAAGAAGCTGCGTCAGCCCGAAAACGAGCGGATACCGCATGGGGTCGAGCGCCTTGGGGAAGGGCAGCCGGACGAACGAAATCATCGGGGCCATGGCCAAGTACAAAAGCGGCAGCCCGAACGCGGCGGCAACGAGGAACTTGATCCAGGACGTGCGGATTTCCTTCTGCTTGCGCGCCCTGTCCTCGTCGGCGGCGTCTGCCCTGGAAACCTCCAGAGCCTTGTATCCGGTTTTTTCGATCGTCTCCTTGATGGCCGACTGCCTGATCCTTTGCGGGTCATAGACGACGGTGGCCTTTTCGGTGGCAAAATTGACGGAGGCGCCGGCAACGCCCTCCAGCTTCCCGATCGCCTTTTCCAGCCGTTTGGCGCAGGCCGCGCAGGTCATGCCGCCGATGGGGATGGTCACGCTGCCCTTGTCCGGCTTTTCCACCACCTCATAGCCGATTTTCGTGACGGCCTGCTTGATCTGCTCCAGCGAAAGGCTGCCGTCATGCTCCACATATAGTTTTTCGCTCGCCAGGTTGACCGATGCCCGCTCAACGCCCGGGAGCTTTTGAACCGTCTTTTCAATCCGCTGCGCGCAGGCGGCACAGGTCATGCCCCTGATGCTCAACATCCGATTCTCCACGCTCGGCTCACTCCTTGTCTTCCCGCTTCTTTCTGTTTTGCGCTTGACGCCATGGGAAGATGCTGCTATTATATCCGTAATCCTCGAATTTACAAGTACGCACTTAATTGTTCTATACTATCCAAAAGTATAGTATTGGAGGAATCGGAGCATGAAATGCGATCACGCCGGCCTTACCTGCCCCGTGGACGCGACGCTGCGGCTGATCGGCGGAAAATACAAGTCCCTGATCCTGTGGCATCTGATCGGAGGCCCGATGCGCAACGGGGAAATCCAAAGGCTGATTCCCCTGGCCACGCCGAAAATGCTGACGCAGCAATTGCGCGAGCTGGAAAACGACAACCTGATCCGCCGCGAGGTGTTCCCCGTGGTTCCGCCGAAGGTCGTCTATTCGCTAACCGATACCGGGCACAGCCTCAAGCCCATCCTGGTGGCCATGTACGACTGGGGCGCCGGCTATATGCGGGAAAACGGCCAGGAAATCTGCTGCTCGATGTCGCGGGACGTATAAAGCAGGGCGCCCGCAAACTGCGGTTTGCGGGCGCCCTCAGCCCGTTGACAAACTGCGGTTTGTCAAC
>CAZUIA010000274.1:3187-3346 GCA_964620835.1 uncultured Oscillospiraceae bacterium
AAAACGACAACCTGATCCGCCGCGAGGTGTTCCCCGTGGTTCCGCCCAAGGTCGTCTATTCGCTGACCGATACCGGGCACAGCCTCAAGCCCATCCTGGTGGCGATGTACGACTGGGGCGCCGGCTATATGCGGGAAAACGGCCAGGAAATCTGCTGCT
>CAZUIA010000275.1:0-3326 GCA_964620835.1 uncultured Oscillospiraceae bacterium
GAGGAGGACGAAAGGGCGCAGCGCGAACGCCTTGCGCTGCTGGAGGAAAAGGCGAGGGAGGCCGTGCTGCTGCAGGCCGAGCAGGCCAGGCGCGAGCAGGAGAGCGCGCCGAAGAAAAGGGACGAAAGCCGCATCTTTGGCGCGGCCATTTTAGACCCACTCGTGCCGGTGGGCGATTTGCGCGAGGACAGCGGCCGCGTCGCGGTGCGCGGCGAGGTGGTGGCGGTCGAGGCCCGGGAGCTGAAGGGCGGCGAGATGCGCCTGGTGACCTTCGGGCTGACGGACTACACCGGCTCGGTGAGCTGCAAGCTGTTTTTGCGCTACAGAAGGCGGCGCCCCGCGGGCGACGGCGAAGCGCAGCCCTCCGGCCCGCCCACGCAGGAGGAGATCGCCCGCGTGAACGCGGTCACGGCGCAGATCACGCCCGGCGGATGGCTGACGGTGCGCGGCGACTGCCAGCACGACAGGTTCGCGCGCGAGCACGCGCTGATGGTGACGGACATCGAAGCCGCGAAGGCCCCGTGCCGCGAGGACACGGCGGAAAAGAAGCGCGTGGAGCTGCATTTGCACACGCACATGAGCAGCATGGACGGCGTCAGCTCCGCCGCGTCGCTCATCGCGCAGGCGGCGGCGTGGGGCCATCCGGCCGTGGCCGTGACGGACCACGGTGTGGTGCAGGCGTTTCCGGACGCGTTCGCGGCGGCCAAAAAGCATAAGATCAAGCTGATCCCGGGCATGGAGGGCTATCTGGTCGACGAGGCGGCGATCGTCGAGCGCGCGGACGAAAGGCCGCTTTGCGGGCCGATCGTGGTGCTGGACTTCGAAACCACGGGCCTGAACGCCCGGCGGGACCGCGTCATCGAGATCGGCGCGGTCAGGATGCGCGGCGATACGATCGAGGAAGAGCTGTCGCTGATGATCGACCCCGGCATCCCCCTGCCGGCCAAGATCACCGAGATCACCGGCATCACCACAGCCATGGTGCGCGGCCAGCCGCGTTTTGAGGACGCGTCCGAACAGCTGCTTGCTTTTATCGGCGACGCGGCGCTTTCGGCGCACAACGCGTCCTTTGACATGGGCTTTTTGACCGAGGAGCTTGGGCGCTGCGGCAAAGCGTGGAAGGGCCCGGTGATCGACACGCTTGCCTTTTCGCGAAAGGCGTTCCCCGCGCTCAAAAGCCACCGCCTGGGCGCGGTCTGCCGGCACCTTGGGATCAACCTCAAAAACGCGCACCGGGCCGTGCACGACGCGCGCGCCACGGCGCAGGCGCTGATGCGCATGCTGCAAATGGCAAAGGCCAAGGATGTCCAAACGCTCAAGGGCCTCAATATGGCGTTCACTGGCGGGGCCATCGGAGAAGCGCACCATGTCATTTTGCTGGCCATCTCGCAAAAGGGCATCACCAACCTGAACCGCCTGGTGTCCGAGGGGCACCTGACGTATTTTCACAAACGGCCGCACATCCCGCGCACGCTGCTGCAAAAGTTTCGCGAGGGTCTCCTGGTCGGCAGCGCGTGCGAAGCCGGAGAGCTGTTTGGCGCCGTGCTGCAAAACGCGGACGAGACGGCGCTGTCGCGCATCGCCAGGTTTTACGACTATCTGGAGATTCAGCCGGTCGGCAACAACGAATTCCTCGTGCGCCAGGGACAGGTGAAGGACGCGGAGGAGCTGCGCGGCCTGAACCGAAGGATCGTGGCGCTGGGCGCGCGGCTCGGTCTGCCGGTCGTGGCGACGGGCGACGTGCACTTTTTGCGTCCCGAGGATGCTACGGCGCGCGCCATCCTGATGGCGGGCAAGGGCTTTGAGGACGCAGACGACCAGCCGCCCCTGTATTTTAAGACGACCGACGAAATGCTGGAGGAGTTCAGCTACCTGGGCCCCGAAAAGGCGATGGAGGTCGTGGTGGAAAACCCGAACAGAATCGCCGCGCGCGTGGGCGAGGTGAGCCTGTTCCCGCCGCATCCCGAGGGCAAGGAAACGTTTCAGCCCTTCTGGGAGGACGCGGCCGACAACATCCGGGATATGGCGCAAAGCGAAGCCAGGCGCCTGTACGGCGATCCGCTGCCCGCGATCGTTCAGGCGCGGCTGCAGAAGGAGCTTTCCTCCATCATCGGCTACGGCTTTGCCACACTGTACAGCATCGCCGAAAAGCTGGTCAAAAAGTCGCTCTCGGACGGCTATCTGGTCGGCTCGCGCGGGTCGGTCGGCTCCTCGCTCGTGGCGACGATGTGCGGCATTACCGAGGTCAACCCCCTGCCGCCGCATTACCTGTGTCCCTCGTGCCACTACACGTTTTTTGACGAAAGGCACGAAATCGCCTCCATGGGCGTGGACCTGCCCAAAAAGGAATGCCCCGTGTGCGGCGCGCCCGTAAAGCGCGAGGGGTTCGACATTCCCTTTGAGGTGTTCCTGGGCTTTAAGGGCGACAAGGTGCCGGACATCGACCTCAACTTTTCGGGCGTGTACCAGGCGCGCGCGCACAAGTACGTCGAGGAGCTGTTCGGCGCGGAAAACGTGTTTCGCGCGGGCACCATCGGCACGCTGGCGGAAAAGACGGCCTACGGCTACGTCAGCAAATACCTGGAGGAGCGCGGCAAGCAGGCCACCGAGGCGGAGAAGAACCGGCTGGCGCTGGGGTGCGTGGGCGTGAAGCGGACCACCGGCCAGCACCCGGGCGGCATCGTGGTGCTCCCTAAGGGCTATGAGATCTACCAGTTCACCGCCATCCAGCACCCGGCGGACGACCTAAATAGCCCGGTCATCACCACGCACTACGACTTTGGGTCCATGCACGACGTGCTCGTGAAGCTGGATATCCTCGGCCACGACGACCCGACGATGATCAACATGCTCGAGCGCCTGACCGGCGTTGATGCGCGGGAAATTCCCTTGAACGATGAAAAGGTCATGTCCCTGTTCACCAGCCCGCGGGCGCTGGGCGTGACGGAAAAGGATATCCGCTGCACCACCGGCACGCTCGGCATTCCCGAGTTTGGCACAAGGTTCGTGCGCGGCATGCTGGACGACACCAAGCCCAAAACCATGGAGGAGCTGGTGCGCATCTCGGGCCTGTCGCACGGGACCGACGTGTGGCTCGGCAACGCGGCGGACCTGATCGCCTCGGGCACGGCCACGCTGAGCGAGTGCATCTGCACGCGCGACGACATCATGAATTCGCTCATGCTGCGCGGCGTGGAGCCGAAGATGGCGTTTACCGTCATGGAATCGGTTAGAAAGGGCAAGGGCCTGACCGCGGAGATGGAAGCGGCCATGCGCGCGGCGGACACGCCCGAGTGGTTCATCGACTCGTGCAAGAAGATCCAGTA
>CAZUIA010000276.1:0-3287 GCA_964620835.1 uncultured Oscillospiraceae bacterium
GGATGTCGATCTTGTCATGGGCCTTCAGGAAGCTCTCCATGACGGGCTGGCCTTCGGCGCGGGTGAAGTTGCCGCTCTGGGAAGCGACGACCTTCAGGTTCGGATACTTTGCCAGCGCCTCGTTGATGCCGTTCGTGCGGCCGACCGCCGCGTCGGAGCCCGTGGTGCCTTCCAGGATCACGACGTTGACCTCTTCCTCGCCGCGGCCGAGGCTGGCAAGGTAGTTGGCCGTCCAGTGCACCATGCGGCGGCCTTCCTCCACGAAGTCCCCGCCGAAGGCGACCTTATAGTCGATCACATCGGCGCAGTCGGGGATGCGGTCCAGCAGGATCAGCGGGATTTCCGCCTCGTTCACTTCTTTGAGCACCTCGTCCCAGCCGGTGGACACAACGCCGGTGAACAGGATGTAGTCCACGTTCTGGGAGATGAAGTTGCGCAGGGCCTTCACCTGGTTTTCCTGCTTTTGCTGCCCGTCGTCATAGACGAGGGTCCAGCCTTCGGCTTCGATCGCGCTGCACACGTCGTCGGTGTTGGCGGTGCGCCAGTCGGACTCCTGGCCGATCTGCGAGAACGCGATGGTCAGTGCGCTCGCGCTCGCGGCCATGCCCAGCACCAGCATGAGGGCCAGGGCCAGAGAAAGCAGCTTCTTCATGTGACAATCCCTCCAATCAATTTTGAAATGTTATCCATTTCCCTATGCGCTTATTGTAGGAGATTGTACAAATGAAAAAAAGAGAGCATTTTCCGAACCAGGTAGAAATTCTTCGGAATCTGTTTGGACCGTTTGGCCTTGTACAGTATTTACACAAAGAGACGGCAATATTTTCCGATTTTCGCTTTTCTACTTTATATGCCCGCTTTGCCGTCCCTGCGAAAATCCCGCGGGGACATGCCCGTGTTTTTTTTGAACAGATAGCTGAAATAGTGCGGGTCGTTGTACCCCACAGCGTGCGCCACGTCCGCTGTGCGAAGCGTTCCGGCCGCCAGCAGCTCCTTGGCTTTGGCAACGCGCGTGGCCGTCAGGTGTTCGGTGAAGGTGATGCCCATTTCCTGGGAAAAGACGGTGCAGAAATGGTTGTTTGAAAGGGCCACATGGCTGGCTACGTCCTGCAGGGTGATTTCCGGACGGTGGTGGTTTGCGTCGATGTAGGCAAGAGCCTTGCGCAAGATCTCCCCGTAGCGGGAAAACGCGTGCCGGTCCCGAAACGAAAGCGCGGCCGAGACGATTTCCTTGCCCGCGTGAAGGGCGTCCCCCGGCCGCTCGGAAAGCCTGAGCAGCTCCCCCTGCCTTGTCAGGCGCGCCGGGAGCACCTGCGCCGGGTCGCCGCCGCACTGCCGGATGATGCGGGTAGCCGCCAGCAGCATATCCACCAGCATGTAGTGCCGAAGCAGCAGCGACTGCGCGGCCATGCCGCCCAGCGAATCGAAGTAGCTTTCCACCAGCCGCGCGCCTTCCTGCTGTGCGGCGTACCGAAGCTGTTCGTACAGCGGCAAAAGATCGCCCTCCATCAGCTCCGCGGACAGGGGCAGGTCCATGTCCATAAAGCCGACGATCCGGCGGGACTGCCCCTGCATGGTGCGCAGCACCACCCGAGCGGAGGAAAGCGCGCGGGGAAGGTCCGAAAGCCGCTCCACCGGCGCACCGATGGCGATGGCGGGCTGGGGCAGCCCGTTTTGCGCCGCGCCGTGCTCCAGGGCCTGAGCCAGGGCATACGCCCTTTCCTGCACATCCTCCCCGCTCTCCCCCATGACCAAAAGCGCCATGCTGCCCGAAACAAACGTATACTGCACCGCACCGTCCGCGCCCTCGGTCAGCGGCTGCAAAATGCCCTCCAGGGTGAGCTGGTCGTCCGCGGGCATCGGCTCCAGCAGCATCACCAGGTACCGCTTCGCTGAAAGCCGCATGCGCAGCCTGTCCGTCTCCGGAAGCAGCGCATCCGCGTCCCCGCCCTCCAGCAATTGCGAAAGCAGCTGGCGGCGCGCGTAGCGGGAGGAGGACAAAAGCTGACGGCGCAGCGCGTCCATGTCCGCCTGCCGCACGCGCTCGCGTTGGATCTTGTCCGCGATGCGCAGCAGCACCTCCTCAAGCTTTTGAGCCGAGACGGGCTTTAACAGGTATTCCTTCACGCCCAGCGAGATGGCCTCGCGCGCGTACGTAAAATCGTCATAGCCGCTTAAGATGATGATGTGCACCCACGGCATGGTTTTGACCACCTGGCGGCAGAGCGAAAGGCCGTCCATGAAGGGCATGCGGATGTCGGTGACCAGGATGTCCGGCTTTAAGTCCTGCATCATGGGCAGGGCCATTTCGCCGTCCGGCGCCTCCCCGCACAGGACGAATTCGGAAGCCTCCCAGGGGAAATTGTTGCGGATACCCTCGCGAATGACGATCTCATCGTCGGCCAGAAAAACTTTGTACATACCCTACCCTCGTATCGGCACGCTGAAGCTGACGACGGTTCCCTCTCCCTCGCTGCTGTCGATGGACAGCCCCGTATCCTGATTATAGTAAAGCTTGATGCGCTTGTCCACGCTGTACAGCCCGTATCCCGTTTCCGCCGCGGTGGCTTCGGGCGCGCCCAGGGCGCTTCGCACCTGGCTGAGCTGCGCCTGCGTCATGCCCGCGCCGCTGTCTGAGACCGTCACCGTAAGCTGCTTTCCATTTCGTTTGGCCTGAACGCGGATGGTGCCGCCGCCCCTTCGGTTCTTGATGCCGTGGTACAGCGAGTTTTCCACCAGCGGCTGAATGAGGAGCTTGAGCATCTGCTGCTGCTTGAGCGATTCGTCAATCTGCAGTTCATATTGAAGAATGTCGCGGTAGCGGATCTTCTGGATGGTGAGGTATCCCTCAAGGTGCTCCCATTCTTCGCCGATGGAGACCCAGTCCTTGCCGTTGTTGAGCGAGAGGCGAAAAAAGTTGGAAAGCGCGTTGGTGATCTCAATGACCTGCTTGTTGCGCCCCGCCTCGGCCAGCCAGACGATCGCGTCCAGGGTGTTGTACAGAAAATGGGGCGTGATCTGCGCCTGCAGGGCCTTGAGCTCGCTCTTTTTGAGGTTTTCCTGCTCTTTTCGGTTCTGCTCCATGAGCTGTTCAAGCTTAAAGGCCATGGTATTGAGGCTTTGGGTCAGGGACCTTAGCTCCTGCACGTCGGGCTCCTTGGCGCGAACGCTCAGCTCGCCGCCGGCAATGCGGCCGGCAAACGTTTCCAGCCGGCTCAGGGGAACGCGCACTGCCTTGGAAAGCGAGCTCTGGGTGACGGCGGCAAAGCAAAGCGATACGATGAGCA
>CAZUIA010000277.1:0-3253 GCA_964620835.1 uncultured Oscillospiraceae bacterium
AAAAAGGGGTACAGCGTCGAGGAGCCGTAAAGGGAGAGGGGCCGCCGCAGGCTTTCGATGGCCGCGGCGGCCCTTTTTTTTACATCCATTCCCCGTACCGGCGCACATACGCCTTTTTGATCAGCTGCACGCACAGAAGATACCCGGCCAGAATCCCTAAAAGCCAGGGGATGAACGAGCCCGGCAGACGGTGCATGTCAAGGCCTACCGCAAGGTCCGTGAAGCCGGTCGCGAGCGCGACCGCCGCCACCAGGAACGTGGACAGAAAGAGCGGCAGGGACGGCCTGCTCTTGAGGAACGGTATTTTGGCCGTGCGGATCATGTGAATGACCAGCACTTGCGACACCGTCCCGAACACGAACCACCCGCACTGAAACAGCGGCGCGCGCGCTGCCGTATCGGCCCCGACCGCCCACCACAGCACGGCAAAGCACAGCACGTCAAACGCGGAGCTCAGCGGCCCCATATAGGCCATGAAGGACTTGATGGACTTTGTTTCCCATTTGCGCGGCCTTTGGATGTACTCCCTATCCACGCTATCAAAGGGGATACCCATCTGGGAAAAATCGCACAGCAGGTTCTGCGTCAGGATCTGCACGGGCAGCATCGGCAAAAATGGAAGCAAGACGGACGCCGCGATGACCGAGACCATGTTGCCGAAATTGCCGCTCGACGCCATTTTGATATACTTGATGATGTTGCCAAACGTGCGGCGTCCTTCGATGACGCCTTCCTCCAGCACCATCAGGTCTTTTTTAAGCAAAATGATGTCGGCGGTCTCCTTGGCGATGTCCACGGCGCTGTCCACCGAAATGCCCACGTCCGCCCGGCGCAGCGGCAGCGCGTCGTTGATGCCGTCGCCCATATACCCCACCGTGTGGCCCGCCGCTTGAAACGCCGCCACCACCCGCTCCTTTTGGGAAGGCGACAGCTTGGCGAACAGGTCGCAGGTCTTGACCGCGTCAAGCAGCGCGTCGTCGTCCATCCGCTCCACGTCGCGGCCCGTCAGCAGGTGGGAGGTGTTCACGCCCACCTTGCCGCAAACCTTCATGGCCACGCCCTCGCTGTCCCCGGTGAGGACCACCGTCCGCACCCCGTGCGCCCCAAGCGCCGCGATCGCGGCCCTGGCGCTCTCCTTGGGCGGATCAAGGAAGCCCACGAAGCCGATCAGCACCATCTCCCGCTCATCGGCCACGCCGAAGGCGCCGCTGCCGGGTACCTCGTTTTTCTGCGCCACCGCGATCATGCGCAGGCCCTCGGCGTTATACTTTTCGTACGTGGCGAGCGCGCTGCGCTTTTCTTCTTCGTCCATCGGCAAAACGCGCCCGCTTCTCTCCACAAACGCCGATATCGCGAGGATCTCCTCCACCGCACCCTTGGTGATCAGCTGTCTTTTCCCGTTTCGGTCCGCCAAAACGACGCTCATCCTGCGACGGGAGAAATCAAAGGGGATTTCATCCATGCGGGTGTACGCCTCCAGCATGCCTTCCATGTCGTTGCGCCTGGCGCGGTTGATGACGGCCAGGTCGATCAGATTCTTCAGGCCCGTCTGGAAATAGCTGTTGAGGTACGCGTGCCGCAGGATGCGGTCGTCGTCCTCGCCGTGCACGTTCATATACTTTTCCAGCACAATCCTATCCTCGGTCAGCGTGCCGGTCTTGTCGGTGCACAGCACATCCATCTCCCCAAAGGTCTGGATCGCGCCGAGCGTGCGGACGATGACCTTGTGCCTGGACATGGATACCGCGCCCTTAGCGAGCGTTGAGGTCATGATCACGGGCAGCATTTCCGGCGTAAGCCCCACCGCGATGCTGACCGCAAAAAGCAGCGCGCTGGGCCATTCTCCCTTTGCCAGCCCGTTGATCACAAACACGACGGGAACCATCACCAGCATCATGCGGACCAGGAGCCGGCTGACCGAATCCACCCCCCGCTCAAAGCTGGTTTTGGCCCGGTCATTGGACAGGGATTTGGCCATCGAGCCGAAATACGTGCCATTGCCGGTGGCGAGCACCACGGCCGCGGCGCTGCCGCTCACGACATTGGAGCCCATGAAGCCGATGTTTCGCAGGTCCGTCAGCGCGCCGCCCGGGCTTTCACGGATGTCGCTGAACTTTTCCACGGGCGTGGATTCGCCGGTCAGGGCCGATTGCGCGACAAAGGTGTCCTTCGTCGCCAAAAAGCGCACGTCCGCCGGGAGCATATCGCCGGCCGAAAGCCTCACGATATCCCCTGGCACCACCTCGTCCATCGGGATTTCGGCCAGCTTTCCGTCGCGCCAGACATCCGCTTTGTTGGAAATCATCCTGGACAGCTTTTCGGCGGCGGCGTTGGACCGCTGGTCCTGCACAAAGGCGACCAGGCTGGACAAAAGGACCAGCGACACGATGATGGCGACGGTGAGATAGTCGGGCTTTGCCGACGCGACGACATCCGTAAAATACGTGATGGCGGCGATGATCAGCAGGATGATGTTGAACGGGTTGATGGCCGCTTCCCGCAGCCTGCGCAGCGCCGTGTTCTTGTTCCCGACGGTGATGACGTTTTTCCCAAACGCGTCCTGCCTGTTTTCGGCTTCTTCCGCCGTCAGGCCCGCCTGCGTGGCGTTCAGGCGGGAAAACAGCTCGTCAGGCGGCAGAAACGCAAAGCGGCGGAGCTGCACCTCGGCGTCCTTCCTGTTTTGGGTGACCTGCTTGCCGCGCGCTTTTCTGTTCATGAGGTTCACTGGAATCATTCCCTTCTTTTTTAGGATGCCCCCAGTGAAAACGGAATACGGCAATAAAAAAGCCGCCCCAACGGACGGCGGCATGCACGCAGGCAAGCGACTCCATCAGCATAAGCGCACAATGGACAATAGCCCGCGAGAAACGCCGACACGTGGGTGTATGTTTCCACCGAGGGGGTTGAAGCCGCCTAGCGGACTTCGGGGTTTGCCGTCCATTGTTTCACTCTCCTTTTGAGGTCTTGGGAAAACTTGCTTTTCAGCCCACTCAGTATACGAAGCGGGCGTGAAAAAGTCAATAAACGGGCGAAATTTCCGCCCCAAAATGGAACGATCGCGGCGATCCCGTTTTGGACATCGCCGCTTCGGTTGCCCCGCTAACGCAGCCCCCGCCAATGCGGCTGCTTTGCAACCGCGGCCCGCCGCGCGGCTTTTCATTTCTTGGCCCCCTTCGCGCAACGGCCCTCTTGCAATTCCCCGCCGCTTCATAGATAATAGGAGCAGTTCCAACCGGCGGACAGGGGGGAAAAG
>CAZUIA010000278.1:0-3234 GCA_964620835.1 uncultured Oscillospiraceae bacterium
CCTCGTCGCGCGATCTTCCACACCGGCGGCAGGTCGCCCACCGCCAGCGGTTGAACCGGCCGCATACGCAAACCCACAACGACCTGCGCTTTTCGGGAAAGCAGACCGCGTCCCGGCCCGCGACGGCGACCAGCGCCACGCGGTCCCTGCCCGCGGGAAGTTCCGGCGGCGTCAGGTCCATCAGCCGTCCGGCGTTCATGGTCCAGGGCGCCTCGCGGAGAAAATCGACCGTTTCCACGCGCAGCTTCGCATCCTCAAACGGCGGAAAACCGTCCAGCGCCAGGTGATACGTGAACGCTTCCCCGGCAGGCGCGCTCAGGTCCTTGAGCGAAACGCGCCTTTCCTCCACCGGCTTTCCCGCCCCGTCCAGGAGGATCAGGTGCCCGGACAGCGCGACAATCGTGTCCTCGGCCTCATTTTGGATCGTCAGGTAGGACTGCCTGCGCCCTTGGCCAAAGCACGTCTGTTCAAAGCGAATCAGCTCCGCGGGCGATCCAACGTCCATCAGCATGGGGCGCTTTCCTCCAGCGGGCAGGCCTTGGCCATGGGCCGGTGTGTATACCGGACGCCCTCGCCCACGGTTTGCCCGCTGCCGATGAGCTTGTATTTGTACGTGCACAGCCCCTCGATGCCCATCGGGCCGCGCGCGTGCAGCTTGCCGGTGGAGATGCCCACCTCCGCGCCGAACCCGTAACGAAACCCGTCCGCAAAGCGCGTGGAGCAGTTCCAGTACACGCCCGCGCTGTCGACCTGCGCCAAAAACGCGCGGGCCGCGGCCTCGTTTGCGGTGACGATGGCATCCGTATGGCCGGACCCGTGCCGGTTGATGTGCGAAATCGCCTCCTGCAGCGAATCGACCACCTTGACGGAGAGCATATAGTCGAGGTATTCCGTGTCCCAGTCCGCGTCCGTGGCCGGCTCGCAGGGGAGAATTTGCCTCGTCCTTTCGCAGCCGCGAAGCGAAACGCCGGCATCCCGAAGCGCCTTGCCCAGCGCAGGCAGCGCGTTTTCGGCGATCTCCCGGTGCACCAGCAGCGTCTCCGCCGCGTTGCACACGGCCACATACTGCGCCTTGCTGTCCATGGCGATCCTGACCGCCATTTTGATGTCCGCGTCCTTGTCCACATAGACATGGCACACCCCGTCGGCGTGGCCCAGCACCGGAATGCGGCTGTTGTCCAGGATATAGCGCACAAAGTCGTTCGAGCCGCGCGGGATGATCAGGTCCACCAGGTCATCGAGCGAAAGCAGGTCCAGCACATTCTGCCGGGTTTCCAGCAGCGCGCCCCATCCCGCGGGCAGGCCGGCTTGAAGCGCGGCCTCGTCCATGGCCGAAAACAGCGCGCGGTTTGTTTCCAGCGCCTCGCGCCCGCCCTTGAGCAGCGCGGCGTTTCCGCTGCGAAGGCATAGGGAGGCGATCTGCACCAGCGCGTCCGGTCGCGATTCAAATATCACGCCCACCACGCCGATGGGGCAGGTCACGCGGAAGAGCTCCAGCCCCTTGGCAAGCTCGGTCGAAAGCTGGGTGCGCCCGAGCGGGTCGGGAAGCTTTGCCAGGGCGAACAGCCCCTCGTTGATTTCCCTAAGCTTTGCCTCATCCAGCCTCAGGCGCTTGCAAAGCGGCGCGGGCAAGCCCTCCGCATCCGCGCGCGCCATATCCAGCGCATTGGCCGCCAATATATCCGGCGCTTTTTTGTCAAGCGCCTTGGCCGCCAAAAGCAGGGCGTTGACGCGCGCCTCGTCCGGCGCGCACGCGAGCGACACCGCCGCGGCCTTTGCGCGCTCCGCCTGCTGTCGTACCGTCATCGTCGATCACCTCACGCGCATATCATAGCATATCCCCCGCGCAATGAAAAGAATTGAGCAGCGGTGCATGAACAAATTGTTGACAGCGGTATCCTTTACATGGTATGATACTCCCGCTACAAGTGGAAGCTGCCCGCTTCTCACCCGGCGGCCTTTGCCAGCGCGGGTTCTCGGCAAGAAATCAAGCTGAATTTCTGTGCGTGCGAGCGGGTCTTCCCCGGCTCGTTTTGTTTTATTTTTAAGGAGGTGTGTCGGTATCAACAACGATCTGATGATCAATGAGGAAATTCGCGACCGCGAAGTGCGCGTCATTGGCTCCGACGGCGAGCAGCTTGGCGTCATGCCCATCCGGCAGGCGCTGGAGTATGCCGAGCAGAAGGAGATGGATCTGGTGAAGATTGTCGCCAACGCCCATCCGCCCGTCTGCAAGCTGATGGACTACGACAAGTACCGCTTTGAGCAGGCGAAAAAGCAGCGCGAGATCCGCAAGAATCAAAAGGTCATCATTCTCAAGGAAGTGCAGCTTTCGGCCACCATCGAGGATAACGACGTCCAGGTGAAGGCCAAGAACGCCATCCGCTTCCTGGAGGAAGGCAACAAGGTCAAGGTATCGATCCGCTTCCGCGGCCGCCAGATCACGCACACCGAAATCGGCCTGGAGGTCATGAACGACTTCCTCAAAATCGTGGGCGATTTCGCCGTCGTGGAGCGCAGGCCCTTGGTAGAAGGCCGCCACATGATCATGATCCTGGCGCCGAAAGAAAACAAAGACGGAAAGTAACACCGTTTGTAAGGAGGATGAACATGCCCAAACAAAAAACCCACCGCGGCGCGGCCAAGCGTTTTTCGCTGACCAAAACCGGCAAGATCAAGAGGGCCAAGGCGTATCGCAACCACATCATGGCCTCCAAATCCCCCAAGCAAAAGCGCAACCTGCGCCTGGGCGGCCTGGTGGACAGCACCGAAGCCAAGAAGATCAAGCAGCTTATTCCCTATAAATAAGTAAGGCCGACGCCGCGAAAGGAAGGAACCAACCATGGCAAGGATCAAAAGGGCCGTCAACGCCCATAAAAAGCGCAGGAAGGTATTGAAGCTCGCCAAGGGCTTTTGGGGCGCCAAGTCCAAGCAGTACCGCGCCGCCAACGAACAGGTCATGCGCTCGCTCCGTTACGCGTACATTGGCCGCAAGCTCAGGAAGCGCGATTTCCGCAGCCTTTGGATCACCCGCATCAACGCCGCCGCGCGCATCAACGGCATGAGCTACTCCACGTTCGTCAGCGGCCTGAAGCGGGCTGGCGTGAACGTCAACCGCAAGATGCTGGCGGAGCTGGCGATCAACGACGCGAACGGGTTTGCCCAGCTGGTGGACGTTGCCAAGAACGCGTAAAAAGTGTATGCTATGGCCGTGCCGAAGGGCGCGGCTTTTTT
>CAZUIA010000279.1:0-3186 GCA_964620835.1 uncultured Oscillospiraceae bacterium
ACCGCCGCCAAACCCTGGCGCTTCGCTGGCTGGTCGATTTTGCCAGAAAACGCGGCGAGCGAACCATGAGCGACCGGCTGGCGGGCGAGATTCTGGACGCGTCCAACAACGCCGGCAACGCCGTCAAGCGTAAGGAAGAAATGCACCGCATGGCGGAAGCGAACAAGGCGTTCGCCCACTATCGCTGGTAATTTAAGGGTTTCAGGCAAAGAGCGGGCATGTAGGCTCGCTCTTGTGACGTGTCCGCGCATGCGGCGCGCGGGATGTCGCCCATACGAAGCGGCGAGGTCCCGCCCGGGAAGCCCGACGTGTCTTCGGAAAGGAGAACCACATGCCTCGCAGCCATCCGCTAGAGAGAGTTCGAAATATCGGCATTATGGCGCATATCGATGCCGGAAAAACCACCACGACCGAGCGCATCCTGTTTTTCACAGGCCGCGTGCACCGCGTAGGCGAGGTGCACGAGGGCGCCGCCACGATGGACTGGATGGAGCAGGAGCAGGAGCGCGGCATCACCATCACGTCCGCCGCGACGACCTGCCACTGGAAGGACCACCGCGTCAACATCATCGATACCCCCGGCCACGTGGACTTTACCGTGGAGGTGGAGCGGTCCCTGCGCGTGCTGGACGGCGCGGTCGCCGTGTTTTGCGCCAAGGGCGGCGTGGAGCCGCAGAGTGAAACCGTGTGGCGGCAGGCAAACAAGTACGGCGTACCCAGGCTTGCGTACGTCAACAAGATGGACATCGTCGGCGCGGACTTTGACCGCGTGATCGGCATGCTGGAAAGCCGCCTGCACGCGCACGCGGCGCCCATTCAGATGCCCATCGGCAGCGAGAGCGATTTTCGCGGCATCATCGACCTGGTGCACATGGACGCCTGGCTTTACTACAACGATGACGGCAGCGACGTGCGCGAGGAGGCGATCCCCGATCAATACCGCGAGGCCGCCGAGCTGCAGCGCGCCATCCTGGTGGAAAAGGTGGCCGAGGCCGACGACGAGATGATGGAGATCTATCTCTCGGGCGAGGAACCGACGACGGGGCAGCTCATGGCCGCGATCCGCCGGGCGACCATCGCCGTGAAGCTGACGCCCGTCCTGTGCGGAACATCCTACCGAAACAAGGGCGTGCAACCCCTTTTGGACGCGGTGGTCGATTATCTGCCCTCTCCGCTGGATATCCCGCCGGTCACCGGCATGTCCATGGACGGGGACCAGGAGATCGTCCGCCACCCAAATGATGAAGAGCCGTTCTCCGCGCTGGCGTTCAAGATCATGGTGGACCCGTTCGTCGGAAAGCTCGCGTTTTTCCGCGTCTACAGCGGCAAGCTGGAAGCGGGCTCGTACACGTACAACTCCACCAAGAAAAAACGCGAGCGCATGGGCCGCATCCTGCTCATGCACGCCAACCACCGCGAGGAGACGGACTGCGTCTACGCGGGCGACATCGCCGCGGTCGTGGGCCTGAAGGACACGACGACCGGCGACACGCTCTGCGATGAAAAGAAACCCCTGGTCCTGGAGAGCATGGAATTCCCCGAGCCGGTCATCCGCGTCGCCATCGAGCCGAAAACAAAGGCCGGGCAGGACAAGATGACCATGGCGCTGGTGCGCCTGGCCGAGGAGGACCCCACGTTCAAGACCTACAGCGACAAGGAAACGGGCCAGACGCTGATCGCCGGCATGGGCGAACTGCACCTGGAGATTATCGTGGACCGGCTTTTGCGCGAGTTCAAGGTGGAAGCCACGGTCGGCAAGCCCCAGGTTGCCTACAAGGAGACGATCCGCAAAAAGACCAAGGCCGAAGGGCGCTACGTGCGCCAGACCGGCGGCCACGGCATGTACGGCCACTGCGTCATCGAGATCGAGCCGCGCCAGCCGGGCGAAGGGTATGAATTTGTCAACGCCACGGTCGGCGGCGTGATCCCGCGCGAGTACATTCCCGCCATCGACAACGGCATCCAGGAGGCCGCGCAAAGCGGCGCGCTGGGCGGCTACGAGGTGGTGGATTTCCGCGCCACGCTGCTGGACGGCTCCTACCACGAGGTGGACTCGTCCGAAATCGCGTTCAAAATCGCGGGCTCCATGGCGTTCAAGGATGCCAACGACCGCGCCGAGCCGATGCTGCTGGAGCCGGTGATGAACGTGGAAATCGTGGTACCGGACGAATACGTCGGCGACGTCATGGGCGATGTGTCGTCCAAGCGCGGCCGCATCGGCCAGCTTGACATGCGCGCCGGCGCGCAGGTGATCGACGCGGTCATCCCGCTGTCGGAGATGTTCGGCTATTCGACCGACCTTCGCAGCCGCACGCAGGGCCGCGGCGTGTTCACCATGCAGTTTTCACACTACGAGGAGGTACCCAAGTCCATCGCGCAAAAGCTGATCGGGTACCCGGGCGGCAAATAAACACGACCAATAAGGGAGGATTATCATGGCGAAGCAAAAGTTTGAGAGGACGAAACCCCACGTCAACATTGGAACGATCGGGCACGTAGACCACGGCAAGACGACGCTGACGGCGGCGATCACGATGGTGCTTGCGAAGATGGGCAACGCGCAGGTCATGAAGTATGACGAAATCGACAAGGCGCCGGAGGAGAAGGCGCGCGGGATCACGATCAACACGTCGCACGTGGAATACCAGACGGAAGCGCGGCACTACGCGCACGTGGACTGTCCCGGCCACGCGGACTACGTGAAGAACATGATCACGGGCGCGGCGCAGATGGACGGAGCGATCCTGGTGGTCTCGGCGCCGGACGGTCCGATGCCGCAGACGCGGGAGCACATTCTGCTGGCGCGTCAGGTAGGCGTGCCGTACATCGTGGTATTTTTGAACAAGTGCGACCAGATGGACGATCCGGAGCTTTTGGAGCTGGTGGAGATGGAAGTGCGGGAGCTGCTGAGCGCGTACGAGTTCCCTGGGGACGACATTCCGATCATCCGCGGGTCCGCTTTGGAAGCGATGGAATACATGCTGAACAACGGGAGCGATCCGAAGAGCGCGCCGCAGACGCAGTGCATCTTTAAGCTGATGGAGGCGGTGGACAACTACATTCCGTCGCCGCAGCGCGACACGGACAAGCCGTTCCTGATGCCTGTGGAGGACGTGTTTTCGATCACGGGGCGCGGGACGGTGGCGACGGGGCGCGTGGAGCGCGGCCAGGTGCGGGTATCGGACA
>CAZUIA010000280.1:0-3154 GCA_964620835.1 uncultured Oscillospiraceae bacterium
CGGCAGCCCTTTTTGTTTATGCGCAAAACCCCAAGAAGGGGTCCGGGGACGATGTTCCCGGCGGATTCCAAAGGCGGCGCCTTTGGCCGCCGGAGGCCCTTTTTCGCGCGGGAAGGGTGATCAAGCGGGTTGTCGCCCGGTTCCCCGCGCCGCACCCTTTTGGAACGCAACGCCGGTGCGGCGCGGCGCTCCTCCCCGACGCTCGCGCGCACGCGAGCGAGGACGTCCGCACGGATTTGCACGCGTCCTTTAATCCTTCCGCCCACAAGCCCATAGGGCTTTCCCGCCTTTTCACACAACAACCCCTTCCCAATACCGTCCGCGCCTGACCGGACCGCGCGGGACGCAGCCCGCCCCCGCGCCAATGGGTGATCCAACGCCCACACCCAAACTTCATGTGCGCAACAGCTTGACTTTATTTCGCCACAGATCGCTATCCCTTAGCTTGTTCTTTTTGTACAATAAAGGCGCTCTTCCCCATCGGGCCAGAGGGGGAAGGTTATGCCCCGGCGCGCTTTGGCCGGGGGCAATCATGCGATCGACAGGAGGGGTTTGCCCATGCGCGCTTGCCTGAAAACCACCCGGAGGCTTTGGATCGTCCTGCTTTTGCTTTCGCTTATCGCCGCTCCGTCCGCGCTCGCGCAGGAAGCGCGCCCGGCCAGCCTGCTGGAATACTCCTGGGTATGGTACGAGCTGTACGGCCTTCACAGCGCCGCGATCGACGCGTACAACGACGCCAATTACATGGAGTTGTCCGCGCTTTCCGATGTGGGCATCCCCTTTGTCGCCGCCAGCGAATATGAGGAGCTGAACAAGGCGCATGCGGACGGGCGTTTTGAAGGAACCCTGCCCTATTCGGGCCACGAGGCGTATGTCGAGCAGGCCGGGGGCATGGTCGATTTCGGGCTTGCCTATGCCAGGGACTCGGACGGCATGTCCATCGCGGAGAAAAAGGGTGACTTGGTTACGGAGCGAGGCTGGCTGGATATCGCGGCCGGGCGCGTCACCTGCGAGCGGACCGTCGCGCGGGAAGGGGCGCACATCGAGCGGGACACGTACGAATACAAGCTGACGCCCGACGGCGGTGTGCTGGCCCTGGCGGCGTGGGGCGATCTGTACAACTACCAGGGTGACGAGCGGAACCTCGCCACCGCCGTGTACCTGCAGATTACGCAGGACGCGCTTGTTTTTGTTCTGGCGTCCGCCAACATGGGTCCGCAGTTTGCGCAGGTTTCGCTGGGCGAGGGCGAAATGACGGCGGAGGAGGCCGCGCAGGCTTTCGAGGCCGCCGGATACGTGGTCCAGATGCGCGGCGCTGTTCGGGACGGCGCGGTCGTTCTGGACTAGCGCGGCGCGCGCGGCGGCCGCGCTTGGGCGGCGTTTCGCACCGTCTCTCCCGGAAGCCTTGAAATGCGCTTGACGCGGAAAAAAGGAGTGATCCTGATGAAACGCATCCTCTCCCTGTCGCTTTCGCTCCTGTTGCTCCTCTCACCCGCGGCATGGCCGGCAGCGGCGTCCGCGGAGGGGACCGCCCCCGGCGGCGGCGCCCTCGTGACGCCCGAATCAACGCTGGACGCCCAATTCCTGTTCGGCGACCTGTTCAGCGATCGCGGGAAATCGGCCGAGCCGGCCGAATCCGCCGATAAGCAGCCCGGCCAGACGCCCGGGCCGGCGCTGGATGCGGGGGCCCTGCTGGACCTTTTGTTCAGCAGCCTGCTTGGCGACGGCGAGCAGACGTCCGATTCCGCGCCCACGCCCGAGCCTACGCCCCAGCCCACGCCCGAGCCTGCGCCCCGTACCAGCAGCGCGCTGTTTCCGGACGGCGTGCGCGAGATCAGCAGCGATTCCTATGGCGGGAAGGTGGATTTTGCCTACGTCAACGGCTGGACGGTCAGCAGGGGGTATTTTGACGGGCGCTACTGCATCACCGGCATTCCTTTTTCGGGCGCCGAGCGGGTTATGCTGGTGGACGGCGACCCGATGGGCTTTGTGCCCGCAGGGGACGCGATCGTGTACTTTGGCGAGGGAACCAAGGGCGACTACGGCTGGCTTTCGCTCGTGCCGGGCGAAAGGCGGCCCTTCAAGCTGCCGCTGGACGCGCTTTGCGAGGTGTTCTACGCGGACGGCAAGTTTCTATGGTATTACACCCCCGGCAGCGGCAACAGCACCGCCATCGGCCGCATCGGGCTTGACGGCTCAAACAAAAAGAAGCTGGGCACCGTCAGCGGCCACGTCGTGTCGATGATGCCCGGCGAACAGGTGCTGCTGGTCAACTTTGACAAAAACGTTGTGCGGCTTTGGAAGGATGGCGAGTATGAAACCCTTTACAGCCCCGACGAGGAGATCCTGAGCGTTACGTCCGGGGGCATGGGCATCTGGATCGAGCACGCCGACGGATACGGGCCGCTCATGGATGGAAAGGTCACCTTCCGGCTGCCCGGCCGCATCATGCAGGCCTTCGGCACCACGGACCAACTGGCGCTGCTCGTCCTGCCCTATGAGGATTCGGAATTTCTTGACGTGTACCTGTTCAACGAGATCTACCGCGCGTATGCGGGGGTGGGGCGGGTCAAGCGGTCCGACAGCACCACGATTGAGCTCGCGCAGGACCGGATGATCGTTTGGGGGCCGGAGGAGAGCGTGCTCTTTGAGTACCCGATCCCCGAGATATGGCTGCCGTACGGGTACTACGACTATGCCTCGGCGGAGAACTTTTTAAGCGACGAAGGGTGGATGCAGCTTCTGGTCGGCTCCTGGTGCGCCGAGCCGGCGGTCGGCTCCGGCTATGCCGAGCGGCTGGTGTTTACCCAGGACGATTTGTACCGTTTGCCGGCACAGGAGGGGAACACCAAGGCGAAGATGCGGCAATCGGATTGGTTTGTCGTGGACGGATATCTGTTTGAATACGACAGCACGTACGAGCCGCGCCTGCTGTGGCTGTCGGGCCCGTTCACCGTTTCCGAGGAGGCGGGGCCCTATTCTCCCATGATCTTCCTTGACGGCGTCGCCTTTTACCAGTATTCCAGCGATCCCGCGTACTTCGACGATCTAGACGCATACGGCGTGCGCGTCGAGTCCTCCATTGGCTCGCCCAAGACGAACGGCGAGACCGTGGCCCCGCTCCCCGGAGCATAGGCGCGGCCTTTGGAAGGCG
>CAZUIA010000281.1:0-3151 GCA_964620835.1 uncultured Oscillospiraceae bacterium
CCGTGGCACCTGCGGCACCCGTAGCACCTGTGGCACCCGTAGCGCCCGCCGGACCAGCCGGACCCATGGGGCCCATCGGACCCATCGGGCCCATCGGACCCATCGGGCCCATCGGGCCTGCCGGCCCTGTGGGGCCGGTGATGAGGACTGGACAGTAGCAGCGGCGGCCGCAGCATGGGTTGAAACCGTTGCAGCCCGGATTGCTTTGTCCGAACCAACGGCTCTCCGCGATGCTGCCAAGGAACTCTGTATTTAGGAACTCTGTATTATCATATTGACAACTCATGCTTGCTTCTCTCCCCTGTTTATTGAACGGCGGTTACGGCATCTACATAGAAGGACACGCGTCACAAAGCCGTTCATTACAACATATTGACCCGCCTGGATTATGTGAAGGTTTGAGCAGTTGGGGCGGGAACAACTTTGGGCCGGATTCATATCCTTATCACGGGGAGGTGCATAAGCAACATGGACTGCTTCATCAAAAACTGCATCATCATGCGCCTGATCATTATTCTCGTGGGCATCGTGCTTGCGATTGTGACGGCCGGTCTGCTCGCGCTGGGATTGATACCTCTCATTCTCACGATTCTACCCTACACGGCGGTGTTAGGTGGGCTGGTCGCACTGGCGGTGTTTATCTCCATCGTATCCATCAATACCTGCAGCGGCTGCAACTGCGCGCTTTGCCTGGCGTTATTGGCGTTTGTGCCTGCCGTCGCGCTGGTGGTTTTGTCGATTATCGGCATTGCCATCGGCGTCGGTACGACCGGGACGCTGGCGACCATCTTCTTCTTCCTGCTCGCGTTCGCGTTTTGGACGATGGTGATCGCTTTGATAGCCTATGTGAGGTGCCTTACCTTCAGGCCGCGCGCCGGCTGATGCGCCGGAAGCACCCCTTCCGGCATGGGTTTTCTGGTACGGATCAAAGCGCGCTCCTGGCGGGGCGCGTTTTTCCGTGCCCCAAAGACGGACATTCCCCTTTTTGAAAAGGCGGCATACGATAAGGTGGGGCGTCTATTAAATGTATAGGAGCAATCCTTATGGCCTGTTGCTTTCATGATTTTCAAAACCGCCGCGTCCAGGACGAAATGGGCCCCTCCGTATTGGCGCAAGACAGCCTGGCGATGTCCGGGGCCTTTGGCTGCCGGGAGGTACTCTTGACCGTCAGCGGAACGGTGACGGGCGTGCTCGGTGAACCCGCAAGCGGCGTCACCGTAAGCTATGCCATCAACGGCGTTGTGAACACCGTCACCACCAATGGCCAAGGGTTTTATTCCTTTACGGCGCCGCTCGGTTCGTGCGTAAGCGTTTGGATCAGTCCCGCCATCGGCGTGACGCCGTCGCCCGGCGCATACGTGCTTTGGCCGCTTTGCGATCACGCGCCCGGGCGCAATTTTACGCTCTTCGCCGTGGTTCCCGTGGGGGCGGTGGCAGTCTGACGCCCGGCAAAGGCGTCGTATGCCGCGCGGTTTTTTCACAGGGTCAAAAAAAGGGGGACGGACATTTTGTCCGTCCCTTTGCGGTCAAACGGGAGTTTGCGCGCCGTTTTGCCGGCTACTGGCCGATGAAGGCGCGCATCCGTTCGGACCGGTCCGCGCCCAGCAGGTCCTTCGCCGCGCCCTCTTCCACGATGACGCCGTCCTGCATGAAGATCACGCGGTCGGCCACCTCGCGGGCAAAGCTCATCTCGTGGGTGACGACGATCATCGTGCGCTTTTCCTCAGCCAGCGCGCGGATGACGGACAGCACCTCCTGCGTGAGCTGCGGGTCCAGGGCCGAGGTCGGCTCGTCAAAGCAGAGGATCTGGGGATCCAGCGCGAGCGCGGGCAATGGCCACGCGCTGCTGCTGCCCGCCGGAGAGCTGAAAGGGGTATTGCTTCGCCTTGTCGGAAAGGCCGACCTTGTGCAAAAGGAGCAGGGCCGTCTCCTTCGCCTGCGCGGGAGGCCGCTTGAGCACGTGCACCTGCGCCTCGGTCAGGTTGCGCAGCACCGAAAAATGCGGAAACAGGTTGAAATTCTGAAACACCAGCCCCATCTTCAGGCAGATGCGGCGGAGCGTGTCGGCGGGGGCGTATTCCGCCCGGCCGCCTTCGCCCGTTCGCACCATCGTTTCGCCGTCGATGGCGATGGTGCCGCTGTCAACGGTCTCCAAATGGTTCAGGCAGCGAAGGAAGGTGCTCTTGCCGGAGCCGGATTTGCCGATGATCGCGACGACCTCGCCGCGCGACACCTCCATGGATACGTCGCGCAGCACGCCCAGCGGGCCGAAGGACTTTTCGATGTGGGTTGCCTTGAGCATAGCTTCCTCCGTCACGCGCGGTAGTAGTCGAGCTTTTTGCCGAGGTACGAAAATACCTGGGTGATCAGCGCGTTCATCGCCAGGTAAAAGAGGGCGGCGATGAACAGCGGCTCGACGGACGCCGTGCGGCTCGTCTCGTTTTTCGCGGCGCGAAACAGCTCGCCGACCGCGATGACGGTCGCCAGCGCCGTGTCCTTCACCAGCGTGATCACCTCGTTGCTCGTCGGCAGCAGGATGCGCTTTGCCACCTGCGGCAGGACGATGCGGAAAAAAACCTGCCCCCTGGTAAACCCGAGCACCTTGCCCGCCTCATACTGCCCCTTTTCGATGCTGAGGATGCCGCCCCGGTAAATTTCCGCGAAATACGCGGCGTAGTTCAGCGAAAAGGCGATGATCGTGGACGGCATGCGGCCGATGTTCGCGCCCAGGATGTCCGGCAGGATGAAATACACCGCGAAAATCTGCAGCATCAGCGGCGTGCCGCGCATCACGAGGATATAGAGGCCCACCGGGCCGCTGATCCATCTACGGCGGGACATGCGGCCAAACGCGATCAGCAGGCCGAGCGGCAGTGAAAACAGGAGTGTAAAGAAAAAAATCTGCACCGTCGCGCCCATGCCTTCCAGCAGAAGGAGCAGGAGCTTTCCCAGCGCTTCGGGATTGCCAAGGTACTTCATAGGAGCCTCCGGAAAAAGGGAACGGAAGCGCGTTCCTTCCCTTTGTGGTGGGAAAGGGGGGCCGTACAGCCGCCCCCGTAAACCGTTGACAAACTGCGGTTTGTCAACGGTTTGGAAGGGATTCGGCCTGAAATCCTGCGGGATTTCCGGGCGGCCTAAGGCGGAACGCCCC
>CAZUIA010000282.1:0-3149 GCA_964620835.1 uncultured Oscillospiraceae bacterium
GAGGGGAGCGACGTTGGAAAGCTGGTGGCATACCTTGTTGACCCGGAGTTTCAATCCACGCTCCCCGCGAGGGGAGCGACGGTACCCGCCGCAATGGTCGTTACGGTAGGGCGCTGTTTCAATCCACGCTCCCCGCGAGGGGAGCGACATCATTGTCTCCCAGCAATTCACCAAAGCTTTTGCATATTTTGAACAAATCTCATCCAGTTTTCAACAAACCATTCCCCGAATCCTTCCCACTTCCACCTTTTCCCTCAATTTTCAAGGTGCGAAACCCCCGCGATTTGCCGCTTGCTTGCGGTTCGCACTACAGAATCAGCGGTTGCTGCGGGTCGTAGGCCGGCTTGGTGCCGACATGAGTGATCTTGTTTTGGTAGTTGTTGCCGAGGTTGTAAAAGCGCAGCGAATCGCGCGCGGGGTCGATCAGCTTTTGCAGCCTATGCTGCATTTGCACAAGCTGGGTGGCGTCCAGGGAGCATTCAAAGACCGAATTCTGCACACGCTGCCCATAGTTGACGCAGGCCTTGGCCACGTCGCGCAGGCGCTTTTTACCGCTTTCGGTTTCCGTATTGATGTCGTATGTGATCAAAACAAGCATAGCGCACCTGCTTTCGTTACTTCCACAGGAAAGGCGGATAGCCGTCCAAATCGCCGCGCAGGAAGCGGCTCAGGAGCAGCGCCTGGGCATGCGGCACCATGCCCCAGGTGATCTTCTCTTCCAAAAAGGGATGGGAAAGCGCCTCCTGTTTTTTGCTTTGCCACCCGGTGAGCAGCGCCCTGCGCAGGGCGTCGTCCATCAACACTGCGCCGTTTTCCTTTACGCTGAATTGCTTGGGATCGATCATGCGGCGGTTGATGAGGGATAAAACAAACCGGTCGGCCAGCGGCGCGCGCAGCTCTTCCATCAGATCCAGCGCTAGGGAAGCGCGCCCCGGTCGGTCGGCATGCATGAAGCCTACGTAGGGGTCAAGGCCCACACCCTCCAGCGCGGCGGCGGCCTCCCGGGCCAAGAGCGCGTAGCAAAAGGACAACAGCGCGTTCACGCGGTCCAGCGGCGGCCTGCGGCTTCGCCCACGGAAAGAAAAGCCGTTCTTGTCGCCCAGGATTAGCTCGTCAAAGACGCCGAAATAGGCGCCCGCCGCCACCGCTTCCATGCCGCGCAGCGTATCCACGTCCGCGCAAGCCGGCAGCATACCCAGGTATCCGGAGAGCTTTCGGCTCGCTTCGCGCAGCTTCTGCGCGTCGACCCGCTCCGCATGGTCGCGAAGGGTTCGCTCGATGACCCATTTCTGGTTGTATACCTTGCCGGTGACGAAATACCGGGATATCTCCAGGCACTTTGCATCATCCCGCGCCCATTCATGCTGGGTCCTGCGCAACAGCACGTTGCCGCGCACCGCGCCGGATACGCGGGCGAGAAAACGGTTGTTGGGGGTGAAAAAACACAGGTCCACCCCGCGCTCCGCGCAGGCGCCCATGAGCGCGGGGCTGGCGCCGGGATAATTGAACGCCACGATGCCTTCCAGCGTGTGCAGCGGTACCCGGCCCAGCGTCGCTTCCTCATGGCGGATTACCACGTTTTCGCCATCCAGCGCCAAATAGGCTTCCGGGGTGGTGACATACAGCGTGTTGAGCAGCTTTTTCATGGGGATTCTTCCTCCAGCCGCCGCTTCACATAGTCCGCCACGCCCTTGGCGCGGCCCAGCGCGGGCAGGCAAATATCCTGCAGCGAGCATGCCCGGCAGCTTTGGGTCCGCTTGGGTCTTGGCGTGTGCCGTCGGTCCTGGTGGCGGTGCATTTCTTCCAGCAGGGCGCGTACCTGCGCCCGCAGCGCATCATCCAGCACCACCTTTTCCCGGCGGCGTGTTTCCCCGTAATACAGCGCGCCCTCGTCAACGCGCGCGGCCAACATTTCTTCCAGGCACATGGCCTGGGCGCAAAGCTGCAGGCGGTCGCAATCGTTGTCCTTCGGTTCGCCGCGCTTGTACTCCACGGGCAAGGGGCGGTAGGTTCCCTCCCGGCCGTATAGCGGCACGCCGTCTGGATCGGGGTGAAACTCCACCACGTCGCACGCGCCGCTGACGCCCAGGTACCGGCTGTGCACCGGCATGCCGCGCACCGTGATCACCCCGCCGCGCACGCTGTCCAGGGACGCGTCGTGTGCGCGTTCGTGCAAAAGTTCGCCGGATACGGTGCGCACATTGTCCGCCCACTGGCCCTCGATGTGAATCAGCGCCCATTGCCGGCGGCAAAAGGCAAAATGCTGAATCCCGGAAAGCTGCAGGTAATCGTCCTGCGCGTATTCCTTATGGCCGTCAGCGCAGCACATGCGCCGTGACGCCCGCCGGCGCCTCGCCCAGCGAGAGGTCATAGTCTGAAAACGCGCGCGGGGGCCTGTCGCCGCAGTTAGCCTTGGCCTTGACCAGCGCGAACAGCTCGTACGACGGCGCGTTTCCAAGCGCGCTTTCGTGCTCAAACACGATGAGCTTTCGGGTGGCCATGCGGCCGCGCGCGGCGGAGTGGTCGATCTCAAACATGTTGAGCAGCGCTTCCCAGAGGATCTCAAGGTCCTTTCCGTCAAACCCGGTGCGCCTGGCAAACGCCGGGGAAAGGAAGCCTTCCATGCGGTACAGCGCGTAGGGTACGATGTATTTGCGTCCCATCGTGCGGTTTTTGGTGGCGTCCTCCGCCTCGTTGGGGTTGGTGGCCGCCATGCGGGTGATGGTGATGTCCTGCGGCAGGATGCTGTCCACACTGCGGGCAAAGCAGAACTGCGCGGGTCCGCGCACCTGGCCGCACTTGTAGTCCCCCGTATCCATCACCGCGCCGAACGTGCGCACGTCAAAAAAGCGCTTGCACATATAGTCGCGCGCAACGTCGCGGGCATCCTTGGCCTTTGGATCGATACCGAAATCCTTGTACGTCTGCTCCATCTTGGCGTTTAGGATCGCGCCCTCGGTGATGAAGATATCATATCCCTTTTCATCGCCGTAGGCGGCCTGCACGTAGTTTCGCACCTTGCGCTTGATGCATACATCCGTCACGATGCCATAGGAGGTCTGCGGGTCGATGCGGGGCATGTTGCCCGCGTCCGGGTCGCCGTTGGGGTTGCCGTTCTCCACCTCAAAGTAGAGCACAAAATCATACCG
>CAZUIA010000283.1:0-3111 GCA_964620835.1 uncultured Oscillospiraceae bacterium
CCGCGCGCAGCGCAGCCGCAAATGCGCCCCCAGCCCGGTTCCCCGCGCCGCACGATCCTTTCGGGACGCAACACCCGTGCGGCGCGGCGTTCCTCCCGATGCTCGCGCGCACGCGAGCGAGATTCGCATGCTTCAATCCGCACGGCACCCTTCCCGTCCCCCATAAAACCGGCCGTCCTCCCGCTACAGCCTGCGCACATCCACCAGCTTGCCCTTGGCCTTCAGATACTCGGCGATGCGGCCCACGATCTTTTCCCGGGGCTTTACGCCGAGCTGTCGGAACAGCGGGTCGTCGTGCCCTTTGTTAAAACCGCCGCCCATCAGGAAGGTAACCGCGTCCGCGGCGAGCAGCAGGCGGCACAGCTTACAAACGGAGGAGTCGCCCGCGGTCACATCCACGTCCTCCTCCAGCAGGTTCATCGCCTGGTTCAGCGTGAGCGCGCCCTCGGTGATCAGATCCACGCCCTCCATGCGGTATTCGGGCGGGCTGCCGAGCGACAGGTCCATGCTCGCGATGTCCACGGGCCGCCCCAGCTCGCGGGAGGCGATGTCGGCGGTGGTGGAGCCGCAGATCACCTTTTTGCCGAGCGTATCCATGAGCAGACGGACCGCCTTGCCGTCGTCGGCGCGGCTTTTCGGCGGCCCGGTCAGCACCGTCAGCGTCTCCGCGGGGCGGGCCGTCACCATGGCCAGGGAGGTGTCGTCCCAATAGGTCTTTCCCGAAAGCGTGTACGCGGTGTGCAAAAGGCGGGAAAGCAGCGCGTCCGCCGCGCCGCCCGTGCGAAAGTGCGCGTTGATCTCCTGCACCACGCCGCCGATTTCCCAGCCGACCGCGTAGCCGCCGCCGATCCCGGCGTGCGTCAAGCCGTCGGAGCAGAGCAGCAGCCGATCCCCGTCCTCCAGCACGCCGGTGGACTCGGCGACCATCTCGTACTGCACCGCTAAAAACGTCTGCCCGCACGCCTCGGCTATGCCGTTTCGAATCAGGATGGGGCCGGGGTTTTCATACGCGCAGGCGGAAAACTGGCCGCCGGGCAGGATGCGCAGCGCCACGAACGCGGAAAACGGCATCTCCTCGGTGCGGGCTCGGTGCATCGACTCGGCCACCTGCTCGCAGGTGGAGCGAAGCGACCGCCCGGCCTGCAGCATGGCCAGGATGCGGTTGCCGCAGGTGATCGCCGCCACGTTCGCATATACGCCCGACCCTACGCCGTCGCAGAGGATGAGCACGGTGGCCTCGGGCGTGCGGTCGCACAGGTAAAAATCGCCGCAGACCAGGTGGCGGCGCTTTCGCGCCTGCAAAACCGTGTCCTCGTAAAACATCATCGCGGCGCGTCCTCCGCGTACATGTCCATCAGGTTTCGGACCAGCTCCTCGGTCTGCGCGGTGCTCTTGCCAAGGAAGTGCGCCATCTCCTGCGAGAAGCGGATCTGATGCCTGAGCAGCTCGCGCGCGTGCTTGAGCGACTGGTCCTTAATGAGATCGACCTGCTTTTCATCGAACCTGTTTGCGGACACGTCGACGTAGATGCCAGTCATTTCCTCGTCGCCGGGCAGGGAAAAGACCAGCTCCTGGTACCTGATGCCCTGCTTCGTGCGGATGGCCTCCTGTGTGCCGGTCGCGCCCGTGAGCAGGCGCTCGAACCCGTCCGGGTCCACGGCGCGGGAAACGCTCTGGCCAATCAGGGCGCTTTCACAGCCGAACATGCGCTGGAAGCGGGCGTTCATGTGCACGACGCGCAGTTCCCGGTCCACCACCACGATGCCGTTCGGGCTTGTTTCGATGATGTGGTCAGCGCGGCGCTCGGCGCGCTTTCGGGTGTAGGAGACGCACATGTCCGGCTCGGCCAGGCCGCGCGCCACGGCAATGGCGTTTTCCCGGCAGGTCTTATAGCCGCACGCCCCGCAATCAAGCTGCTGGGAGGAACAGCCCTTGCCGGTGCTTTCGAGGATGCGCTGGATTTCGGCCTCCGCCACCGGGGGCAGGAGCGCGTCCACGGGCGAGGCGGAAAAGGCCGCGTCCAGGGGAACGGCGGGGGAGACGAGGGGCAGATCGTGCGCGGCCCCAAAGTACGCGATCAGGTCGCGCGCGGCGGAGAACACGTCCTTGCCGTGCGGCATGCACGGCCCGCCGACGCAACCGCCCTTGCAAAACAGCGGCTCCACGATGTCGTATCCCCACTGGGAAACAGGGGTATCCAGCAGCCGGATCACCTCGTCCGGCCCGCTGACGCGCAGCACGTCCGCGCTTCCCACGTCGCACGCGATGCCCGCCGCCTTAAGAAGGCCGCCCTCCAGCGCGAACAGGCGCGCGTCGCCCGGCTCGCCGCAGGTTTCAAAGTCCGATTCCAGGCAGGTGGCGAGGGAGATTTCCTCCTCCCGCATCCACGCCTCCAGCTCCTCAAACGTCAGCACCGCGTCGATGGCGTCCTCGGCCTCGGGCCGCAGCGCCTCGCCCTTTTTGGCGGCGCAGGGGCCGATGAACACGACCTTTGCCTGCTTCCCCAGCCTTTCCTTGAGCATGCGCCCGTGCGCGACCATGGGGGACACGATGGGCATCAAGAGCGGCAGCAGGTGCGGCCGGTATTTTTCCACGTAGGAAACGACGGCCGGGCAGCAGGTGGTGATGCTGGCGCTGTCCCGGGCCCGCTTTGACGCAACGGCGACCGCCTTGGCCCCTTCCGCGGTTTCGGACACGGAGGAAAACCCCAGCAGCCGAAGCGCGGCGGGCAGCCGCCTGGCCCGCCAGCCGCCGTAATACGCCGCGAACGACGGCGCGACGCTGGCCGCGAGCGTTTCTCCCTCGGCCGCCATCCGCCGAACGGCATCAAGGCTCGGGCTGATGATTTTCGCGCCCTGCGGGCATTCGCGCACGCACGTGCCGCACTGCACGCACAGCACGCTGTCCACGCGCGCCTGCCCGCCCTCGACACGGATGGCGTTCAAGGGGCATACGCGCACGCAGCGGTAGCAGTCCTGGCAGTTGGCGGAAACGGTGTCGATGATCCTTGTCATAGGGGCCTCCATAAGCTCGCCTCACGGCGACGTTGACAAACTGCGGTTTGTCAACGGGTGGGAAGGGATTCGGCCTGAAATCCTGCGGGATTTCCGG
>CAZUIA010000284.1:0-3100 GCA_964620835.1 uncultured Oscillospiraceae bacterium
GAGGAGGTTGCGGATGCGGCTCCAGGGCTGCGCGGGTGTGGCGGAATCGGTCCACATCATGAAGATGTCGTACGCGTCCTGCGTGGCCGCGGTCACCAGCGTCTGGTACACGGACCACTCGGGGAATTCGGTCGTGATCTCAATGCCGATCTTGGCGCCGGCCGCGGCAACGATCTCCATCGCGGCCATCCAGTCGGTCCAGCCATAGGGGGCGCAGGCGTTGTAGGACAGCTTCGTGCCGTCGATCTCGCGCCAGCCGTCTCCGTCCGTATCCACGACGCCCGCTTCGTCCAGCAGTTTGATGGCGCCCTCAATGTCGTTGCCCGCCCACTGCAGGTGCTTGACGGCCTCATGGTCATACAGGGCCTGCTCGCCCGGCGTCGGGTTCATGAGGGACCTCGGCACCTGGTCAAACGTCGGGGATTGGTTGGTCATGGCGCTGGCGATGATGGCGTCATAGTCGACCGCCAGGGCGATGGCCTTGCGCACGGCCACGTTGTCAAGGCCAAAGGCGCTCAGGTTGTACCAAGCCGTGGGCATGTTGACGCAGATGCCGTAGGGCGGCTCTTCCATGTAGGTGGAAATCGGCAGGCCTTCCTTGAGCCACAGGTCCTGAACGTTGGAGATGAACAGCTGCGCCACGTCGACCTGGCCGGCCGCCAGGGCCACCTGGCCGGCGTTGTTGTCCGCGTAGATGGCGTGCGCCAGGTACTTGGGCGCGGGCAGCTTGCCCCACATGGAGGCATCCTGTCCCCAGTAGTTGTCGTCGCGGATGAAAACGACCTTGGTATCGTCCGCGAAGTACTTGGTGTACGGGCCGGACCAGACGACGTCTTCCGCCGGATCCTTCTTCACCAGGGCCGGATCATGGTTACAGCGCGCTTCCAGCGTCTGGATCCACGCCTTTTGCACCACGTAGGTCTGGCCGAGGTAGGTGATGATCATCAGCGGGTTGGTGGGCTTGCCTTCGTCGTTCAGCTTGGCCTTGATCAGCACGGTGGAGGGATCCACGGCCTCGACGGACTCGATGTAGGGCGAAAAGCCGGTGCCCTGCGCGTTGACGTATTTGACGCACGCTTCAAACGTATACGCCACGTCGTCCGCGGTGATCGGCGTGCCGTCGCTCCACTTGGCGGCGGGCTTGATCTTGACCGTCATTTCGGTCATCGCGTCGTTCCAGACATACGGCCCGTCGGCGATGAGCGGGGTCATGGAGCCGTCGAGCATGTTGTACATGTACAGCGTTTCGAACATGACCGTGCGGCTGCCGCCGGCGCCCTGCACGACCCCCATGGCGTTGTTCATGTCGTCGGAAAGCGGGTTCCAGCCGTTGACCGAGCCCCATTGCTGCCCCGCGAAGTAGAGCGTCTCGTTGCGCGGCAGCTGCACAACGTCCTCGGCGCCGGCTACGGCCCCAAAGAGCATCGCCAGCGCAAGCAGGACCCCCAGGAGTTTTCGTGTGTTCATTCCGATTCCCTCCATATATTTATTTTTTTAGGCCGACGCGGCCATGAGTTCCGGTTTTGGGCATCCCCCGAAGGTCGCGGATAGATTCCCCCGGGCGCAGCCGCCCGGACAAGAGGATGTGCCGGGGGGCAAAGCGCTTGGGCTTTTCGATGGCGTCCAGCAGCATCTGCGCGGCGTGAAAGCCGACGCCGTTCATGTCCTGTTCGAGGGTGGTGAGACGGGGATAGAGCGCGTCCGCCAGGGCGATGCCGTCGTAGCCGGCGCAACTCATGTCCTCGGGGATCGAGGCGCCCTGCCGAAGCAGCTCTTCCATGCCGCCCAGGTAGGAAAAATCGTCCGGATAGAGGATGCAGGTGGGCCGGTTGGGAAGGCGCAAAAGCGCCCGTGTGGCCTGCGCGCTGCTGGGGGGGTCGTGATAGTACGCCCGGCGCACATAGGCGGCGGGAACGTCCAGCTGAAGGTCGCGGCACGTGGCACGGAAGCTTTCGACGCGCTCGCTGGTCACGGCGCTGTCCTCCCCGTGGATCAGGGCGATGGAGCGGTGCCCCAGCGCGTGCACGTGGCGGACCAGGTCGCGCATGCCCTGGCGGTTGTCCGAAATGACGGCGTCCCGGTGATCGAACCGGTAGTCGATGGTGACCAGGGGGATGCCGCTGTCCACCAGCTCCATCAGGGAGGGATCGGAAAAAGAGGAGCTCATCACGACGACGCCGTCATATCCGCGGGAAAGGCAATACCGCAGGTAGCTGCCCGCCACGCTTTCCCCGCGGCAGTTGACGGGGGTGATGTCGTACCCCTTTTCCTCCGTAAAGCGCTGGATGCTGTCGGCGATCCTGGCAAAATATTCGTGTGTCCAAACCGATTGTGTTCTGAGAAAAAAGAGCAGGCCGATGGTTTTGGATCGCCCCGTCTTCATGGCGCGCGCCGTGGCGTTTGGGAAATACCCCATCTCCGCCGCGGTATCCTGAATCCGCTTCACCATGGCCGGGCTGATGTCAGGCATGTTGTTGAGCGCTTTGCTCACCGTCGCGACCGATACGTTGCAATGGCGCGCGATGTCCTTGAGCGTCACATCCATCCCACCTTTGCCATAGCCGCGTTCCTTAATCGTTTACGTTATTATAATTCCATTTTTATGCAATGTCAATAGAGTTTCCAAAAAAACAGGACAAGGTGGATAAAACCGGAGGGGAAAATACGGCGAAAAGTCGGTCATGCGGCGCAACGGAGCGAAACGGATGAGCGCGGGCAGCGCCCGCATCGCGCCGTGCCTGTGCGCAAAAGGCGCCGCCGCAGCCAAAACGTATCCCCCGCACCCCAAAGAAGGGGTCCGGGGACAAGTCCCCGGCAGATTCCAAAGGCAGTGCACTAGTCAACAAAAACTGGACACAAATGGATGTAAAATTTGGACACGGCAGAAAGCTCTCTCTACCGACGCCATCCTTGACAGCACCTTGAGAAACGAGCATCAGACCGTACCGACGGCGAAGAACTCATTAGCAAAATAATCTTACGTTCGCCGTCGGAATTTTCGATCCTATCGTTTCTCAAGAACCTGTCAAGGACAAGCCGCCTGCAGCGGTGGCTGCGTCGGCGCTCATCGAGGCAACGCCTCCGGCTCGGAATCTATCAG
>CAZUIA010000285.1:0-3094 GCA_964620835.1 uncultured Oscillospiraceae bacterium
TTTGACGCGCGAAAGGTCGAACGCGTGCATCGGGTGGCCGGTCTCCAGCATCACGAAGTTGGTGATGTCCACGATGTTGTTGATCGAGCGCATGCCCGCGCCGTGCAGGTACGCCCGAAGCCATAGGGGAGACGGGCCGATGCGCACGTTTTTCACCACGCGCGCGGCATAGCGCGGGCAGAGGTCCGCGTCCAGCACGGTCACGCGCGCCTCCTCGCCGATGCTGCCGCCGTGCTCCTTCACCGCGATCAGGGGCCTTCGGACGGGGACGTCCAACGCCGCCCCGGACTCCCGCGCCACGCCCCAGACGCACTGGCAGTCCGGCCGGTTGGCGAGGATGTCAAAATCGACCACCGTGTCATAAAGGCCCAGCAGGGGCAAAACATCCGCGCCCAGCGGCACCGGCTCACGGAACACCAGGATGCCGTCCACGCCCGCGCCGGGGTAAAGGGAATCGTCCACGCCCAGTTCCGCGCCGCTTGCGAGCATGCCCTCGGACAATTCACCGCGCAGCTTGCCCCTTTGAATCCTTTTGCCGCCCGGCAGCGTCGAGCCATCCACGCAGACGGGAACAATCTCACCGCCCCTTAGGTTCTGCGCGCCCGTCACGATCTGAAGCGGCGCGCCGCCGCCCACATCCACCTGGCAGATCCACAGGTGGTCGGAATTCCGGTGGCGCTCCATGGACAGGATTTTTCCCGCCACCACCTTCGAAATGCCCTCGCCGAGGACCTCGACCCCTTCGACGCCGGTGCCGGTCATCACCATCCGTTCGGTGTAGCGCGCGGCGTCCGCCGGGATGTCCGCGTATTCGCGGATCCATTGCATGGGGACTTTCATCGCCGTACCCCCTTCTCAGCGGAACTGCCCGAGGAAGCGAAGGTCGCCCTCGTACAGCAGCCGCATGTCGTTGATGCCATATTTCAGCATGGCGATGCGCTCCAGCCCCATGCCGAACGCAAAGCCCGAATAGACCGAGGCATCGATGCCGCATAGGGTAAGCACCTTCGGGTTGACCATGCCGCACCCCAGGATCTCGATCCAGCCCGTGCCCTTGCAGACGCGGCAGCCCTTGCCCCGGCAGGCCATGCACGTCAGGTCCACCTCGGCGGACGGCTCCGTGAACGGGAAGAACGACGGGCGAAAGCGCGTGGCGATATCGTCGCCGTACAGGCCCTTGGCAAACGCGTCCAGCGTGCCCTTCAGGTCGGCCATGGAGATGTCCACGTCCACCACCAGGCCCTCCATCTGGTGGAACACCGGGGAGTGCGTGGCGTCCACCTCGTCGGCGCGAAACACCCTGCCCGGGCACACGATGCGGATGGGCGGCTTTTTTTCAAGCATCGTGCGCGCCTGCACCGGGGAGGTGTGGGTTCGAAGCACGATGTTTTCCTCGATGTAGAACGTGTCCTGCGCGTCGCGCGCCGGATGGTTTTTGGGCAGGTTCAAGAGCTCAAAGTTGTAGGTGTCCAGCTCCACCTCCGGCCCTTCCACCACCTCAAAGCCCATGCCGGTGAACAGGTCGGTCAGGTCGGAAAGCACCAGGGAGATCGGGTGCAGGGTGCCCGTCCGGGGCAGCGGGCGCGGCTCGGTCACGTCGATGGTCTCGCGCGAAAGGCGCATCTCCCGCTCGATACGGCGAAGCGCCCGGCCGCGCTGCTCGATCATCTCGGAGATGACCTCGCGGGCCTCGTTCACCATCGCGCCAAAGGCGGGGCGCTCCTCGGGCGAAAGGGTGCCCATGGACCGGAGCAGCTCCGTCAGGCTGCCCTTTTTGCCCTGATACTTCACGCGCAGCGCTTCCAGCTGGCCGGAATTGCCGGCCGTCCCCAGCGCCTTTTGCGCCTCCTGAAGGATTTGCCTGATCCTCTCCTGCATATCGGTTCCTCCTCGCTATCAAAACGCGCCCGCATCCTACAAAGGGACGCGGGCGCGGCGTGGTACCACCCTTCTTTGCCGCGCGCCGAAGCGGACGGCCTCTACGGGGTAACGGGCGCGTATCCCGGCCCCGCCTACGAACGGTTCAGCGGGGCGGCTCCGGAGTGAATTTCCCGCTTGTTTCCCCGGCGGCTTTCAGCCTAGGCCGCCTTCTCTTTCGGTGGAAACAGGGCATGCGGGCGTTGGTTCCTTCATCGCCTTTGCGTAAGGGTATACCATGGGTTTTGAAATTTGTCAAGGGCGCGATAAAACTTGGGCGCTTTGGCGGGCCAAGCGAAAATCCGCCGCGCATGCCGAAGAAAGGCGAAAGTGACACTTGACAGAACCTCGACGCTGTGGTAGCATTGCAAAATAAATAAAGACGTTGGACGGGGAATCGTGGTTGTCGAAAAGCCCCTCAAGAGAGCTTTCGGGCGGTGCGAGAAAGCGGGGCCTGGCAATGAATTCTTCCCCGGAGTTGCAGGCTGAAGCCCAAAGGGTGCTAGGCTGTGCCGGGTGCGACCGTTACATCGGCAGGGAGTGTCAGCTCCTTCTGAAGGCGGCGCGCTTTCTTGGCGCATCGCAAAACTGAGGTGGTACCGCGGAATGCCCGCCCTCTGCTTGGCAGAGGGCGGTTTTTGTTCATTCGGCGCCGGCGGCCGGGCCGCCTGCCGCTTGAAAGATAACGAAAGCGAGGGTCCTGTCATGAAAAAAGCCATCCGGTTGCTGTCTTTCGTTCTCATGATGACACTGACTTGTGCCGCGGGTGCGTTTGCCGAGGAGAAGGTGTGGCAGATCGGCATCATTCAGCTCGTGCAGCACAACGCGCTGGACGCCTCCTGCGAAGGCTTCCTCGCCGCGCTGGCCGAAAACGGCTATGTGGACGGGGAGAAAATCGCCGTCGACTTCCAAAACGGGCAGGGCGACCAGGCGAACCTGGCGACCATCGCCGACCGCTTCGTCAGCAAAAACGTGGACCTGGTGCTCGCGATCGCGACGCCCGCCGCGCTGGCCATTGCCGGCAAAACGACGGACATCCCGATCCTTGCCACGGCGGTGACCGATTACGTCGAGGCGAGATTGGTGGAGAGCAACGAAAAGCCGGGCACCAACGTCTCCGGTACGACGGACATGGCGTCCATCGAGGACCAGATCGCGCTGATCGCCGAGCTGGTGC
>CAZUIA010000286.1:0-3079 GCA_964620835.1 uncultured Oscillospiraceae bacterium
GGATTCCAAAGGCAGCGCCTTTGGCCGCCGGAGGCCTTTTTTCGCGCGGAAAGGGTTTCCAAGCGTGAAACCGGCCCGGTTCCCCGCGCCGCACCGTTTCCCGGATCGCACCCCCCGGCGGCGCGGCGTTCCTCCCCGATGCTCGCGCGCACGCGAGCGAGGACGCCCGCAGGGATTCCCGCGCCATCCCCTTTCCCCACACAATGAAAAAACTGCCACACTTTTCTTCGCGCCCCTCAAGGCGCGTCAGCGTGTCAAAACCCCCCATAAACAGCCTTGAATATTTGGGTATGAATATTCAGGACTGTTTTCTGATCTTTTGATATGATAGAATAAATAGAGGATAACCGGTTGCCGCGCTTTTGTACTTCATGTGGAATCCATTCGGACAAAGGAAATGACAACCCAATTTTAGGAGGATAAAAAATGAGCAAGTACGGCGAAGCCATGAAGCTGCTGGACGGAAAAGTGGGCAACAAAGACGGCCTAATCTGCCTGTCCACCATCGCGCTGGAATCGGGAGCCGATGGACAAAGCCGCCCCGCCGCCCGCATTGTGGACGCCTATTATGAGGACGGCGCGTTCTACACCGTCACTTATGCGACCTCAGGCAAGATGCGGCAGATCGCCCAAAATCCCGAAGTCGCCGTTTGCATCATCGTGGAAAACTTCACGGCCGACGGTATCGGTGAGAATTTGGGCTGGGTGTGTGACGAGAAAAACGCGGAGATGATGGCAAAGCTGCGCACCATATTTGCCGCGTGGTATTACGAAGCCAATAATGACGAAGACCCCAACACATGCCTGCTGCGCATCCGCCTGACAAAGGGTCTGTGGAATGACGCCCACAAAGGGATCAGAAATGAGATTGATTTTGTCAATAAGACGGCAAACTAGCGGCGTTATTCGTTGAGGTTTCCGTATTTTTGCATATCGGGTTGCTGCCGCTTGGGCATCACCATACCGCGTGGTTTGCCTACTTGCAAGAGCGAACGCGGTCCTGGTGGAATGAGCAATCGCCTGGGAAAAATCCCCATGCGATTGCTTTTATATAAACATGCATTGTGTTCCTGTCGGTATTTGTGGATGCATCGTTTTTGACGGCCTGCCGCGTCCCCCTGGAGCGAATTTTTAAATACCAATATTTTCCCTCTTGACATTGACGTAACGGAAGGGTTTATCCTATCCCTGCAAGGAGGTGAGCGCGTTGGAATACACCGTGAAAAGGCTGGCCGGCCTGGCGGGCATCAGCGCGCGGACGCTGCGCTTTTACGACGAGATCGGGCTGCTAAAGCCCGCGCGCGTCAGCGCTTCGGGCTACCGCATGTACGGGCGAAAGGAGGTGGACGCCCTGCAGCAGATTTTGTTGTACCGGGAGCTTGGCATGGAGCTGTCCGCCATCGCCGGGATCATGCACAGCCCGGGGTTTGACCGCCTGAAGGCGCTGCGCGCGCACCTTGAGGCGCTGGAGGCGCAAAAGGCGCGGCTATCCCTGCTGGTTGACAACGTACGGCAGACCATCAAAGCGGAGGAGGGAAACATGGAAATGAGCGACAAGGAAAAATTCAAGGGCTTTTTGCAAAACCTGGTGGACGAAAACGAACAAAAATACGGACAGGAAGCGCGCGAAAAGTACGGCGACAAGGCCGTGGACGAGAGCAACCGGAAGATGCTCAACCTGTCCAAGGAGCGCTACGACGAGATGCAGGCGCTGGCGGCGGGCATCAACGCGATGCTGGAAAAGGCGGTGCGGGAGGGGCTTTCGCCCGAGGGCGAGGCGGGCCTTGAGGCCGCGCTGGCGCACAAGCGGTGGCTGGCGTTTACTTGGCCGCAATATACGGTTCAGGCGCACCGGAGCCTTGCGCAGATGTACCTGGACGACGAAAGGTTCACGAAGTATTACGATGGGAACATGCCGGGCTGCGCGGCGTTTTTGAAGGCCGCGGTCGACGCGCACGCGGAGGAGCTCGGGGCGGAGGGATGAGCGGAGAGGTTGCCCTTAGGGGCCGAAGTTTTTATTTTGCAAGGGATGGGGCCTTCGGGCCTTGCCAACAAGGGCTTACGCCCGAAATGGGGCGGCTCTGAGGTGATTTGGTTGGAGGCGAAGCGATGGATGAACGCGCGGGGATTCATGTGGGCGACCTCGCTCGCGCGCGCCTACACGGAGTACCGCGCCCTCTACTTTCGCTTCGCCTGTCATGCAGACTGTTCCCTTTTCCCCGCAACAACCCTTTTTGCGCCAAGCCCCCGGCCTAGCGCGAAACGGAAGGCACCACCGGCCACGACCAATCCATCTCCCAGCGCCATGCCGGCATCACGCTGTCGGACGGCCCGTCGGTCACGCGGCGGTACATCTGCACGTAATCCGGAAAGAACGGATCGGCGATGACCGCCTTTCGGTCCTGCCACTGCTCGTAATAGGCGTCGGTTGCGTAGCCTGTGCCCTCGTCGGGCCAGAGAAACCGCCAGTCACCGCCGTCCCATTCCCAGCGGCCGCCGTAGCAGGACTCGTACCCCTGGTAGGTAGTGCTGCCGACATACAGCACGCTGAGGATGCCCTCGCGAAAGCCAAGCCGGTAGTCGCCCGCGTCCGCCTGAAAGGACAGCGGGCTGCCGACGAGCGCGCCCGCGCCAAGGTCGACGACCGCGAAGGTATGGTTGTGGAGCCCTTCGCTGTGCGCGCCACCAAAGCTTTCGACCACCACCAGCAGATAGCCGTCAAACGATTGGGTTTCCCGCACCTTGTAGGCCGTGCGCGTGTCCCCGCCGCCGTCCGACGGCGGGTCGACGGCGTAGCAGAAGTCGGAAAGCGCTTCGATCGGCCTGCCCGGATACAGCAGCGAAAGGAGCGAACTGTCCGAAGGACGGACCGCGATACCCTCCGCGGTGGCGCCGGAAAGCAGGGCGCAGAGCAAAAGCGCGGCCAGGCATGCGAACGCGCGTTTTGACATGGAAAAACCCTCCTTTGTTGGATTCCTTTGCCAAAACGACGCGTGTGCGCTTCAAAAGCCTGCATAGGGCTCAGACTGTTGACAAAGCCCCGGGAGAGCTCGAGAGGGTTCGCAAACCCTCTCGACTC
>CAZUIA010000287.1:0-3041 GCA_964620835.1 uncultured Oscillospiraceae bacterium
CCCGCAAGGAGCGCCGGGAGGTTGATGACGATGCCATCCATGCCGTAGGGCAGCTTGAGCGCGATCGGGTAGGTCTTGGGCTCGTCGCCCGTGGCAGCGGTGATCTCCAGCGTCATCTGGAAGCTCTGGCCGATACAGGTGGCCATGCCGCGCTCGCGCTTGCCGAGCTTGGCGATTTCCTCGCCGCCGACGTAGATTTTCGCGCGCTGGAAGGCGGAGTATGTCTCGCCGTTATACTCGAGGGTTTTGTTATCCAAGTATACCGTGTGGCCTCTGCCGACGATGAACATTGCGCCCGCGAGAAGGAGCAGCAGCGCTACGGCGGCGATGCGGATGAGAATGGCGCGCTTCTTTGCGTTCATTTCTTTTCCTCCCCCAGCTGATCCAGCCCCAGCTGACGGCCCAGCTGGCCCTTAGCGCGGCGTTTCTTGGTCTCGTACATGACCAGGGCGATGGTGATAACGCCGTAGGAGACGAACACGCGGAAGTATTCGCCGATCATCGAGTCGCCCGTGATCTTCGCGCCCGCCGACGGCGCCACGATGAACATCAGGTGGAACAGCGCCACGCCGAGGAACACGTTTCCGATGGAGGCCTTATCCACCGACGCGCCGCCCACCAGCAGCGCGGCGATGCTGAACATGCCGATCTGCGAGTGCGAGCTGTAGGTGGACAGATTGCCCATGTTTTGTAGGTAGAGGATCATGCCGAACCCGGCCAGCACCGTGGAGATGACGATGGAGATGATGCGCGTCTTTTCCACGTTGATGCCCGCATCGCGCGCCACCTGCATGTCCTGTCCTACGGCGCGCATGTCCTGCCCGAGCTTGGTGCGGCGGAACCACACGATCAGCAGGCACATCACAGCGATGATGATGAAGGTCAGCACCGGAATCTTCACTCCTGCGATGCGCACGGCGAGCAGATTGTCGATGCATTGGCGCATGCTCAGGAGACTGACGGTATTGCGCACGCCGTAGCCGCGCGGCAGCTTGATAGCGGAGTGCAGGATGGGAAAAATAGAGCCCATCATGTACAGCACCACGAGCTGGTACACGCCGTTGATGAAGTAGCTGATGATATAGCTGGTTATCATCTCCCGGCCCTTGGCGCGGTTCAGTATCTTGCCGCACAGCAGACCAAGCCCGATGGAGAACGGAATGGAGATAATCATCGCCAGTATCACGCCCGGGATGCCCCAGATCTGCCAATCAGCGACGAGAATCAGTGCGATCTCACCCGCCATGGCGCCCAGCGTCATGCCGAAGTTCAGCCCCATGCCCGCCATGATCGGGATGAGCAAACTGAGGATGAGGAACGTATTGCGCCCCATACGCGTGATGATCTCGGTAATCAGGTAGCTCGGCGAGAAGCCGGAGATCGGGATGCACACCGCGCAAATCAGGATAAACATGATAGGCACGGAGTTATTGCGCAGCAGCCCTGCGCCCTTCGCTTTTGCACTCATCTTGACGCCTCCGTCTTTCTGGTCAAAGCATAGAGGATCATGCCGTTGGAAGCGATGATCCGTATGACCTCGCTCATATCCATCTGAATCATATTGTTCATGATCGTCGGCGTCATGGTCACAATGCCCTGGAACAGGAAGGTACCGATGATTACGTTCGTGATGGACGCCTTGTTGACGGACGCGCCGCCGATCAGGATGGCCGATACGGCGGGCAGCGCCATGTTGAACGGGGCCATGTAGAGCTGTACGAAGCCGAAGCCCTGCTGATACACCAGGATGCCGATGGCCGCAAGCCACGTAGACATGACGACCGAGAGCATGCGCGTCTTATCCACATCTACGCCCGCCGCCTTGGCGAAGGTCGGGTTGGAGCCGACTGCCGTCATCGCCGTGCCGGTCTTGGTGTGCAGGAAAGCCCACATTCCCAGCGCGAGCACAGCGATGAACAGGAGCGTGCCCACGGGGATGGACAGGTTGCCGATGTTGATTTGCAGGAAGTTCGCCAGCACCTTGTCGTAGTAGCCCTCTAGTGAAATGGTGGTGCGCAGGCCTTTGCCGGCCAAGCCCCACACCATGTTCGGGCTGGCGTAAGGCAGCAGCAGCCACATCATACACATGAAGGACACCGCCGAAAAGCCCACATAGGTGGCGATCATCATTTCCCCGCCCTTGATGCGGTTGAGCAGCCAACCGTAGCCCATGCCCAACGCGATGGCGAGCGGTGTGGAGATCACAATGGCCATTACGAAGCTCATCGCGCCCGTGAAGCCCATTTCCAGCGAGATCGTCGCGCCCAGCAGGCCTGAGATAATGCCCAGCGGCAGGCCGAAGTTCAGCCCACAGCCCGAGTGCACCATCGGCACCATCGCCAGTACCAGCACGGCGTTCCAGCTGAAGCGGTTGATGGTGTTGGTGATCTGCGTGGGCAGGTCCGTGCCCACGAACGGGGCCGCGATGAACAGTAGCATCAGGAACCCGGCGATGATGAGCCGGGGCAGCCCGAAGCTGCGGGCAAAGCCCGCTATCTTCTCCTTGAACGTGCCGTTGTATGTCTTTGCAAGCTCGCTCATTTCGTATGCCTCACTTCACTTGGCTTACCATCAGCAGGCCAAACTCCTCCGAGGATTCGGCCGCCGGGAGGATGCCCGCGATCCTGCCGCCGGAGACGATTGCGATTCGGTCGCAGGTCTGCCGCAACTCCTCCAGCTCGGAGGAGATCATGACGATCGTTACGCCGCTCTCGCGGTTGAACTTTTTCAGCGCGTTGAGCACGAGGGATTTCGCGCCCACGTCGATGCCGCGCGTGGGCTCCGACACAAACAGGAACTTCGGCTCCAGCGCGAAAGCCTTGGAGAGGCAGATCTTTTGCTGGTTGCCGCCGGAAAGCTCCTTAGCCATCTGCCGGGAGCTGGTGCACTTGATCATCAGCTCGTCGATGTACTTCTGCGTGACCTCGTGGATGGCTTTCTCATCCCGCCATTTGACGAGCCCGCCCAGATAGGACTTGAGGAACTTGTTTTGAATCTGCATCGCCGTGAAGGCGATGTTCCATTCCAGCGTTTCGTCCAGC
>CAZUIA010000288.1:0-3028 GCA_964620835.1 uncultured Oscillospiraceae bacterium
TTCGGCGCGACAGCCCTTTTTTCATGCGGGGAAACGGTCGGCTCCGACAGCCCACGCTGCCACGAAAGCTCTTTGGAAGCGTCATGGGCACATTCGTCATGTGCCAGTGCCTCCCTTTCCCCATGCGTTCCTTCGGTTCGTCCCTCAGCCCACCGAGTCCGGCAGATCCAGCGCCAGCACGACGGAGCCCTGGTACTTCTCGGTGATGAACTCGACGGTCTTTTCGTCGTTGAGCGCCTCGCGCAGGGCCTCCACGAACGGGGCGTTCTCGTTGCCCTCCTTGACGCAGATGTAGTTGACCCTGGTCGGGTACACCAGCGCGTCGGAGCCTTCCGCGCCCACGGCATCGGTCAGCAGGGAAAGGCCGGCGTCCAGCGCATAGTTGCCGTTGATGACGGCGAGGTCAAAGTCGGGCAGCATGCGCGGAAGCTGGGCAGCCTCCACCTCCACGATCTTCAGGCCCTTCGGGTTTTCCACGATGTCCAGCTTCGTGGCCGCGACGCCCGCGTCCTCGCGCAGCTTGAACAGGCCGAGGGATTCCAGCAGCAGCAGCGCGCGCGCCTCGTTGGTGGCGTCGTTGGGCACGCCGATCTCCGCGCCGTCCTTCAATTCTTCCAGCGACTGGGTTTTGCCCTTGAACGCGCCCATGGGCTCAAAGTGCACCGGGATTACGGCGACGATGTGGGTGCCGTTCTTGTCGTTGAAATCGTCCATGTACGAGGTGTGCTGGAAGTAGTTGGCATCCAAATCGCCGTTTTCGACGTTGGTGTTGGGCAGGACATAATCGTTAAAGACGACAATCTCCAGGTCATAGCCCTTTTCCGCCAGCAAGGGCTTGATGAACTCGAGAATTTCCGCGTGAGGCACCGGCGTCGCGCCGATGGTCACCTTTTCGCCCGCGAGCGCGGCGGTGGAAAGACCCAGGAGCAGAGCCACCAGCAGCAAAGAAATGATCTTTTTCATAGAAACCTCCTGTTTTGACTCAAATTTGGGGATTACCGGATCCGATGGTCGCTTACGATGGAGCTTTTCGTGCCGATGTATTGAATACCCTGCACCAGCACCACCAGGATGACGATGCATACGAGCATCACCTCGGTGTTGAAGCGGTAGTAGCCGTAGTTGATCGCGATCGCGCCCAGGCCGCCGCCGCCGATGGCGCCCGCCATAGCGGAATACCCAAGGACGTTGGTCGTGGTGATCGCCGCCCCGTTGATCAGCCCCGGCACGGCCTCCGGGAGAAGCACCTTGCGGATGATTTGAAAGGTGCTGGCCCCCATCGACTGCGCGGCCTCCACGACGCCCGCATCCACCTCGCTGAGCGCGGACTCCACCATGCGCCCAACGAATGGGAACGCCGCGATGGTCAGCGGCATGATCGTCGCGAACGATCCGTACGACTTGCCCATGACCGCGCGCGTGAGCGGAATGACGAAGATCATCAGGATCAAAAACGGCACGGAGCGAAGGACGTTGACCGACGCGCCCAGCAGCGCGTTGACCAGCGGCACGGGCTTGATGTTGCCCTTGCGCGTGATCAACAGCAGCACGCCAAGCGGCAGGCCGATCATATACGCGACGCATGTGGAGATGAGGGTCATATATAGGGTCTCAAAGATCCCCTTTCCAATCTCGGCCACCAGTCCACTCGTCACTTGGATCCACCTCCTCTACCGTCAAATGCTGCTGTTTCAAATAGGCAAGCGCGGTTTCCGCGGAAGCCCCGTCGGATGGGAGCCGAACGACCATCTGGCCGAACGACTGCCCCTTTAGGTGCCGGATTTCGGCACTGAGGATGGAAACGGCCACGCCCGCGTGCAGCGCCATGTTGGCGATGACCGGTTCGTCAAAGGTAGAACCGTCAAACACGATGCGCACGCACCGGCCGTCCTTGAGCGCGCCCTCGGCCGGCAGGCGAAACAGCTTGCGGGCCGCCGCGGTGCGCGGGTTGGCAAAGATCTCCGCCACGTCGCCCGCCTCGGCGATGCGCCCGCCGTCGATGATGGCCACATGCGTGCAGATCTGGCGGATGACCTGCATCTCGTGCGTGATGATCACAATCGTGATCCCAAGGCGCTGGTTGATGTCCTGCAAAAGCGCCAGGATGGATTGCGTCGTCATCGGGTCCAGCGCGCTGGTCGCCTCATCGCACAGCAGTACGCCCGGATTGGTCGCCAGCGCGCGTGCGATGGCCACGCGCTGCTTCTGCCCGCCGGAGAGCTGTGCCGGATACGCCCGCGCCTTATCCTCCAGCCCCACGATGTCCAGCAGTTCTTTCACCCGCTTTTTCGCCTCGGCCCGCGAAACGCCGCTGATCTCCATCGGGAACATCACGTTCTTTTCGACCGTGCTTTGCATCAGCAGGTTGAACGATTGAAAAATCATGCCGACCGAGCGGCGCATCGCAAGCAGCTCGCGGTGGCTGGTGGTCAGGATGTTCACGCCGTCGATGAGGATGCGCCCCTCCGTAGGCGCCTCCAGGCGGTTGATGCAGCGGATCAGCGTGGATTTTCCCGCGCCGCTCATGCCGATGATGCCGTAAATATCGCCCTGGCGGATGGTCAGGTCAATCTTGTCTAGCGCGACAATCTCGCCGCCCTGCGTGGGAAAGACCTTTCGTACCCCCTGGATATCGATCATGACGGGCAGGCTTTCGCGGCCGATTCCCTTTTCACGCTGCATGCCTTTGCCTCCCGTATCTGATTTATATGGTATTTAATCTTACACACCGCTCAACCGTTTGTCAAGGGAGCGGCTCGTGGCCTGGCATGAAGATTTTTGCGGCCGATCGGAAGATGGATTGGCCCCAGGGGATACATGGGGATAGGAGCGGATTCATGTATATACAGGGTTTCAGATCACTGAGCCACCTTTTTGCGCCCCAAGGGGGTCTAGTTAATTTTTAAAAATTTATGACTTTCGCAAATTCCGAAATTGGCAAAAACATTACGTACAGTGCTTTTTGCGTTCGGCATGGGCATCCGTCAAGAATGCGGCCCATGAAATGTGCAAAGATCACAGGGTAGAC
>CAZUIA010000289.1:0-3025 GCA_964620835.1 uncultured Oscillospiraceae bacterium
GCCCGGAGCTGTCCGTGCAGATCGAGCACGGCGCGAAGATGCGCCACCCGAGCAACAAGAACCTGTTTGAGCTGGCGGACATCGTCATCGACGACTACACGCCCTACGGCGAGGCGGTCGTCGGGTTTGAGGGCCTTCCCTACAAGGTGTCGCCCGTCTCGACGATCACCAACCTGTTCATCATCAACGCGCTCAACGCGATGGCCTGCGAGATCATGGTGGCAAACGGCTTCCAGCCGCCCGTCTGGATCAGCGGCAACATCGTCGGCGGGGACGAGGCAAACCAGAAGTACATGGACCAATACTTCGGCGTTCTCAAGCATCTGTAAACGCGCGGCGCGCCGTGGGGCATGCCCACGGCGCGCCGTCTGGGGCGGGAAAGGAGGTGCGCGTGGAACAGGCCAACATGGGGCACATCCCGATGGAGATGAAGCGGCCCGACTATGAGCTGTACCACTACAAGACGGCGTTTGAGCCGGTCGAACTGCATTTTCATGATTTTTATGAAGTGTTCATCCTTCTTTCCAGCGCCGCGGTGTACCAGATCGACGGCCACCAGTATACCCTGACGCCCGGCAGCATTTTGCTCATCAGCCCGCAGGAGCTGCACCGCCCGCTTTCCGCCTCTCCGGCGGGCGAATTGTACGAACGCGTCGACATCTACATCCGGCCCGAGTATATCGCCATGCGCAGCAACCACAGAAACAACCTGCTGGCCTGCTTTCAGCGCAGCATAAGCTGCTACGGCGGCAACCTCCTGCAGGCGGGCGAGCACACGCGCCAGCGCATCATGGACGTGATCGACAACCTGCGAAACCAGGTCAACGACAAGGAGTTTGGCTATCAGCTGCTGGAGGAGGCCTACCTGACGGAGCTGCTGGTGCTGCTCAACCGGGCGAGCCTGGAAAGCCTGCAGAACCAGGAGGTCGAGGAGTCGGGCGAGTATAGCGAAACGATGGAAAAGATCGTCCGCTACATCAACGAAAACCTGACCAGCGACGTCAGCCTCAACCAGCTGGCGGATCGGTTCTTCATGAGCAAATACCACCTCGTGCGCATGTTCAAGCGCAACACCGGCTTCACGCCGCACCAGTTCATCCGCTACAAGCGCCTTCTGACCGCGCGCATGCTGCTTCGCGGCGGAAAGTCCGTGACCGACGTCTGCCACGAGTGCGGGTTCACCGATTATTCCAACTTTATCCGCGCTTTTCGCGAGGAATTCGGCATGTCCCCGCGCAAGTATGCGACCACCGAAATGCGCTCCGAGGCGCGAAAACCGCTGATGCTGACCAGCGTGTGACGCTGTGTTTCGCCTTTCGCGCCAAGAAGGCCGCCCCTTGCGCTAAAGCGGGGCGTACATCAGGCGTTTCTCACGGCATCGCGCAATTTTTGCATGCTTTACGGCAAGAAATGCACGGATATGTACAATTTTATTTAGTATACTTTGTGTAAATTAGGGAGAGATTTGCTCCCCGATGGTATGGGCCCGACAAATTAAGGAGGTATGACTATGAAACGGTTTCTCAGCATCCTGCTTCTGACCGCTCTGCTTACAGGCGTTGCCTTGGTACCGGCGGTTGCGGAAGAGCCGCAGAAGATCACCGTGGCCGGCCTGTCCTGGCAGATCACCAAGTTCTTCGTCGAGGACATCGCCAAGGCGTATATGGAGGCGCATCCGGGCGTCGAGATCGAGATCACGACCATCTCGGACGTCGCCAACATTCCCACGTTCGCGATCGACTGGGCGCACGGCGAGACCGAGGTCGACGTGCTGATCAACAGCACCGCCTCCTTCGCCGCGCAGTTTGTGGCCGGCGATCTGATCTGGGACTTTGAGGAGCTGGGCTTCTACGACCAGATGCCCAAGGACAAGTTCATCGGCGTGGGCCTTGAGGAAGCGGAGATCAACGGCCACCTGTACGGCGCGCCGGTCATCGTCGAGGCGTACGCGCTCAACGTCAACAACAAGGCCATGAAGGAAGCGGGCCTCTGGGACGAGGCGAACGACTGCGCCGTCATGCCGACCGACTGGGACAACTTCTACGAGATGGCTGAAAAGCTGCACAAGGTGGAAAACGGCAAGGTCGTGCAGCAGGGCGCGGTCATCCAGTGGGGCATTTCGATGTGGGCGACCATGATCGCGTCCAAGCAGGCGCTGGACGGCACGATTTACGACGAAAACGGCGTGCTGAACTTCGATACCCCGGCCTTCCGGCATATGCTGGAAGTGTGGCAGAAGGGCGCCAAGTCCGGCGTGTTTTCCAAGGAAACGTACGCCGACAACATGGCGGGCCGCAACAGCTTCAAGGCCGGCATCACCGCGATGCTGTTTGAAACCGGCGGCGCGTTTGTCGAGGCGAACGTGGCGCTCGGCGAGGGCAGCGCTTCGCTGACGGCCTTCCCCGGCGCGGCGGACCGCGGCTCGGTGGGCTTCTCCAGCGTCGCCCTGATCCCCAAGGCGTCCAAGTCGCCGAAGCTGGCCATGGACTTCATCAAGGAAGCGCTGCTGGGCGAATACGCGCAGACCAACACCGTCAACGTCTACGGCAAGATGCCCGCCGTGGCGGAGTACTTCAAGAACGCCGACCTGAAGGACTGGGTCTTCCTGCAGGGTGTTGCGGACAAATCCGCCGCCGCGCCCAAGTACAAGGATTCGGCCAAGTTCAACGCGGAAGTGCCGGCCATCATCCAGGCGTATCTGGACGAGTCGGTGACGCTGGACCAGTGCATGGAAAACCTGGCCAAGCTGATTGAAAGCATGGACAAGGACGTCATTTGACGGCGCGCGCGAAAAGGGGGGCGGGGGTTGCCCCGCCCCCCCTTTTTAACTCTGGGGAGCGTGGATTGAAACGTGCGCAACGTCGGGCGCATCCTGTGGCGGCGGTCGTCGCACCCCTCGCGGGGAAGGCGGATGGAAGCAACCCCGTATATTTGCCCCTCTGCCGCTTTTGGCGGCCGGATGAAAAAGCACAGAAGAAACAACCAAACGCACGCTGAAACCCAATCCAACCGGCGCGGGAACGCT
>CAZUIA010000290.1:0-3006 GCA_964620835.1 uncultured Oscillospiraceae bacterium
CCTCCCCGATGCTCGCGCGCACGCGAGCGAGGACGCCCGCACGGATCATCGCGCCTTCCTCCCATCGCTTGGCCCACAGCCAGATCACCCCATCCCCCTTTCCCGCGCCCCCAACCTCTCCCGGGGCTTTATCAACAACCCGAGCGGTGCGACGGGCGCGAAAGGAATCCGCCCCTTCGCTTTTCCCGCCCCCTTCACGCCCGCTAACATGAACCGCGCCTTTGCCAAATAGGATGGGAGAGGCGGCGTGTAGCATCGCGCGCCGAAAGGGGAGATGAGGGAATGCCGCATCCTGCCGATTCGTCCGCGCCCGTTCCACGCGGGCTCTCCAGCGCCGAGGCAAAACAAAGGCTTCTTACGCACGGGCCCAACACCCTGCAGCAGGGAAAGAAAATCCACCCGCTCGCCATCCTGCTCTCGCAATTTTCCGATTTTCTGACGATCATTCTGCTGATGAGCACGGGCCTTTCGTTTCTCCTGGGCGAGAAGACCGAGGCGATCACGATCATCGCGATCGTGATCGTCAACGCGCTGCTCGGCTTTTTTCAGGAATACCGGACGGAAAAAACCATCGAGGCGCTGAAAAAAATCGCCGCGCCGCACTCGCGGGTGGTCCGGGATGGGAAGGTCGTCACCCTGGCTTCCAGCGAGATCGTGCCGGGCGACGTGCTGCTCGTGGAGGCGGGCGACCGCGTGCCGGCGGACGCGTCTCTCCTGTCCGCATTTGACCTGCACGTGGACGAATCGCTGCTGACGGGCGAATCCGTGGCGGTGGAAAAGGACGCGCGCGGCAAGGAATCCGAGCGGCAGGTGTTCATGGGCACCATCGTCACGCGCGGGCGCGCGCAGGCGGTGGCCACGGCCACGGGCATGCGCACCGAGATGGGCAAAATCGCGGGCATGCTCGACGAGATCGAGGAGCCGGAAACCCCGCTGCAAAAAAAGCTGACCCAACTCGGCAAGGTAATCGCCATCGGCTGCCTGCTCATCTGCGCGGTCGTGTCCGTCACGGGCATGCTGCGCGGGGAAAACATCCTCGACATGATCATGATGGGCATTTCCCTCTCCGTCGCGGCGGTGCCCGAGGGGCTGGCGGCCATCGTGACCATTTCGCTGGCGCTGGCGGTGGGCCGCATGGTGCGCAGAAAGGCGCTCATCCGAAAGCTCCACGCGGTGGAGACGCTCGGCTGCTCCAGCGTCATCTGCTCGGACAAGACCGGCACGCTGACCGAAAACAAGATGACCGTGCGCGCCGTGCAGACGATCGAACGGGAGATCGCCGTCACGGGCGACGGATACGACACGCGCGGCAAGTTCCTCGCGCAGGGCCGGCCAATTGACCCCAAGGACGACCGCGTGCTCTTTCTCTCGCTGATCGCTGCCTGCCTTTGCAACAACGCCACGCTGCCAAAAGACGGCGCGGCGAGCGGAGACCCGACCGAGATCGCGCTGCTCGTGGCGGGCCAAAAAGCGGGGCTTGACGCGGCGCAGGCGCTTTCAGCGTACAAAGTTGTGGATGAAATCCCGTTTGACTCGGACCGCAAGTGCATGTCGGTCTTTGCCCGCGCAAGGGACGGCGACACCCTGTTCACCAAGGGCGCGCCGGACGTGCTGCTGGAAAAATGCTCGCACGTGCAGACGGCAAACGGCCCCGTTCCCCTGACGCCCGAGCGCAGGGCGGAGATTTTGCGGCAAAACGAGCGCCTCGCCGCGTCGGCGCTTCGCGTGCTGGGCGTGGCGTACGCGCCGGGCGCGAAGGCGGGGCGCGAGGAAAACCTCACCTTCCTTGCGCTCATCGGCATGCTCGATCCGCCCAGGGAGGCCAGCTACGGCGCCGTGTCGGTGTGCCGCCAGGCGGGCGTGAAGCCCATCATGATCACCGGCGACCACCTGATCACCGCCAAGGCCATCGCCAAGGACCTTCACATCTACCGGGACGGCGACAGCGTGCTCACCGGCGCGGACCTTGACAGGATGAAGGAGGGCGACCTGATTCGGGCGGTGCAAAAGACCACGGTCTTCGCGCGCGTGTCCCCCCGGCACAAGCTGCAGATCGTCCGGGCGCTGAAGGCCTGCGGCCACGTCGTCGCGATGACCGGCGACGGCGTCAACGACGCGCCCGCCATCAAGGAGGCGGACATCGGCGTCTCCATGGGCGTGTCCGGCACGGACGTGGCCAAGGAGGCGGCGGGCGTCATCCTGCTGGACGATAACTTCGCCACCCTCGTCGCGGCGGTCGAGGAGGGGCGCATCATCTACAAGAACATCCGCAAATTCATCCGCTACCTGCTGTCGTGCAACGTCGGCGAGGTGGTGACGATGTTCGTGGGCATGCTGCTGGGGTTTCCGGTGGTGCTGCTACCCATTCAGATTCTGTGGATCAACCTGGTCACCGACGGCCTGCCCGCCATTGCCCTGGGCATGGACCCGCCGGACGGCGACGAGATGCTGGACCCGCCGCGAAACGCCAAGGAGGGCATCTTTGCCGGTAACCTCCTTACCCGCATCGTCATCCGCGGGCTGATGATCGCGTTTTGCACGCTGTCGGTGTTCATCCTGTTCCTTCGGCAGGACGCGGGGCTTCAGGCCGCCCGCACCGGCGCGTTCCTGACGCTGGTGATCACCCAGCTGATCCACGTGTTCGAGTGCAAGAGCGAGAAAAGAACGCTCGTTCACATTCCCCTGCTGAACAACCTCTGGCTGGTGGGGGCGGTTTGCGTGTCGCTTCTGATGATCCTCGCGGTGATCTACGTGCCTGCGCTGCGGCCGATCTTCAAGACGGTGCCGCTTGATATGGAGCAGCTTGTGTCGGTGGCGGTGATCTCGTTTGTGGGCCCGGCGGTCGTGGGGTTTTTGAACCGGCGGCAGACGGGCGGCGCGCGCGGGACGGCCAAGGGGATGGGGGGCATCAGGTCGCAGAGAAGGGCGTAGCACGGATGGGGATTTTACAATTTTTCTGGTAGAGGGGCTGTTGCGCGGAAAAGGGCCTCCGGCGGCCAAAGGCTC
>CAZUIA010000291.1:0-2975 GCA_964620835.1 uncultured Oscillospiraceae bacterium
CGTTTTATAGGAACACGGAGGCATCGCCCGCGTTGGGGCCAAGGCGGCCATCCTGCCAGAAGCCCCACTTTTCCAGCCAGCGCGCGAAGGGGGCGATGGGCTCAAGCCGCAGGGTCTCGCGCACGGCGGCCGAGTCATGGAAGCCTGTGGACTGGTAATTGAGCATCACGTCGTCCCCGTGCGGCACGCCCATGAAGTAGTTGCAGCCGGCAGCGGCCAGCAGGACCATCAGGTTCTCATTGTCGTACTGGTCGGCGCGCATGTGGTTGGTGTAGCAGCAGTCGCAGCCCATCGGCAGGCCGTGCAGCTTGCCCATGAAGTGGTCCTCCAGCCCCGCGCGGATGACCTCGCGGCTGTCGTAGAGGTATTCCGGCCCGATAAAGCCCACGACCGTGTTGACCAGAAACGGGGAAAAGCGGCGCGCAAAGCCGTAGCACCGCGCTTCCATGACCAGCTGGTCCGCGCCGTGGTGCGCGCCGCTTGAGAGCTCGCTTCCCTGCCCGGTTTCAAAGTACAAAACGTTCGGACCGTGCGCCGTGCCCTCGCCAAGCGCCAGGTCGCGCGCCTCGGCGAGCATCGCCGCGCTGATGCCGAAGGCCTCGTTGCCCTTTTGGCTGCCCGCGATGCTCTGAAAGATCAGGTCGCACGGCGCGCCCTTTCGCACGGCCTCCATCTGCGTGGTGACGTGCGCGAGCACGCAGTTTTGCGTGGGGATGGCGTATTTCTGCTTGATCTCCTCAAACCGGTGCAGGATGGCGGCGACCGAAGCGACGCTTGGGTCCACCGGGTTCAGGCCGATGACCGCGTCGCCCGCGCCGTAGGAAAGCCCCTCGAGCACCGAGGCGGTGATGCCCTCCACGTCGTCGGTCGGGTGGTTGGGCTGCAACCGCGCGCTCAAGGTCCCCGGCCGGCCGATGGTGGTGACGCAGGTGGCCGTGATGGGCATCTTTGCCGCCGCGTAGACGAGGTCCAGGTTGCCCATCAGCTTGGTGACCGCGGCGATGGCCTCGCTGGAAAGCCCCCGGCCGATGCGAAAGAGCGCCGGGCCGTCCGCGGAGAGGATCCTCTCGCGCAATTCGCCGATGGAAAGCCCCGCCAGCTCGCCGTAGACGCGCCGGTTCAAGCCGTCCAGGATGATGCGCGTCACCTCGTCCGCCTCATAGGGCACGGCGGGGTGCTCCGTGATCTCCTTGACCGTCAGGTCCGACAGCACGGCGCGTGCCGCGACGCGCTCCTCGGGCGAAGCGGCGGCAAGGCCCGCGAGCCGGTCGCCGGACTTGGGCGCGTTCGCCTTGCCCAGCACCTCGGCGACGGATGAAAACGTATAATGCTTGCCAAACAGCCTGGTGGAAAGCTTCACGGCACGCCTCCTCTCATGGGGGAAACGCCAGGGTTTTGACGACGACCGGCACCGCGCGGCCGCCGGAAAGCGGCGCGCCGATGTCGATCTGGTCGCCGTACGACAGCGAAACGCCGTCCAGGCACACAAGCGGCGCGTCCGGGCCGCGAAGCCGCCAAAGCGCCTGGCCGAGCGCCTTGGCCAGGTCGTGCTCCGTCACGATCACCGGGCAGGCGCCGTCCACGGGCAGGGCCGCATGCAGCGCCGCCGCCATGGCCTCGATCTCCGGATACGAAGGGCTTGGCCAGCCCGAGAGCGCGACGGCGCACGGCTCGCCGAGCGCCTGGCGAAGCTTTCGAACGCGCTCCGAAAGGGGCGCGATGTCCGCCGGGGAATGCAGGGGCACAAGGCCCGCCGGCAGGCCCTTGAGCGGGAACGAGACGTGTGAAAAAGCGATGGTGCTCCCGGATACCGTCATGCTGTACGCGCCCGCGCCGATGACCGTGGCGTGCACGGTTTCGGCGGGCCTGAGCACGCGCCGCTCGGCGAAGAAGCGCGACGACGCGACGGCCCGCCCCAGCAGATGGCCGATATCGCCGGCGAACAGCGGGTTTGGCGCAGCGCCGTATACGGCCTCCGCCACGCCGCCGGAAAAGGTGACCAGGTCGGCGGACAGGGCCTCGGGCAGGCCGTGCTCCACCACCAGGGCGCCGTACAGGGCCGTGCGCGGCCGAAGGCCCGCGGCCTCCTCAAGCACCGCCGCCATGCGCTCGGCGACGGACTGCGCGTCCGCTTCCGAAAGCGCGCCGCCGATTGCAAGGGAAACGCCCGCGTCCTTGGCGATTTCCGCCGCCGCGCCCGTGAAAAAGCGCACGGCCCGGGTCTGCGGGTCCCACCGCAGCAGCCGTCCGCCGACGGACACGCAGCCCGTTTCCGCCGGCTCGCCCCGGTCAAACGCGCACAGGTTGGTGGTGCCGCCGCCGATGTCCAGGTTCAGCACGCGCCGGCCCCTTTCCCGCGACAGTGCCGCCGCGCCGGAGCCCTTGCCCGCGAGCACGGCTTCGAGCATCGGCCCGGCCGTCGCCACGACAAATTCGCCCGCCAGCCCCGCGAGCGCCTCGGTTACCGAGCGGGCGTTTTTCGCCTTGGCCGCCTCGCCGGTGATGATCACCGCGCCCAGGCGAATCTGGCCGGGCGCGATGCCGGCGTCCCGGTACGCTGTGTCGACCAGGCCGCGCACACGGCCGGCGTCGATGGTGTCCGGGGCCGAAAGGGGCGTCAGGCAAAGCGGAGCACGGTAGAGCACGCGGCGGTCCTTGAGCGCGATCCGGGGCACGGCGAAGGCCGGCGCGGCGTTTGACAGCGTGAGGCTGGAAAACACGCACTGGGTTGTCGAGGTGCCGATGTCAACCCCGACGCTGGTGAGGATCTCGTCATTCATGCCGCGTGCTCCCTAAAAGCGTGCTCCCTGGAATGCATCCCATTATTTGCCATGGATTTCATAAATTCCTTCTCTTTTTCAAGTGTTTGTCACAAGAAGGCGTAAAAAATGCCTTGAAACCACCCTCCCCCTTCGCCTATACCGCAAAAGACGAAAGGAGGGGAGTCTTTGAGCACGCAGTACCCAACCACGCAT
>CAZUIA010000292.1:0-2973 GCA_964620835.1 uncultured Oscillospiraceae bacterium
TGCGACAGACCGCGGGTCAGTTGAAACGGGCGCTGCTGGCGATACTGAAATAGCGCTCCTTCCCTTGGGCCAAGGCTCGGGGGATTTTTTTTGCCCTTCCCGGGCAATCGGCCCGCATGTTTGGTCCCTCCGAGGGCTTCGAGCCGCCGCGATGCGGGCCTTTGCGCGCGAAAAACGCCCGCCGGTCCGGTTGCTCAAGCCGGCCGTGGGCGTAAAGAAAGGAAGAGTATCTCACATGAAGGTGGCTCGCTGTTTCTTCTTGAATGGCATCCGCTCCCTTTGATGAATTTTCGAAGGGTTCCCGTTCGATGGACCCAGTATAGCGAGCCAAAATGAACCGGGTATGTCAAAAATGTGAACATTCGCGTCCGCAACATGAACCTAAGATGTAAAATCTGGAAAATTCGGCTGCTGTGGCAGGGAAGAGAGGGCGGCCTCCATCTCCTGAAAGGGCTTGAGGCAGGTATGCCCCTGACAAACGTGCCAGCTGCTGCCGCCCGCGCCCGGCTCCGTCGCCTTCAGAAACAGAAGCGGTAGGTATCGGCTGCGCAGTTTTTCGAGCAGCCGCTTGTTGTCCTGCGGCAGCGCGCGCGCGTCCAGAAGCGTGACGGGGTAAATCAGCGGCATGACCGCGGTGAGCGAAGCCATGTGCTGCAGCGGCGCATCCGCCATCAAGCCGGAAAGAAACGCCCGCTGCCGCTCCGCGGCCTCGGCCCATCCCTCTCCGATGTCGAGCATCGAAAGCGTGACCAGCACAAAAAGCGCCGCCGCGTTGCCCGAGGGCTGCGCGCCGTCATAGGTTTCCTTCGGGCGCGCGACGAGCTTCTCCCCGCCGTGCGGTGTGAGGAAGAACCCGCCCTGCTCACGGTCCTCAAACCGTTCCAGCATCTGGCGCGCAAGGCTGACGGCCAGGCGCAGCCAACGGTCCTCCAGCGTCGCGCGGTACAGCGACAGCGCGCCCTCCGAAAGCCAGGCATAGTCGTCCAGCAGCCCGTCGCCCATCGCCCGGCCGTTTTGCCAGTGGATGGCCAGGTCGCCTTCCGGCCTGATGAGGTGCTTTTTCGCAAACAGCGCGGCACGGACGGCGGCCAGCAGGTATCCTTCCTCGCCGGTGGCCTGGTACGCGCGCGAAAGCGCGGCGATCATCTGGCCGTTCCAGGCGGTCAGGATCTTTTCGTCCCGCTTCAGCGGCATGCGCTCCGCCCGGTAGGCGCGGACCTTCTCGCTCAGCGCGGCCATGCGCCGGGTCTCGATCGCGCCCTCGTAGCCGATGCGGTTGGGATAGCCGCCCTCCTCCAGGTTGTAGTAGCGCGCGTAGGCGGCGCCGTCGTCCTTTCCCAGCAGCGACAAAAGCTCCTTTCGCCCCAGGTGGTAATACGCGCCCTCCTCACCTTCGGCGTCCGCGTCCTGCGAGGAGAAAAAGCCGCCCTCCGCATGGGTCATTTCCCGAAGCACGTACTGAAGCGTCCGGTCGGCAACCAAGCGGTACAGCGCCCGCCCGGTGATCTGCCAGGCCTCCAGGTAGACGGCCGAGAGCAACGCGTTATCGATCAGCATCTTTTCAAAGTGGGGGACGGCCCATCGGCGGTCCGTCGAATAGCGCATGAACCCGCCGCCCACGTGATCAAAAATACCACCCTCGCACATCCGCAAAAGCGTCGTCTCGGCCATGGAAAGCGCCTTTGCGTCCTGGCCCAGCACGGATTGGCGAAGCAGGAACAGCAGCGTATGCGGCATCGGGAATTTGGGCGCGATGCCAATGCCGCCCCATTCGGCGTCAAACGAGGAGGCAAACGCCCGAACGCCGTTTTGCATCAGGCGCTTGTCCACATTGACGGCCTGGCCGGCGTACGTGAACTGCGACTGCACGGCCTGGCTGATCTGCGACCCCAGCGTGGACAGTCTGTCGCGCTGCCGGGCCCACTGCCCCTTGGCCTCCCGGAGCACGGAAAGGAGCGTCTCGCGCGGCAGATAGGTCGTGATGAAAAACGGCTTTTGCGACGGCGTCAAAAGCGCGGTGAGCGGCCAACCTCCCTGCCCTGTCATGGACTGGCAGGCGGCCATGTACACGGCGTCCACGTCCGGCCGCTGCTCGCGGTCCACGTCAACGCAGACAAAGGATTCGTTGAGCAGCGCGGCGACTTCAGGGTCCTCAAAGGACTCGCGTTCCATCACATGGCACCAGTGGCAGCTTGGAAAGCCGATATGCAAAAACACGGGCTTTTGCTCCTGCTTCGCCTTTTGGAACGCCTCCTGGCCCCAGGGCAACCATTGAATTGCTTTTTCCATGAACACCTCCGGCAATTCGCACTTGTTCTGATGGCACGTGGCAGGGGTTGCCCCCACGCACCGGGGAAGCTGCCTGCGGCGGGCTTTCCGTATTCAAAACGCCGAAGCTCGGCGCGGCGCCGGGCAACGGGGAAAGCGGAAATGGGGAAGGGATACCGCAGGACGCGCGCAAAGGGTTGGGAGAACATGCCCTAGTATACCCATCCGTGCGCCGTCTTACTTGCGCATCGGAGCGCGCGGCTTTTCTTCACGCCTTTTCAGAGGACGTTTTTTGCGGCAAGCGCAGGAGGCGCGCCTTGGGGTTTACGCGGTTTTCACCCGGTTATCCCCGCCCCGGCCGGCCTGGTCCGGAGTAAATGACAGGCGTGTGATGCGCTGCCGCGCACAAAGGCCGCAAGCAGACCGGCGCGCCTTTTCGCAAGGCATGCCTGGACCGCTTTGCGGGCAGCCGATCCTCTGGAAAGCACCCGTGCGCAAAAGTAGCTGCCGCGCCTCTTGCGCATGAAAACATGAGCTACATAAAGGGGGCCATCAAGCGTCTCAAAACAAGCGTTTCAAGATAAGCCCCCAAAACAAGCAAAGACCCGCGGTTTTCAATGAAAACCCGCGGGATAGGCCGTTGACAAACTGTGGTTCGTCAACGAGAGGAAAGGATTGGGCCTGAAATCCTGCGGGATTTCCGGG
>CAZUIA010000293.1:0-2973 GCA_964620835.1 uncultured Oscillospiraceae bacterium
GGCCACCTCGTCTATATAGGAAAGCGGCCACTTTTCCAGCGCCTCCGCTAGGATGGTATGGTTCGTGTACGCGCACGCGCGGGATACGATGTCCGCCGCCCCGTCAAAGGGAACGCCCTGTTCAACCAGCAGGCGGATCAGCTCCGGAATGATCATCGCCGGGTGCGTGTCGTTGATCTGAATGGCCGCGTGCCGGTCCAGCGCGGTGAGCGGGTGCCCGGCGTTCGTAAGCTCCTTGAGGATCAGCTGTGCGGCCGCACTCACCAGAAAATACTGCTGGTACACGCGCAGGAGCCTGCCCTTTTCGGTGCTGTCGTCGGGGTACAGAAACAGCGTCAGGTTCCGCCGGATGTCGCTTTGGTCAAAGGAAATGCCGTCCGTCACGATGGATTCGTCCACCGTCTCGGCGTCAAAGAGGGACAGGCGGTTTTTGCCCTTTGGCCCGGGCACGTCGATGGTGCGCAAAACGGCCTCCAGCGTGAAGCGGCCGAACGAAACCGGGAAGCGGACCGGCTCGGTGTGCAAAAAGCTATCCGGGGCCATCCAGGGGTCCGGGTGCTCGGCCTGCTTGTTGTGCTTAAAGGTCTGGCGAAACAGCCCCAGGTGGTAATTCAGGCCGATGCCCTCACCGGGCAGGGAAAGCGCGGCGATCGAATCCAGATAGCACGCCGCCAGACGCCCGAGGCCCCCGTTGCCAAGGGACGGCTCCGGCTCCAGCTCCTCCAGATCGCCGAGCGACTTGCCGGCGGCGAAAAGCTCTTTCTCCACCGCCCCATACAGGCCGAGCCTGAGGAGGTTGTTCCCGAGCAGCCGGCCGATCAGAAACTCGGCGGAAAGGTAGTACAGCTTCTTTTCGCCCGAAAGCGGCGCGAGGGTTGCCGTTCGGCGCTTGACCAGGGTGAGCAGCGCGGCGTACAGCTCGTCGCTTGAAGCCGAAGCGATATCCTTTCCAAAAAGCTCCCGCACGATGGGCAAAAGCGCGGCCATGGGAGCACCTCCATTCATTTTCATGCATAATGAATAGACATAGTATACCAGGGTTCTCCGCGGATGGGAAGGGGGGAAAAGCGATTTGCGCCCCTTTTTTGCGTCCGAAGCGCGAAAAAGGGGCGGCCCGGCGCTTTTTAGCGATAAAAGTTTTCAAAAGCCGTCTTGACAAAAACAAAAACGTATCGTATACTTTTTTCACAAAGGAAACGTTTCCGGTAACGTTTTCAATCAAGGCGGCCACAGCATGAAACCACTGACGATCAAGGACATCGCCGCGCTTTCGGGCGTGGGCATCGCCACCGTCTCCCGCGTGCTCAACAACCACCCCGACGTTTCGCAGGAAACCAAGCGAAAGGTCCTGGAGGTTGTGGAATTGCATAATTATACACCTAACGCGAATGCCAAGAACCTCAAGCAGCGAAACGCGAACCTGGTTTCGCTGATCGTGCGCGGGCGGCAGAACAGCTTTTTGACGGACATCGCCGAGCGGATCATCGAGGCGGGCAGCCGCCGAAGCCAAAAGTTCCTGCCCGACTTCATCGACGAGGCGGGCGACGAGTTTGAAACCGCGCGCCACCACATGGCCGAAAAGAAGGTGCGGGGCATCCTCTTTCTCGGGTCCAACATTGTCGGCCGCGCCGGGGAGATCGCCGCGCTGCCGCTGCCGTGCGTGTTCGCGACCGTGGACACGTCCACGCTGCGCGTCAAGGGCGTTTCGTCCATCGGCGTCGATAACCGGCAAAGCGCGCGCATGGCGGTCGACCACCTGCTGGACAGGGGCCACCGGCGCATCGCCGTCTTTGGCGGAAGGCGCGAGGTGGACGACGGCATCGGGCAGCGGTACCAGGGCGTCGTGCAGGCGTATGCGGCCAGGGGCCTCACCTATAACGAGTCGCTGTACGTGCAGTGCTCGTTCCAAATGGAAAAGGCATACCGGACGGCGCTTTCGTTCCTTGAAAAAGCGCCGGACTTCACCGCCGTGTTCGCCATGAGCGACATCATCGCCCTGGCCGTGATCCGGGCACTGCATGACCGGGGTCTTTTTGTGCCAAAGGACGTGTCGGTGGTGGGCTTTGACGGTATCCTGCTGTGCCGCTACACCCTGCCCGCGCTGACGACCGTCGCCCAGCCGGCCGACCGGATCGCCGAGGGCAGTGTGGACCTGATGCTCAGGCTTTTGAAGGACCCGGCGGACAGCGAAAACGTTCTTTTGAAAAGCGCGCTCACCCAGGGTGGGACGGTCCGCCCGCTGACAGGCTATTGAGGCGCGGGGCGCCTGAAATAGGATGGCAAGACAAACAGAAAAGGAGCAGTCACCATGAAAAAACTTCTCTCCGTGTTCCTGACGATGGCGATGCTTGTGGGCCTTTGCGCCGGCGCGCTGGCCGAGACCGTCACGCTCAAGGTGTGGGGCAGCCAGGAAGACCAGGCGCTTTTGGCCGAATTGGTCGAGGGCTTCAAGGCGGAAAACCCGGACAAGGCCTTTGACATCACCCTGGGCGTTGTGGGCGAGCCGGACGCCAAGGCCCGCTACCTGGAGGACCCGGCCGCGGCCGCGGACGTGTTCGCCTTTGCCAACGACCAGCTCATGGACCTCGTGGCCGCGGACGCCCTCTATGAGGTCACGCGGAACCTCGACGCCGTGATCGCGGCCAACTCGGCCGGCTCCATCGAATCGGCCACCATCGACGGCGTGCTCTACGCCTACCCGATGAGCGCGGACAACGGCTACTTCCTCTACTACGACAAGTCCGTCCTGAGCGAGGAGGACGTCCTGAGCCTGGACGGCATGCTCAAGAAGGCTGGCGAGGCCGGCAAAAAGGTCTTCATGGACGTGTCCAACGGCTGGTACATCGCCTCGTTCTTCCTGGGCGCCGGCTGCACGCTGGGCCTGGATGAAAACGGCAAGCAGACCTGCGACTTCAACAACGAAAAGGGCCTGGCGGCGGGCGACGCCATCCGCGCCTTCACGGCCGACCCGGC
>CAZUIA010000294.1:0-2942 GCA_964620835.1 uncultured Oscillospiraceae bacterium
TTCAACGCTGGGGAGCGTGGATTGAAACGTGCGCAACGTCGGGCGCATCCTGTGGCGGCGGGCGTCGCCCCCCTCGCGGGGAAGGCGGATGGAAGCAACCCCATATATTTGCCCCTCTGTCGATTTTGGCGGCCGGATGAAAAAGCGCAGAAGAAACAACCAAACGCACGCTGAAACCCAATCCAACCGGCGCGGGAACGCTTCCCGCGCAAGCGAGGGCGCGGGCGCCAAAGCGGCGAAGCGGCCGGCGCGGCCGCCCAAAACCCTCTACAAACAAAACGCCTCACAGCGAAGTGGCGGGAAGAGAGGTGGGGATCTATGACGACGCGTGGCTTGAGCGCGCGCCAGCGCAGCAAAGCCCGGTGGGGAATGGTTTTTGTGTTGCCGGCGTTCCTGCTTGCTTCGGCTTTCATGTTCTATCCGCTCGTGTATTCGTTCTATATCAGCTTCACCAAGTACAAGTTTGGCTTTGACAAGGCGCCGACCTTCCTTGGCATCGACAACTATGTCAAGGCGTTTTCGGACCGGGGGTTTCTGGACAGCATGAAGGTGACGGCCGGCTATTCCGTGATTTACTTTGTCACGGTGATGGTCTGCGGGCTTCTGCTGGCGCTGATGCTCTTTTATGCCAAGGGAAAGACGGGCTTTTTCCGAACGGCCTTCTTCCTGCCCATCGTCATCCCGCTGTCTTTGAGCAGCTTCGTCTTTAACTGGATGCTGCAAAAAAACTACGGCCTGGTCAACTACTTCCTGGCGGACATCCTGGGCCTTGGCTCGCTGACGCGGGTCTGGCTGGCGACAAACCCCTGGGCGATGATCAGCGTGATCGTCGTTTCGGTCTGGAGCTCCGTGGGCTTTGAGGCGATCCTGTTTTTGAACGGCCTGCAGGCGCTCCCGCAGGATATGCTCGAGGCCGGCATCGTGGACGGGTCGCGCGGGTGGCGGACCCTCGTGCGCATCATCCTGCCGAACCTGCGCGAGACGTTTGTCGTCACCGGCATTTGGGCGATCCTGCACGCGCTGAAGGTATTCGTCGTGCCGACGATCGTGACCTCGGGCGGGCCGGGCACGGCGACGACGGTCATGTACATGTACATTTACCGCACCGCCTTCACCTACCTGGACATGAGCTACGGCGCGGCCACCGGGTTTATCCTCAGCGCCATCATTTTGGTGTTCTCGCTGCTCAACCTGCGGCTGAGCCGCGGGGAACGGTAAAGGGGGCGGCGCAGATGAAAAGAAAGCATCGTTTTTCCATCAAGCCCGGGCAGATCGTGCTCACCTTGCTCATGTCGGTGCTCTCGTTTTTGATGCTGGTGCCGGTGCTGATGGCGCTTTTCAACTCCGTCAAGCTGGAAAACCAGATCCTCTCGCTGAACATGACGTTTTTCCCGCGGTCCATTCATTTGGACAACTACCGCTATATTCTCGACCATTTTGACAAGTATGCCAAGTATTTCCGCAACAGCATCGTGATCACGGTGTCGTCCACGGTGCTGACGGTGGTGTGCTGCTCTCTGGCTGGGTATGCCTTTGCAAAGCTGCCGTTTCGGGGCCGCGAGGCACTGCTCGGCGTCATCCTGTTTCTGGTGACGTTCCCGCTGGCGGTGCTGTTGATCCCCATCTATATCATGGAGTACGATCTGCGCCTGATCAACACGAACCTCGGCCTCATCCTGCCCTGTGTCGCCACGGTGATCCCGTTTTGCATCTTCATCATGCGCGGCGTGTACAAGGAGGTGCCGGACGAGCTGGAGGAGGCCGCGAACATCGACGGGTGCAGCGTGTTTGACACCTGGCTTCGCGTGATGCTGCCCGCGGCCAAGGGTGGCCTGGCGATCGTGGCGATTTTCGCGTTTTACAATGTCTGGGGCGAATATACCCTTTCCAGAACCCTGGCGCCCAAGGAGCGCGCGATGCCCATCTCCGTCGGCGTGACGCTTTTAAAGGGCGAGGGCGGCTGGGAGTTCGGCGTGCTGGGCGCGGTGATCACCGTCGCGATGATCCCGCCGATCCTGATGTTCCTGATCTTTCAAAAGCAACTGGTGTCCGGCGTGATGAGCGGCGCCGTCAAGGGCTGATTACGACATAAGGAGCAAAACGACATGAAAATCTCTGTTTCGGAAACCTGCGAACTGCTGGGCGCGCGTGCGGGCAAGCACATCGCCAAGGCGCTGAACGAGGCGATCGCCGAAAAGGGGGAGGCGCGCCTGGCGCTGTCCACGGGCGCGTCGCAGTTTGAGACGCTTTCTCAGCTGGTGAGGGAGGACGTTGACTGGGGCCGGGTGACGATGTTTCACCTGGACGAATACGTCGGCCTGCCCATCACGCACGCGGCCAGCTTTCGCAAGTATCTGACCGAGCGCTTTTTGAATCAGATCGCGCCGCTGAAGGCATACCATCTCGTCAGCGGCGAAGGGGACGTGCAGGCCAACATCGCGGCGCTGTCCAAGGCCATTGGCGAAGCGCCGGTGGACGTGGGCGTAATCGGCATCGGCGAAAACGGCCACATCGCCTTCAACGACCCGCCGGCCGACTTTGAGCGGCAGGACGCGTATTTCGTCGCCGCGCTGGACGAGCGCTGCCGCCGCCAGCAGGTGGGCGAGGGCTGGTTTGCAAGCCTTGACGAGGTGCCGAAACACGCGATTTCCATGACCGTGGCGCAGATCATGCGCTGCAAAAAGATCATCACCTGCGTGCCGCACGCGGTGAAGGCCGAGGCGATCCGCGACACGCTGGCCGCCCCGGAAACGACGAACCGGATCCCGGCGACCATGCTGCGCACGCATCCGGACTGGACGCTGTACCTGGACGCCAATTCGGCCGCGCTGACCGACCCGGCGCTGCTATGCCGGTATGCGTGAGAGGGAAGACCCATGAAAAAGATGCTGATCACCAACGGCCGCGTGCTCACGCAGACGCGCGAGATCCCGGGCGGTTCG
>CAZUIA010000295.1:0-2915 GCA_964620835.1 uncultured Oscillospiraceae bacterium
CCTGGTTGAAAAATACAAGCAGATCAAGCAGCACAGCATGCCGCCGATCGCAAAGCTCCTGGACGGTAACCGCTGTGGCGGCTGCAACATGAACCTGCCGCAGGTGATTTTGCGCAACATCCGCATGGGCGCCAGCAGCGTGGAGTGCGAGAACTGCGGGCGGATCGTGCTGGTGGAGGAGTAGGGGAAGCGTTGTTAAGTTGTTTTTCATAGATATAAATATGAAGCGGGCCGCCGTGCCGGAAAAGGCGCGGCGGCTCTTGCTGTGCTGCGTTCCAGTTTCACTTCGCCGCCCTCGCTAATTTTCGTTCAGCGGGCCAATATCGGGCGACAACCCCACATTCGGCGCCCATCGGGCAAAACCTCCGCGCTTACGGCGCCCGATCCTGGTCGTCCACCGCTTCTTCCAACGCTTTGCGCCGCCGTAGCACAACGTGGCCCATGAGCGCGAGGATCGCATAGGTGACGGCAAAGCCGATCGTGCCCAAAATCGCGAGAGAGGGGATGTGGATCGGATTTCCCTTCACCAGACGGATCACAAGCAAACAAAGGATGATCAGGCCCGTTGCAACGCCCGCGAAGATCAGATAGGTGCGCCGAGTGGGCGTTGTCGTGTAATCCCATAGTCCCCGGCGAAGGCATCCAATAGCCAGCACACCGCTGCCCATAAGCAGCACGATCCCTTCCCCGATGATCCGCTTCCAATCCGGTTCAAAAAAGATCACCTGCAAAAGGATGGCGGCGACCAATCCGTAGAACATCATCCAGAACCCCTTGTGCTCTACCGCCAAAAGCTCCATTCGCTGGCGCTCATCCACAATGGTGCAATTCTTTTTCATCACAATTCCTCCTCCCAGAACAGATCGTTCAGCGTTTTGCCAAGTGCTTTGCAGATCGAAACGCACAGGCGGATGGACGGATTGAAGGTCCCGGCCTCAATCATGCCGATGGTCTGCCTTGTTACGCCCACCTTTTCCGCCAGCGCTTCCTGCGACAAATCCATTGCCGCGCGTGCTGATTTCATCCGGAGATTCTTCACAAGCAATCCTCCTCTCCCTTGTATTGTACGGTATAGTTTTTGAAATATCAATTATATTTTGCATTCGGATTAAAAAGAAAAGGTGGCGTGAATACGTCCAACGGCGTACTGCTGGATTCGCTGTGCTCCGAATTCGTCCTATCACGCTCACTGCTTATTGGTAAAGGGCCGCATATGGGATTCCATCCCCAAAACCCGTTTTTGACGGGGCATACTTTCTAGCCCAAAATAAAAGGGCTACCGCACGCCTTTGTGTGGCAGCCCCATCGTATCGTTATTGGCAGTCCAAACCCCTTACGAAAACTTCGCCCGGTCCGCCCAAAGCCCCAGCGCCGGGTTGCTGATGTAGTAGATCTCCTCGCCGTCCGGCAGGGTGTTATAGCCGTCCGAAAGCTTCGTGGGGTCATACCGCTTGACGGCCTCCGCATAGGGAAGGTACCCAAAGTGCACGCCGCGCACCTCGTCCTCGGTCACCTTCCGCGTCGCATAGGTGATCGAGAACCGCCCGTCGGACGAGCCGTGGATCAGGTGTGCCGCGGCCGACAGGTTATGGCGCAGATCGTCCTGCTCGCGCACCAGCTCCAGCACGCGCTCGCGGCCGCAGTAGCCGTATTTGCGGATCAGCGCGTCGATGCCCATGTCCTCGCCAAACCGCTCGACGCCCGGCGCCAGCACGATCAGCTCTCCGCCGTCGGCAATCGCCATGCGCGTGCGGTACACGGCCTTGTTGCCAAGCCAGGTGCTCTTGAACTCCTTTTCGTCCAGCAGCACGACCACCTTTTTGAGCGGCTTGTCCACAAACGTCAGGTTCTTCTGCTGGCTCAGGGCCACGGCCTGCTCAAAGTACGCCCGCTCCCGGCCGGCGAACAGCCCGTGGATACGGATGTCCCCCTCCGGCGCGGTGGTCACGGTCAGAATGTAGCTGAGGGGAATGTCCTTGAGGAAGCGCTCCTCCGCGTAATCAAACACCTTGCGCACCGGGGAAAAATCCCGACCCATGATGCGCTCCCAGCATATGCGAGGCATTGATCATGGCGCTGCCGCCGCAGCCGACGAACAGGTTTTTGCCGTAGTTGGCCATGCCGACCACCTCGTGCGGCACCACCTGCCCGATGGACAGGATCAGATCATACGACGGGTCCACCAAAAGCCGGTTGACTTCCACGTCTACGGCGTCGGTCACAAGCCCCTCGGAAACCTCGGCCACATAGTCCGCCGGCACTTCGCCCAGCTTCACCACGTCGGTGCGCCAGTTGTGCACGAGAAAGCGGCTCAGCGGAATCTGGTCCCCAAACATGGCGACAAGCTCCTCCGGCGGCATGGCCACGTGCGTGCCGAGCGCCGGAAGGATGTCCACTTGGCAATCGTCCTTCAAAAGCGCGTACAGCCGCGCGGTGATCTTGCCCGCGCCGGAGTGGAAGCGGGTAAAGTCCGGGGGAACGAGCAGCACCTTGCGAAGCGACGGCCGCACGTCCCGGATGGCGTCCTCAAGCGCCTGGTATAAAAGCGCGTCCGAAAGCCCCTGAGGGCTTTCGGATACGATGGATAGACCGTTCATGGTGCTCCTCCGTTACGCGTTGTAGGTCGAGGCGGAGATGTCGCCGCCGTGGCCGGTCCAGTTGGTGTGGAAGAACTGGCCGCGCGGCGCGTCGAGACGCTCGTAGGTATGCGCGCCGAAATAGTCGCGCTGGGCCTGCAAGAGGTTCGCGGGCAGCCGCTCGGCACGGTAGCCGTCAAAGTACGAAAGTGCGCTCGTCAGCGCGGGCACGGGGATGCCGTTTGCCAGCGCTTCGGCGCACACCCTGCGCCAACCGGCCTGCGCGCCCTCCACCGCCTGCTTGAAATACGGATCCAGCAGCAGGTTGGCAAGGCCCGG
>CAZUIA010000296.1:0-2903 GCA_964620835.1 uncultured Oscillospiraceae bacterium
CTACGGCAGGCGGCGGATGGCCGTGTACCTGATGACCGGCATGGTGCTCAAATTCTTGCTGGGGGCCGTGTACGCATCCGGCCCGCTCGCCGTGCCGAATCTGTCCTTGTCCATCGGCTATCTGATCCCCGGGCTGCTCGGCCGCGATGTCGAGCGGCAGGGAATTTTGCCCACATTTGCGGCGCTTGGCATCGTGTGCTGCCTGCTGTGGCTTTTGCGCATCGTGCTTTGGGGGTGACGCGATGGGAAAGAATGTCAAAACGCCGTGGCTGCTTGCCCTGTTTGCCGTGCTGCTTGCCGGCGTGCTGCTGCTGGAATGCACGAAGGTGCCCACTGAAAAGGCCGCCGCACCGCTGATGCGAAACGCCGCCGCGCGCGCCAAGGCCGCGTTTGAGGCGCTGAAGGCGGAACGGCTGCGGCGCGGCCTGCCCATCCGCATTACGGACGATCCCAACGAAACCGGCATGATCGGCGACCCCTTCACCGGCATCACCACGACGCTGGGCAGCCTGGAATCCAAACGGTCCACCACCAACCCGAACCTGGCCGCCGCCATTGTGGACATGTTTGTCACGCTGGGCCTTCAGGAGGGCGACCGCGTCGCGGTCAACCTGTCGGGATCGTTTCCGTGCGCGAACATCGCCGTCTTGTGCGCGATGGACGCGATGGGGCTTTCGGGCGTCGCGATCCCGTCCGTCGGCGCGTCGACCTATGGCGCGAACCTGCCCGAATTCACCTACCCGGACATGGAGGCGTACCTTGCGGCAAACGGGCTGGTCGCGCGCCGCTCGACCGCGTTTTCGATGGGCGGGGAGGCCGATATGGGGCTTGAAATGCCCGAGCAGCTGCGCGAGGAGATCCGAAAGCGTCTGACCGGCCTTGGCTATGAATTCCTCGCGCACGCGGACCTTTCCGAAAACATCGCCGACCGCGTCCGGCGTTTCTCGCGGGACGGGGCGGTCCGGTGCTTCGTCAACGTCGGCGGCAACGAGACGTCCTTTGGCGACAGCAGCGGCATGACGACCATGCCGGGCGGCATCCTGACATCGCTGCCGGAGGGCGAACAGGGCAACGGCCTGGTGCAGCACTACCTGCGCGAGGGCGTGCCGGTCGTGCATCTGCTCAACATGAAGGGGCTGCTCGCTGATTGGGGCCTGCCCTACGATCCGATCCCGCTGCCGGAGGTCGGCCAGGGGGACGTGTACTGGCGGCAGGGGTACCGCCCGTGGCTGGTCGCCCTCGTATGCGCGGCCGGTATCGCGGCGCTGTTTGGCGCGCTTTTCCTGGGCAGGCGGAAGCGGTGACGCCGCCGGGGCGGCCGCGCGAAAACGGACCCCGTCTTTTTTATTTTTAGCGCCAGGGTCAAAAAAGACCACCAACTGTTGCTTGTTGATGGTCCGGTGGGATTCGTTGCACCCCTTTATTTTCCCCCGCGGGCAAAGCCCGCCTATACGCCCAAATAGTCGGCGATGTTCGCCTTTTCGCATATTTCGCCCACGATCACCGGCGTTTTGGCCGTCAAAAGCGTGGTGACGCCCGGGCCGTGGCCGATGAGGATGCAGTCGCTGTGGACCACCACGCCGATGGTGACCGCGCCGGTCAAATACCCGCGGCCAAACGAAGTGTCGCAGTTTTCCAGCAGCACGATGTCGCCGTAGCGCAGCTTGTCAAGGCCCAGCCGCGCAAGCTCGGCGCGGTCGGCGGTCATGATGTCATAGTCGCCGCTGTACGCGCTGCCCGCGCCGATGCCCGAGCCCATCAGGTACGCGGGAACCTTGGCGGCCACCGGCACGCGGAGCTTGCCTTCCTCCACGGTGACATTCATCTTTTCAAAAAGCTCCGGGTCTAGGTTCATGGCGTACACGGTATCCTCAAACCCGCTCACCTTCATGCCCTGGCCTTGCGCGCGGATCTGGATCTTATCCCCGACGACCATCTTCTCCAGCGTTTCCTTTGAAAAATAGGCCAGCACATGCTCGATACCGCCGTGCTTGCCGGTCACAAACCCCTTCTCCCCCTTCGCGTCGCCGGTGACCACGGTCGCCGTGTTTCCGACGCAGGCCAGCAGGTTCAGCGCGTTGTTCTCGTTGGTTTCGGGATTCTGGATGGACACGCCCGGCTCCACATGGTCGCACTCCATGGCAAAGACCGAATCGCCGATCTTCACGTTGTAGGTGATGGCGCCCGTGGCGGGCAGCACGTGCACAAAGCCGTGCTGGTCCTGCCGGTAGGGCCTGGAAACCGTCGGGTGATGCACCGCGCCCAGGACGCTTTGCATGACCAGTCTTTCCTTGTTGATCGTCGCTTTCATGGGATCCGTCTCCTTTGCGTTATTCGGGCGGATGGCAGCGCTTGCAGGGCGTATACCCCTGCGCCTTCGCCTGCGCCAGCGGCGCCTCGACCGCGTCCCGCATGCCGCTGCAGGCGGGGTGCGCGTGGTAGCGTTGCCCGCTTTTCGGAAGCCATACGCGGACTTCTTCCTGAACGGAGGGCGCCGCGGTCGTATGGGGTGTTTGAACGGGAAGCGCCGCGCTTTCCGGCGCTGCGACCGCAGCCGTCGGGGCAACCGGGACCGATACGGCGGCCGGGGCCGTATCCGCCGGCCAAAGATCGCCGTACAGGCCCCCGATAAGCGCGAACACGCCGATGGCCGCCGCTGTCCCCAGCGCGGAAAGGACCCTCCTTGGCCGATGGCGCGCCACACCCCGCCGCTCGGCGCGCCCTGCGGGAGCCGGCGCTCGTTTGCGCGCGACCGCGCCGCCGCTTGCGTCCACATGAACGCCGGTGCCCGTCGTATAGGTTTGCCGGGCGGATCTCGGATCGCGCGAAGGCCGCTTTGCGCGCACCGCTTTTCCCCCCTGTCCGCCGGTTGGAACTGCTCCTATTATCTATGAAGCGGCGGG
>CAZUIA010000297.1:0-2898 GCA_964620835.1 uncultured Oscillospiraceae bacterium
CACCGCCGCGCCGGAAAGGCCTCCCTCGCCCGCGGAGAGCAGGCCGTCGTCGTTTTCGTCATGCCACACACGGCCTAAAAGGCGCGCGGGGCGCAGGACCGAAAGCGAAACGGTTTCCCTTTGGCCGGAATGCGCGATTTCAACGGTTTCCGGCAGGCCCGCGATCAGCACGTCGAGCGGCAGATCGACGGAAAGCGAATACGTCCCTGTCAAAAGGCCCTCAAAGGCAAAGCGGCCGTCCGCGCCGGTCACGGCCTCGGCGCCGGAGGGGGAGAGCGTGACGCGCACATCGGGGATGGGCGCGCCGTTTTCCGTGAGGGTTCCGGCAATGCCGGCGGGCCGCATCAGGACGGTCTGTTCCGCCCGGTGCGCTTGCCCAGCAAGCAACGAAACGCTCGCGCCGCCGCCGCTGACGGCAAAATACCCCTCGGGCGGCGCGATCGAGATGGCATATTCGCCGGGGAAAAGGCCATCAAACCCGTACGACCCGTCCGCCGCCGTTTCCGCTCGCAGCGACACCCCTTCGCCCGAAAGCGTTGCCAAAGCGCCCGCCACCGGCGCGCCGTCGGGGTCGGCTATCTGCCCCGTGACGGAAGCGGCGGCGTACAGGTGCACGACCGTTTCCGCGCCCCCCGTTTCCACCCGGGACAGCACCCCTTCGGGGACCGAAACGCCAAGCGGCTCATCCGGCGCGAACACGCCGGTGAACGAAAAGCGCCCGTCCGCGTCCGGCGTTTTTTCGCCCAACACGCCCAGGGACAGCGTGACGGGAGATCCCTGAAGATCGCCATGGACCACGACGCGGCCCGCCACGGTGCGCTCCGGCAGGAGAACGGCGTCGTTTCCCTGAAGCAGCACGCCGTAGCCCGCCTGCGGGGAAAAGCGCACGCGGCCGTCCTTTGGCATGGATTCAAAGGCGTACGCGCCAAAGGGATCGGTGACGGTGCGGTCAAATTCAAACGCCCCGGAGGCGTCCTCCAGCGAAACGCGCAGGCCTTGGACCGGACGCCCCTTCCCATCGGTCACATGGCCGGACACCGCGAACGCGGGCAGGCTCGCGGCTTTGGCAAGGGATGCCACCTCCACGGCAAACGGCGCGCTTACCTGCTCATTCCTTGTTTCGTCCGGCGCGATCCTGTAGGCGTACGTATACGACACCGTGCCGGACACGGTCAGGGTGGAAATCTCCTGAACGCCGGGCAGCGGATAGCGCCGCGCGACCGCGAGCGTCGCCCCGTCGGCCGCCGTTTCCAGCACGGAAAGCCCCTCGATGTCCGGGAACGAAAGCGCGTAGGAGACGTCCGACACGGGCAGCGGGGGCGCGCCGCCGAACAGGCGCAGGGTGAACGAAACGCGCGCGTCCCGCTCAAACAGGCTGCCGAGCGCCTGCGCATCGGCGGTGACAAGCGGGGCCTTCATCCGGTCCGGCACGGGCTCGCTTTGGATTGCCGCCTGGGCGACGGGCCGGTCCGGGCGCAGGAACGGCTCGACGGTCACCACCGCCGCCTCGTCCGCGTACTGGTACCCCTCCGCCGCGCGCAGCATCCGGATCGCGTACGTGCCGGCGGGCAGCGGGGCAGCCGGGGTATGCCGTCCGTCCGCGCCCGGGGTGAAGGTTTCCACCACGCGGCCGGACGCGTCGTATACCGCGAACGCCCCGCCGGGAACCGGGGAATGGTCTAAAGCGGAAACATGCGAGAAGGCGTAGAGCCCCTTTTCGCTTTCCACCACAATGTGGCACTGCGCCGTTTGGCCCGGGAACACGCGCACCGTGTGCGCCTCACCGTCCGCGGCATAGCCGTCTCCGGGCGCGTCCGCGGCGCGCAGCGTATACGCCCGCCCGTCCCTTTTCGCGGGCAGCGGCAGCGTTTCCCCGGTGGCGATCACGCCGCACAGCGCGCCCTGCTCGTCATAGACCTCGTAGCGGCGGTCGATGGGGAGCAGCCGCACGCTTTGCGCGCTGTCCGCTGAAAGCCCGAGCGCGCGGAGCGTCAAAAGGCCGCCCTGGCTGTTGTGCACGGAAAGCCGCACGATTTCGTTTTCGGCAAGGGTCAGGGGAATCTCCGGCTCGTCGATCGAAAGGCCGTCCGGCGCATCGAGCTGGGAGAGGGTATAGTTGCCCGGGGGAAAGCCCCGCAAGGACGCGACGCCGTCCTCGCCCGTGACGAGCGTGTGGCGGCCGCCCGGGCCCGCAAGCGTGAACGTGACGCCGGCAAGCGGCACGGGGCCGGACGGGCCGTCGGCGGTCAGCTCGACGCGCACGCCCTGCATGCCCTGCTGGTAGTTGGTCAGCACAAGCTCGCCGGGCAGGGAAAGGGGCAGGTATGCGTCGTCCTCGGGGCCGGGCGCGAACCCTTCCGGCGCGGCAACCTGCCTGAGGTACAGGTCGACGGACAGGGGAAGCAGGACGGAAACCGGAGCGGCCTGCGTGACAAGCGTCAGCGGCTGGGAGGGATCGCGCGGGTCGGGAAAGGGCACGAACGCGCCGGACGCGTCCTTGGCGTATACCTGAAAAACCGCGCCGGGCAGCGCGGAAATCACGCGGGTCTGAAACGTTTCGGGGTAGAGCGCCTCGCCCCGGACGGACAAAACGAGCGTATCCGGCTCCGTGCTTGGGGCCGGGAAAATGTACTGAATATCGTTGTAGACGGCCACCTCGGCCCGCGCGGCCGGCACGCACAGGCACAGCAGCAGGGCTGTCAGAAGGAAAAGACGAAGCCGCATGCAAACCTCCGAATCGTCAATATTCGTATGGTATCGCATGCGGCGTTAATTGTCAATTTGGTATGCGCGGGGTGGGAGTGCGCGGGATGGGACTGCGGTCCCCCCCGCGTGCCCCCCCTTGGGAGGGGACGGCGCCTGAAACGCCGCGGCGTTTCCGGGCGGCGCCGGGAGCGG
>CAZUIA010000298.1:0-2889 GCA_964620835.1 uncultured Oscillospiraceae bacterium
CCCCGGCGGATTCCAAAGGCGGCGCCTTTGGCCGCCGGAGGCCTTTTTTCGCGCGGAAAAAAGTTGCCAAGGACCGGACGGCCCGGTTCCCCCGCGCCGCAGCCTTTATGCCCCCAACACCGGTGCGGCGCGGCGTTCCTCCCCGATGCTCGCGCGCACGCGAGCGAGGACGCCCGCACGGATCCGCGCGCCCTCCCGTTTCTCTCGTTCGCAAGCCCACGGGGCTTTTATGTTTTTTGCGCAACAGTCCTTTTTGTCATCGTCGCCCACACGGCGGCTCCTAGCCATCAAGGTGTCGTCTCGCTTGCGTCCGCCCTGCGGGCGGCATGCGTTTTCGCCCCCGGCGCCTGTGGTATACGCAACATAGCGGCACACAAAAACAAACGGACGCAAAGGGGGCGCGCGCATTGTATGAACTGAAAACAAAGGAAACGGACAAAAGCGTTCAGGAGGTTCTGGACGCTATTGAACACCCGGGCAGAAAACAGGACGCGGCCGCGCTGGTCGCCATCTTCGCGTCCGTCACCGGGTTTTCGCCGAGGGTTTGGGGCGCAAAGCAAATCGGGTTTGGCAGGTATCGCTACCGATACGCATCGGGCCATGAGGGCGAAATGTACCAGACCGGCTTTGCCCCTTCCAGGACCGGGATCACGCTGTATGTATACATGGAAGAAGAAACCCTGCGGGAAAAGCTCGGGCGGCTGGGCAAGGTGCGAAGCGGTAAAAGCTGCGTGTACATCAGCCGGCTGTCGGATATTGACATCGATGTGCTGAAGGAAATGATTCGGGAGGCGGTCCGGTTCGTGACGGCCGGAGGCGGGTGAGGTTTTAGGATCGGACGCGATTTTCCATGATACAGCCAAAGAGGGGAGAGGGGGCCCATGCACGCGTTTGGCGAAACATACCGCCAGCTTGCGCTGAACATCGCGTACTACCGAAAGAAAAAGGGCCTGACGCAGCTGCAGCTCGCCGAAAAGGCGGGCATCAGCCGCACGCGCCTGAGCAACATGGAAGCGCTGAACGTGCCGACGCCCTTTTCCACAACCACGCTCTTTCGCCTCGCCGAAGCGCTGGGCGTTGAGCTTTCGGACCTGTTCGATTTCAAAAAATAAAGAGGGACGCTACCCCTCCCATCCCAGGCTCATTTCCCCGACCACCATCAATTCCGCGCGCCCGTCGGTCAAACGGAACAGCTCACCAAACACCGCGTCCTTGTCCCTTTGGCGCACCACCAGCGTCGCGGTCACGGTCGCGCCGAACTCCACGTTTTCCTTGATCACCGGCGCGCTTTGCAGGTAGTGCTCCACCCGGCCAAAGAGCGGGTAGTCAACGCCCAGCCAAAACCGGGCGCTGTCCTCCATGACGATGACCTTTGCCGCGTCAATGGCGATCTTGGCCCCTTGCGCGTAGGCGCGCGCAAGGCCGCCCGCGCCGAGCAGCACGCCGCCGAAATACCGCGTGACCACCACGCAGCCATCGACCACGCCCCGGGCGCGCATAACTTCGAGGATGGGCATGCCGGCCGTGCCGCCGGGCTCGCCGTCATCCGAATAGCGCATGATGCCGGCATTTCGGCCGATGATGTAGGCAAAGCAGTTGTGCGCGGCGTCACGATACCTTTCGCGGACCAAGGCGAGGAAGCCGAGCGCGTCCTGTTCGGTGCGCGCCGGGCTTGCCTGGCCGATGAACCGCGATTTTTTTTCGATAAAGCTGTCGGACCCCGGGGCTTTCAGGGTCCTGTAGCCGCCCTCCATCAGGACAGCTTCAAAAGGTGGTAGCTCTTTTTGCCCACGCGCAGCATCAGACCGCCTTCAGGAATGGCATCCGCCTCAACGCGCGCCTCCACGTCCGCGACCTTTTCCTCGGCCACGCTGACGGCGTTTTGCTCGATGAGCTTGCGGGCCGCGCCGCGCGACTTTGCAAGCCCCACGCGGGATAGAATCGTGGACAGGCGGTTGTCCTCTTCAAGCTCCGCGCGCGAAAGGACGGTCGTGGGCACGGACCCGGCCATCGCGCCGCCGGAAAACAGGGCCGTGGCGGCCTTCATCGCCTTTTCGGCCTCCTCCTCGCCGTGGATGAGCTTCGTCACCTCGTACGCCAGCACGCGCTTGGCCTCGTTGATCTCGCTGCCGGGCAGCGCGCCCAGCCGCCGCACCTCGTCCATGGGCAGGAAGGTAAGGAGTGCCAGGCACTTTTCCACGTCCGCGTCGTCCACGTTTCGCCAGTACTGGTAAAACTCGTACGGCGTCGTCCTGTCGGGCGACAGCCACAGCGCGCCCTTTTCGGTCTTGCCCATCTTGACGCCCTCGCTCGTCAGCAGCAGCTTGAACGTCAGCGCGTACGCCTTTTCGCGCTCCTTCCTGCGCACCAGGTCCGCGCCGGCGAGGATGTTGCTCCACTGGTCGTCCCCGCCCATCTCCAGCCGGCAGCCGTAGCGGCGGAACAGCTCCAGGAAGTCGTACCCCTGCATGAGCATGTAGTTGAACTCAAGGAACGTCAGCCCCTTTTCCATGCGCTGCCTGTAGCACTCGGCGGTCAGCATCTGGTTGACCGAGAAGTGCACGCCGATCTCGCGCAGGAAGTCCACGTAGTTGAGCTTCAAGAGCCAGTCCGCGTTGTTGACGATGATCGCCTTGCCCGGGGAAAAGTCCAAAAAGCGGCTCATCTGCTTTTGAATGCCCTTGACGTTTTCCTCGATGTCCTCGCGGGTGAGCATTTTGCGAAGGTCCGTCTTGCCGGACGGGTCGCCGACCATGGCCGTGCCACCGCCCATCAGCGCGATGGGGCGGTGCCCGGCGCGCTGCATGTGCGCCATGGCCATCACCGGGATGTAGTGGCCGATGTGCATGCTGTCGGCGGTCGGGTCAAAGCCGATGTAGAACGTGGTCG
>CAZUIA010000299.1:0-2889 GCA_964620835.1 uncultured Oscillospiraceae bacterium
CTGGATTTGATTTGATTCGAGAGGGTTTGCGAACCCTCTCGAGCTCTCCCGGGGGATTTGTCAGCAGGCTGAGCGGCCATGCTTTGGTATGGCCGCTTCTCACTATAGGAGGATTGGCTATGAAGGGGTATGGAAAGTACTTTCGCAAAAAGATTCTGTGGTTCATCATTACCTTTATTGCCGCCGTGCTGCTCAATTTCATTCTGCCACGCCTGATGCCCGGCGACCCGGTGGCCGCCATCACCGCCAAGACGGCGCAGGGCATTTCCGACACGTCCGCGGTCAAGCGCATCTATGAAAACTATGCCAAGGAATTTGGGACGAACAAGCCCATGACCGAGCAGTTCGTCCTCTACGTCCAAAACGCGGTCAAGGGAAACTTCGGCCTTTCCTTCAGCCAATACCCCCGCCCGGTTTCCGACATCGTCGCAAGCGCCATCTGGTGGACGATCGGCCTGCAGTTTCCGGCCATCATCGTCGGCTGGCTCTTGGGAAACCTTCTTGGCGCGCTGGCGGCGTATGTCCGTAGGGGGTTTGACAAGGTGATCATGCCGGTGTCCCTGTTTTTGACCAGCATCCCGGCGTTCGGCGTGGCCGTGGTCCTGCTCACCTTCTTTGCGATCAACGCGAAAATAGCGCCTGTGGCGGGCGGCTACGGTTACGATATGATCCCCAACTTCAGCTGGTCCTTCGTCAAGTCCGTGATCGAGCACTACCAGCTTCCGTTCTGGTCCATCGTGCTGGTGTCCATCGGCGGGCAGGCCATCGGCATGCGATCCATGTCCATCTATGAATTAAATGCCGACTATGTCAAGTACAGCCGGTTCCTCGGCATCAAGGACAGAAAGATCGTGGGCTATGTGTTTCGAAACGCCATGCTGCCGCAGGTGACGGGCCTGGCGCTTTCGATCGGCACCATGATCAGCGGCGCGCTGGTGGCTGAGATCGTGTTCAGCTACCCCGGCCTTGGCTCCACCATCCTGGCCGGCATCACCATGGCGGACTATCCGCTCATTTCCGCCACCACGCTGATCATCACGGTGATGGTGCTGACGGCGACGTTTTTGATGGATATCATCTACGGCTTTATCGATCCGCGCGTCAAGGCCGCGCAGTTTGACTGAAGGGGGATGCGACGATGAAAAATACGCTCCGGCAGGTCTTTCGCTCCCCTAAGTTCATCCTTGGCTTTCTGATCTTCGCCCTCATCCTGCTGACCATGCTCATTTACCCGCTGATCGTGCCCGGCAACCCGCTGGAGATGATCGGCCTTGGCACCTTCTTTCCGCCCGGCACGTACGTTTCCATGTACGACGCGCTGGACACGAAAAAACAGACCCTCAAGCTGCCCGACGCCGACGCAAAGCGCGTCGCCGCCTCGCTGTCGGACGCGGACAAGATCTCCATGATGGAATGGCTCATCGCCGTCGGCGTGCCGGAAGCGGACATCGACCTTCAGGACGCGCAGGGCCTGCTTTCGCTGTGGAGAAAGCACTATGACCCCGGCGACCGCCCCGCGGGCATGACAAAGGCCAAGCGCAACTATTACGAGCGGCTCAACCAGCAGCTTGTCCGAAGCACCGGCGCCGGCAGCGTCACGCTGATGCGCCCAAGCGAGGAAACGGGCGAGCTGCAAAACGTCGGCACGGTCACCAAGACGGACTATGTCAACGTTTCCAGCGTCACCAATGTGCGCGTGCTGCCGCTTGGCACGGACAACTTTGGCCGGGACACGCTCAAGCAGCTGGTCTCCGCCTGCGGCACGTCGATCCTGATCGGCCTGGTGGCGGGCACCATCGCCACGTTCCTCGGGCTGATGCTGGGGTTGCTTTCGGGGTATGTCGGCGGGTGGCTGGATGACATCATCATGTTCTTCACCAACATTTTCACCGTCATCCCGGGGTTTGTGCTGCTGATTCTGATCTCCTACAGCATTGAGCAGAGCCAGCGCGGCGCGATGACCGTGGCGACGGTCATCGGCCTGACGTCCTGGGTATGGACGGCGCGCTCGGTCCGTTCGCAGGTCATCTCCCTTCGAAACCGCGACCATGTCAACTTGAGCAAGCTGTCCGGCCACAGCCTGCTGCGCATCATTCTGACGGACATCCTGCCCTACATCGCTTCGTACGTGGTGATGGCGTTCATCCTGCAGATCTCCTCCGGCATTCTGGCGGAAGCGCAGCTGTCGATGCTGGGCCTGGGCCCCAAGACCACCGAGGTCCCGACGCTCGGCCTGATGATGAACTGGGCCATGCTGTACTCGGCGCACATCAACGGCGCGTGGTGGGCCTATTTCCCGGTCATTTTGACCATCGCGCTCATCACGTTCTCGCTGAACCTGATGAATACGGGGCTTGACCAGGTGTTCAACCCCACGCTGAGAGAGTAGGAGGCCGCCATGAGCAGGATCATCCTTCAGGTCAAGGACCTGACGACGAAATACATCACCCGCTTTCACGAGGATGTCTACGCGGTCGACCATGTCTCGCTGCAGATCGAGGAGGGGAAATCGCTCGGCATCGCCGGGGAGAGCGGCTGCGGAAAGTCCACGCTGGCGCTGAGCCTGATGGGCTACTACTTCCCGCCCCTGCACTACATCAGCGGGGACATCGTGATTGACGGCAAGAACATCTCCGGCATGAAGCCGGACGACGTGCGAAAGTCCATCCTGGGCACGCAAATCGCGTACATCCCGCAGGCGGCCATGAACGCGCTGAACCCCACGCGGCGGATCATCCGCTTTGTGGAGGACGTGGTGCGCGCGCACCACCCCAAGATGGACACAAAAGAGATCTACGCCATGGCGCGCGCCCGCTTTCAGGAATTGGGGCTGTCGCCCGAGGTGCTGCAAAAGCACCCGGTCGAGCTGTCGGGCGGCATGAAGCAGCG
>CAZUIA010000300.1:0-2887 GCA_964620835.1 uncultured Oscillospiraceae bacterium
GGACTTTTTGGCGCTGCCGCTTCAAGATCTGCACCAAAGGTTTCCCGAACTTGCAGATGCGGCCTGGGACGGCGAGGAGGTCACGCTTCCTTCCGGCGCCGCGTACAGCCGCCACATCCCCTGGACGGGCCGGGTGGACGGCGCGGAAAAAACCGCGCGGATTTGGGCACAGCGAAAGGCCGACCCGGCCGTGGATGTGATCACCCTGGACGGCGAGGTGATTGCCTTTGTGCAGCCGCACCGCTACGGCATGGACATCGCCGTGCGAAAGGGGTACGAGGCTCTGACGCCGCTTTCGCAGTATACCGATCCGGCGCTCAAGCTCTCGCAGCCCGCGTACGGCACCGACTGCCTGGGCATCCAGACCGCCGTCATGCGCGACGGCGTGAAGCTGGCGCAGCGCGTGTTCGTTCCTTATACCGGGGATCCGTCCGCCCGCTTCCCCACCCTGCTCGTGCGCAGCTGCTACACCAAGGAGCGCATGCAGTTCAAGCTGTCCAAATATGTGAACAAGGGCTACGCGCTCGTCATGCAGGACGTGCGCGGCCGGGGCGACTCGGAGGGCGACCTGGACCCGTTCGCCTTTGAGCGCGACGACACCAGCGACACCATCGACTGGATCATTCGGCAGCCGTGGAGCGACGGAAACGTCGGTACCTGGGGCGCGTCCTACCTAGGGCATGTCGTGGTGCAGGGCGCGACCAGCGGGCACCCGAACCTGAAATGCGTCATCGACGAGGTGAACGTCGGCTCCCCGTTCGTCGACACGGTCCGGCGCGGCGGCGCGCTCTGCTCGCAGCCCTTGCTCTGCTGGGCGCTGGCGCAGTCGAGCGGACAGAGGCCGAACATGAAGTACATGTCCCCCGGCGTTGATTGGGACCCCATCCTCGCGCACCGCCCCATTAAAGACATCGCGAAGAAAGAGCTGGGCGAGCCGGCGAACGACTTATGGGAAAAATGGACGCGCTATGACGAGGAAAACGAATGGTGGCAGCGGTGCGACTTTTCCCGCAATTTTTCAAACGTGCGCGCGCCCATGCTGGTGATCAGCGGCTGGTATGACGGCGACGGCCTGGGCGTCAGCGAAACGTGGCGCGGGCTTTCCAAGCACGATGTGAAGGACCGCCGCATCATCCTCGGCCCGTGGGAGCACGGCCCCAACACCACCCGCGACGTGGAGGGCGTGCCCTTTGGCAACAACGCCGTTATCTACCATTTTGACATTACGAACCTTCGGTGGTACGATCATTACCTCAAGGGCATTGACAACGGCGTGGACCGCGAAATGCGCGCCACCTATTACGTGGTCGGCGAAAACGCGTGGCATACCTCCGCCGATTGGCCGCCCGCCGAATCCGCCTTGACCTGCTGCTACTTTGACAGCCAGGGCCACGCCAATTCGGCCAACGGCGACGGCCTGCTGACATGGGAAGCGCCGACACAGGAGGGGCACGACACCTACCTGTACGACCCCTCGCTTCCGCACGACGATCTGATCTCCAAGCAGGTGGGCCACCGCAGCCCCATCAACTACAAGGGGCACGAGCTGCGCGCGGACATGCTGGTCTATACGTCGGAGCCGCTTGGCGAGGCCGTCACCATCGCCGGGGAGATCTCGGCCGAGCTTTACGCGTCGTCCTCGGCAAAGGATACCGACTGGCTCGTGCGCCTGCTGGATGTGGACGCGGACGGCAACGCCCGAAAGCTTTCGGAAAACATTCTTCGCGCGAAATACCGCAACGGATTTGCAACGGCTGAGCTGTTGGAAGCGGGCAAGGTGGAAAAGTATGTGCTGCAGATGGAAAGCAACGGCTGGCGCGTGGAAAAGGGCCACCGGCTCCGCGTGCACGTGCAGTCCTCGGCGAAAAACCTGGTGTTCCCCAACACCAACACGGGCAATCCGCCGTTTGACGAGCTGGAAGGCGACGGGGTCGTCGCCCGCAACAGCATCTACCACGGCGGCGCGTATCCAAGCCACATCAAGCTGCCCATCCTTGGCAAATAATACGGTGACCGCGGAGGAAAAGCCATGCGGGACGAGTTGACCTTTAGCCTTGACGATGTGAAATCCATCCTGAAATCGCTTGCCAACCACTTTGGCGACGAGTGTGAGATCGTCCTGCACGATTTTTCGCAAGGGTTTGACACCAGCGTTGTCGCCATCGAAAACGGCCACGTGACCGGGCGCACGCTCGGCTCGTCGATCACCACCAGCGGTTTGGAGGCCCTGAGCGGCAACCCGGACAAGATCGGCGAGGGCATTTACAACTACTTTTCCACTACGAAGGACGGAAAGCTGATCCGTTCCTCCACGGCGGTGCTCCGCCGGGCGGACGGCACCATCCGGGGTTCAGTCTGCATCAACCAGGATATCACCAGGTACCGCATGGCCGAGGACCTGCTCCGCTCGGTCACCCGGTCGGATGCGTATCACGACAGCCATGAGGTGTTTTTCCAGAACGTGGACCAGTTGCTGGACCACTACATCATCGAGTGCGCGGCATCCATCGGCCGGCAGCCCTCGGCGATGAACAAGGAAGAATTGCAGCGCGCGATCCAGTTTTTGGACAAAAAGGGGGTTTTTCGCATTACCAAGGCGGGCGAGAAGGTATGCGCTGCCTTTGGCATTACGAAGTATCAGCTGTACCGAAAGCTGGATGTGGCGCGGGGCGCCGAGGAAAGGGAAGAGTCCGCGGACGCGGGGGCGTAAAGGAAGCGGGAGCGGGAAATCCGGCAAGCAAGCGTTGGCGGAGCCGGAGAAACGAACCGCCCAGTCGATTGCCACAAGGCCGGGAAGGAACCGGCAAAGCGATGCGCGCCGGAGCTGTCGGGCCCGGCGCGCACCGCTTTGTCCCCGTCCGGTTCAGGCGGCGTTGCCGCGCTTTGA
>CAZUIA010000301.1:0-2886 GCA_964620835.1 uncultured Oscillospiraceae bacterium
CTTCTCTATTCGACATCCTTTCCGCTTTTCCTTTTGGTTTCCCGCCCTATATATATCTTGCGCCCCACCCCGAAAGGCAGGACGCTTTTGTTGATGGCCTGAGGGAGCGCGCCGGGCGGCGCGCTCCCTTGTCGCTTCGGCCATCAGACGGCGGGGATACCGGTTTCCCCTTGTTTCTTTTCCAGCCGATGTGGGGTGCACAGGCGTTGGTAGCGTCCGAAATCTTTCGGGCTTTTAGAATGGCGTGATGCGGGCGTCCTCGCTCGCGTGCGCGCGAGCGTCGGGGAGGAACCCGCGCCGCACGGGTGTTGCGTTCATAAAAAGGTGCGGCGCGGGGTACGGAAGTTCACCCTTGGCCGCTTTCGTCCGCGCGGGAAAGGGCCTCCGGCGGCCAAAGGCTCCGCCTTTGGAAACCGCCGGGGACTCGTCCCCGGACCCCATTCATTTTGCGCGGGGGATGCGTTTGGGGCAACAGAAAAGGGCCGCCGCACGCTCGTTGCGCGGCAGCCCCGAAAGGGCTTTGTCAATAGCGTGAAGCGTCCCGGTTGTGCTTAGGGCGCTTCCGCGGTCCACCAGGGTTAGGGCTTGGGCGCCTTTTTGCGAAACAGCGGCTTTCGCTGCGCCGCCTCGGCCGCCTGCACGGGGTCGGCGGTGAGCACCACCTTGCACAGCAGGAGCATCAGCGGCCCCAGCAGCATGCCGGCAAACCCGATCGCGTGAAGCCCCGCGTACATCGCCATCATCGTCGCCAGCGGATACAGCCCAAGCTGCCGGCCGATGATGCGCGGCTCGAGCACCTGGCGCAGCGCGATGGTCAGCACATACAGCAGCGCGCCGCCGACGGCGAACGTGGCGTTGCCGGCCGCGACGCCGTAGATGAACATGGGAATCAGAAACAGGCCCGCGCCCAGCACGGGCAGCGCGTCCAGCACGGCGATCAGCAGGGCGAACAGGATGGCGTAGTCCAGCCCCATGATCAAAAAGCCGACGGAAAGCTCCGCAAAGATGACCGTCATCATGATGGCGGCCGCGCGAAGCTGGCCGAACACAGCCCGAAGAATGCTCGCGCGGTACAGGGTGGAGCGCTGACGGTGCTTTTCGGGCAAAAGCCCCTTGAGAAAGCCAAACACGCGCTCCTTGTCCGCGCTCATATAATATGTGCCCATCAGCAGCAGCACCACGAACAGGATTCCCTGCGGCAAGAGGCCCGCGGCGCGCCAGGCAAAGCGCGCGACCGTGGACGCCGCGCGGGAGGCCGCCGTCGTCGCCAGCGCGGTGATTTCCGACACCAGCCGCGTCAGCGTTTCCTGCAGGCCGCCGTCGAGCACCGCCCAGTCCAGCTCCAGGCCGGCAAACCAGTTGATCACGTCGCCGGACGCGGTGGCAATCCAGCCCGGCATCGCCAGGGCGAGCGTCCTCACCTCCTCGATGACCCGGCCGATCAAAAGCAGCAGCAGCACGATCACCGCGCCGGTCACCAGCACGACGAGCACGCCCGAGGCGATGTTGCGCGACAGGCGGCTTCCGCCAAAGAGCCCGGCCGCAAAGCGCACCGCGGGATCGATCATCCACGCAAGCAGCGCGGCCAGCACAAACGGGGCCACATAGGGAAGCGCGACCAGAACCAGAAAGAGACAGCCAAACAGCGCCACAATCAGCAAAAGCCTGCGCGGCAGATCATTCCATTCGGCGTTGAACGCCCGAAGCCTCTCCATCAGTCGGCTCATCCCATCTCCCCTTTGGTATTACGCTTTGATCAGCGCGATGTAGAGCACGCCGTCCTGCGCGCTGGCCTCGATCCGAACGGGAAAATCAAGCAGGTTGACAAACGAAAGATCCAGCGTTTCGCTGCCGACGGCGGCATCCACCCCGTGCGGCAGGTAGGTCGCCCCGCTCGGTCCGTGCGTCCGCCACGCCGTCACCTTGATACCCCGGGGCAAAGCGATGAGCGCGTTGTACATCGTGGACGACACCTGGCATACACCTCCGCCCACGCTGGGCACGGCCCGCCCCTCAAAGAACGACATGCCGTCCAGGTAGCCGCGCTTGTATTGGTACGGCCCCGCGACGCGGTTGAACGAAAACCTTTCGCCCGGGGCCACGGAAACGGAGATGTACTCGCACGCCTTGAGGATGTTGGCAATGCGGTTGGGGTTCAGCCCCACCTCGGACAGGTCGTAAAACGAGATGAACGCCGCGAGGGTGTCGCCGCTTGCCGCGGACTCGGCGTCATACACGGGGGTCAGCTGCTCGATAGAGTCCAGGTAAAAATATCCGTACGACCGCCAGTGGATCACCTTGGCCCATCCGTTGTTGATTTCCAGGATGGCGACCTTGGTGCCCTTGGTCATGGTAAGAAACACGTCGCTTTTGTCGTCCGGCTCGGTGTGCAGCAGCGTATCCCTGGAAAGCACCGCGCTGTACGCGGACGGCGTTGCGCCGTAGGGAAGGTCGGCGTTTCGGGTGACCACCTCCCCCACCATGTGGCGCAGCACATAGCCGGTCACAAACCCGCTCTCGTCGCCCTTGACCACCTTGAGCCACTGGAGCTCGCACCCGATGATCTGCACGCGGTCGCCCTTTCGGTAATACCCCAAAGACGCGGCGTCGCGCGACATGTCCGCGCGCAGGGTCACATTGTCCTGCGCGATGCCCACGTACTGGATCGCGGGCATCGGCTCCGGCGCGGCCGGGGCCGGCATTCCCTGCTCGGCCGGCGCGCCCGCCCACGGGAAAAGCGCCAGCAAGAGGGCGAGTACAAAGGCAAAGCGCTTCATGTTCCTCACGAAAGCAGCGCCTGCGCGGCCTGCTCGAGGCGGTCCGCGAGCGCATCCGCCTCCGCCTGCGACGCGGCGCGGGTGTTAACGTACAGCTTGATCTTCGGCT
>CAZUIA010000302.1:0-2859 GCA_964620835.1 uncultured Oscillospiraceae bacterium
CAGCGCCACGCCGGTCTCGTAGCCGCTCGTCTGGTTGGCGTACCTGAACGCGTAGTAGGTATCGCCGCCCGCCGCGGTGAAATCGTTCGTCGCGATGGTGTACAGTGCCTCGGGATCAAACGCCTCGCCGCCCACGCTCTCAATCGTCACGCGGCTGCCCGGCTTCAGGGGCTTGAAGTACGTCGAATCCGGATACTGCTCGCCGTTTTCATAAGGCACGGACGTGTCGATCGTGAACGAAAGGCCCGCCACCTGCGGGAACGCGCCGATGGCCGTGGGCGTGGACCAGGTCGCGGCCTCCAGCGCCTCCAACAGCTCCGCGCCGGTCACGGTCAGCACCGCCACCTCGTTGCCGAACGGGAACACGGTCTTCATGTCGTTCATCGTGATGTCGCCGACCTTGATCGAGGTGCGGATGCCGCCGCCGTTGGTGATCGCGGCCACTACCTGGTCCTCGCCCAGCGCCTGCCGCGCGGCCCAGAGAATCGCGTCGGCCGCGAAGTCGCCCAGGTTCGTTTCCTGCGTGCGAACGCCCGGGTCCCTCTCGCCGTTGAGCAGCACCTCGGTCGTGGCGAACACCGCGGAAAGCTGCGCGGTGACATCCTTGTTGACCGCGTTCACCACGTCGGCGACCGCGGGATCCTGATTGACATACAGCGAGGCGCTGAGCGTCTCGCCGTCAAACACGACCACGCCCAGGTTCTTGCAGTATTCGCCGGTGCTGACCAGCAGCGTGTCCCCGACCTGCTCGCCCGCGTCAAAGCGCGTGTGGCTGTGGCCGTCGATGAACAGGTCGATGCCCGTGGTCTTGCCAATGACGTCGGTGGAGCGGTTCGGCTCGCTCTCGTCCGCAACGCCCAGGTGGCCCAGGCAGACGATCAGGTCGCAGTTTTCAGCCTTCAGCGCGTCCACCTGCGCCTGCGCGATGGCGTACAGCTCCTCGCCCTGCGCAAAAACAATCTCCTTGACCTTGTCCGGATGGGTCTTGGTCATCGTTTCCGGCGTATCCAGGCCGAATACGCCCACCTTCATGCCGTTTTCCATCTCAAAGATCACATGATCGCCAAAGACGACCTCCCCGCCCGTCTTGCGGACGATGTTCGCCGCCAGGATCGGGAACTCCGCACCCTCGGCGATTTGCAGCAGGTTGTCCAGCCCCCAGTCAAACTCGTGGTTGCCGGGGCTCATGGCGTCGTAGCCCGCCGCGTTCATGAACTCGATCGCCGCCTTGCCCATCGACAGGTTCACAAGCGGCGTGCCCTGGGACGCGTCGCCCGCGTCCAGCAGCAGCACGGACGCGCCGAGCGCCTTCAGGTCCTGCTTGACCTTGGCAATCGCGGCATACCCAAGCGCGCCCGTCGCGGGGTCCGCCAGGGCCCGGCCGTGGATGTCGTTCGTGTGCAGGATCACGAGCGCGCCCTTGAGATCCACCGCCGCGGCGGATTCCGCCATCGCGGGCACCGCCAGGCCAAGAGCCAGAAGCAATGCGAGCAACAGTGCCAGAAGACTTCTTTTGGTCATGAAGGATTACCGCCCTTTCCTATCCCGATGAGATTCGAAGATACCAAAGTTTACCTTCGTGCGATCATCATAGCAAATCGCGGGAAGAGCGTCAAGAAAAAAGAGAAGAAAAATCCAAGAGAACGCGCTGTTTTTACAGCAGTTTGACACAAAAAATGGGCGCGCCTGACAAAGCGGGCCGTCCGCCTTCCTCCCAGGCGCCAAGGGGCTAAGCGCGCGCAAACCGTTCGCCCCTTTGGACCCGGCCGCCACAGGGCCCAAAGGGGTGGCGCTTCGCCCCGCTTCTTTTTTACCGCTGCACGCGCCCGGACGCGTTGCCGCCCATCAGCGCCAGCACGTCGCTTTCGGCTACGTGGTTGAAATCATACTCCACCGTCTGTTTCAGGCACGAGGCCGCCACCGCGAACTCGATCACGCTCTGGTTGTCCATACCCTTTCGCATGGCGTGGATCAGCCCGCCGCCAAAGCTGTCGCCGCCGCCCACGCGGTCGACGATATGAATCAGATAATTCTTGGAAAAGTAGGCCGTTTCGCCGTCGTAAAGCATGCCCGCCCAGTGGTTGTCGCTGGCCGAGACGGACCCGCGCAGCGTGATGGCCACATACTTAAAGCCAAAGCGCGCCTTGAGCTGCTGCGCCACGCTGACATACCCCTGGTGGTCCAGCTTGCCGCCCTGGATGTCCGTGTTTTCCGCGCGGATGCCGAACACGTCCGCCGCGTCCTCCTCGTTGGCGATCACGACATCGACGTAGGGCATCAGCTCGGCCATCACCTGGCCCGCCTTTTCGCGCGTCCAGAGCTTCCCCCGGTAGTTCAGGTCGCAGGAGACGGTGATGCCCTTGGCCTTGGCCGCCTTGAGGGCGTCCAGGCAGATGGCCGGAAGCTCCCCGCCCAGCGCCGGGGTGATGCCCGTAAAGTGGAACCAGTCCGCGCCCGAAAGGATGGCCTCCCAGTCAAACTCCTCCCGTTTGGCAAGCGCGATGGACGAGCCCGCCCGGTCGTAGATCACCTTGCTGCCGCGCTGGGACGCGCCCTTTTCGCAAAAATAGATGCCAAGGCGCGGCCCGCCGCGCACGACGTGCTTCGTGCACACGCCGTACTGCCGAAGCGCGTTCACCGCGCACTGGCCGATGTCGTGCGAGGGCACCTTCGTGACGTACGCCGCGTCGTTTCCGTAGTTGGCCAGCGACACCGCCACGTTCGCCTCGCCGCCGCCGTACGTCGCGTCAAACCCCGTCGCCTGCACAAACTTCAAATATCCCTCGGGATTGAGCCGCAACATGATTTCCCCAAAGCATACCACCTGCGCCATGATCAAACCTCCTTTTCAAATCGCAA
>CAZUIA010000303.1:0-2796 GCA_964620835.1 uncultured Oscillospiraceae bacterium
GCTCATCCTGCTGGACGAGCCGACGAACCACCTGGACCTGAAATACCAGACGGAATTGATGGAGGCCCTGCGCGCGTGGTCCCGGGAGGAGCAGTGTGCGGTCGTCGGCGTGCTGCACGACCTGACGCTTGCCCTATCCTTTGGGGACAGGCTTTTGCTGCTCAAGGACGGAGAAGCGGTCGCGTGCGGCCCGCCCGCGCAGGTGCTTCGGCCGGAGTTGCTGAAGGATGTGTTCGGCCTGGATGTGGCCGCCTACATGAAGCGCGCGCTGGCGCGCTGGGAGGCGCTGTAAGCGTTTCAAACGCTTCGTATTTTCAATCATCTACGCGAGGAGACGAGACCATGGCAAAGAAAAAGAGGAAACCCGTCTACGTGCCCAAGGAAAAGCGCCCTAAGAAGCCGATGCAAAAAGCGCAAAAGCGAAACCTGCTGATCGGCATCGGTGCGGCGGCGTTGGCGTTGCTGCTGCTGTTCGTGTTTTACAACGACGGTTCGCTGCGTTCCTGGTTTGGGAACATCTCGGCGCAGGACAACTGGATCGTCGTCAACGCCCGGGAAAGGGGGCAGGGGAGCAAATACTACAAGCTCGGCGAGGTGGGGGCCATTGAGGGCTTTACCTGGAAGCCGGACGAATCCATCAAGACGGACAAAAACGAACAGGATTTCTATTTCCGGCCGGATGATGGGACGAGCCGGGTTTCCCTTGCCTACATCGGCGGCGTGCGCCTGAAGCCGGCCGCCATGGCGGAGGAGGTCCATGCCTCGTTTTTGCAGATGTATGGGGAAGAAAACGTGGGTGCAATCAAGACCGGGACGCTTTCAGGCAGGGAAGCGACCTACTTTGTGACCCTCAGCACGGAAAAGCAGGAGGACGGCACGGAAAAGAAAACGCAGCAGCTGACCTGCTACCTGCCGGCCGTCCGCGACCTGTCCGTGCTCATCACCCTGTCGCTTCAGGTAAACGACGAGCTGCCGCCGCTGCCTGATGAAGAAGTGCTCGCGCTCGCCGAGCCGTTCGCCGCGGCGATCACATTTGCGGAAAAATAGGCGGGAGCCCGCCCGCTTGCGGGACGATGACGAGGGGCGCCGCATACGGTCGGCGTATGCGGCGCCCCTCGTCCCCACAAGGCGGCTGTCGGCGGTCATTTTGCGAACAGAACAAAACCACGGCGCAAAGAAGCGGCGTGGTTTTGTTTTTAGGCCCGTTGATTGGGTCAGTTGATCACGGTGCCGCTGTTCACGTGGAAAACCTGGCCCGTGACGTTGGAGGAATCCTCGCAGCCGAGGTATACGTAGATGGGGGCCAGCTCATACGGCTGCGCCGCCCGCTTCATGGGCGATGTGGAGCCAAAGGTCGCCACTTCCTGCGCCGAAAAGCTGGAAACGATCAGCGGTGTCCAGACGGGGCCCGGCGCGACCGCGTTGACGCGGATGTTCTGGTCCATCAGGGAAAGCGCCATGGACCGGGTGAACGACACGATCGCGCCCTTGGTGGACGCGTAGTCGATCAATGTCTGGTTGCCCTCAAAGGCCGTGATGGACGCCGTGTTGATGATCGCCGCCCCGGGCTTCAGGTGCGGCACCACCGCCTTGGTCACAAAGAAATAGGAGAAGTAGTTGCTCTCAAACGTGTGCATCATCTGGTCCTTGGTAATGTCCATGATGCTGTTTTGCGGGTACTGGACGCCCGCGTTGTTGACGAGCACATCCACGCCGCCCAGCTTTTGCAGCGCGTCCTGGACCGCCTTCGCCGCCGCCTCCTCGGATTTCAAATCTGCGGCAATGGCAAAGCACTTGCGGCCCAGGTCGGTCACATCCTGCACGACCTGCTCCGCGTCGCCGTCCTCGCTTAGGTACAAAATAGCGACGTCCGCGCCTTCTTTGGCGTACACGAGCGCAATGGCGCGGCCGATGCCGCTGTCGCCGCCCGTGATGAGGGCCTTGCGGCCATACAGCTTGCCCGCGGCCTTATACCGGGGATTGCTGTACTGCGGCTTTGGGTGCATGGCGGCCTCGATGCCGGGCTGCTGTGTCTGGTGCTGCGGGGGAAACGTCGGGTGAGGGGTTGTCTGCATGGCGCATCACTCCTTTTCTGCTTAGCATTTCCAAAGCGCTTTGGGATATGTACGGTAAACCGGCCGGATTTCGCCACCGCCCCGTGTGCGCGATACGGGCGGCGCGGACGCGCCTGTGATGTTTTTGCCGAAAAAGATCCGAGGATTGTCGCTTGCGCGCATTGAAAAAGGAAGCCGGCTGTGGTATGATACCAGCAATTGCATAAGCCTTTGAGTTCATCTTCGGATGATTGAATGCGGAAGTCGGGTGAAAATCCCGCGCGGTACCGCCGCTGTAAGGGCAGATCCGTCCCAAGGCCGTAGCGGCCTTCACGCCACTGGGAGTTCCTGGGAAGGCAGAGGATGGAGAGGAAGCCCAAGCCAGAATACCAGCTCACAGGCGCACGGGGCTCCACGAGTTATGGAGGGCGTGCGGAACCGGGTGTTTCCTTTGGTTTGCCTGTGTTCGCCGCCTGTCTTTGGACAGGCATTTTGTTTGCATCGCCCGCATGTGGGCGATGCATTTTTTGTAGGAGGCAGTATGCGAGCGGTGGGCATCGAGCGGTTGCGGGCGGCGCGCGGGCGCATGCCGCCCGACGGCGGCGCAAAACCCGGTGCTCATCCTGGTGGGAGGCGGCGCATGATCGTCGGGTTTCTGCTTGATCTGTGGTGGGGCGATCCGCAGACGCCCTGGCATCCCGTCCGCCTGATCGGCCGGCTGATCGCCGCCTGCGAGCGGCGG
>CAZUIA010000304.1:0-2787 GCA_964620835.1 uncultured Oscillospiraceae bacterium
ACCATCTTGACAAAATGGCCCGCGCCGCCCTCGCCGATCCAGTCGCAGCAGGGCTCGCCCTCGTCCGTATGCGCGGCAATGGCCTGCAAAATGGGCTTCACATGCGGCCACGCGGCCGGGGAGCCGCCGGGCATGATGCTCGGGCCGGTCAGGGCGCCCTCCTCGCCGCCGGACACGCCGGTGCCGATGTAGAGCATCCCGGCCTCCTCCACCTTTTTCACGCGGCGGATGGTGTCGGGGAAGTGTGAGTTGCCGCCGTCGATGAGGATATCGCCGCTTTCGAGCATCGGCAGCAGCTTGTCGATCATATCGTCCACCGGCTGACCGGCTTTGATCATCATCAGGATGCGGCGGGGCTTTTCAAGGCTTGACAGAAATTCTTCCAATGAATACGTGCCGATGATGTTTTTGCCCTTGGCCGCGCCCTCGATGAAGCGGGTGACGGATTCGGGCGTGCGGGAATAGACGGCGACGGAGAAACCGTGACTTTCCATGTTGAGCGCCAGATTGCTGCCCATGACAGCCGCGCCGATCAGGCCAATATTCTGCATACGCGATATTCCTCCAGTTTACATAATTTCCTGCATAGCATGCTATCACGTACCTTTTCCGGCGTCAAGCAAGGGGCGTTTCTTTTTCCTTATTTTTTGCAAAATAGATAAAGATTCGTCAAAGGAATCAGGGTATCCGCGAACGGGCACGCTTGTCAAGGCAACGCCGACGGCCGCATCGGCCGTCCGCACCGGCAAGTCGTGCCGCCACAAGCTTTTTTCTTGCTTTTTTTTCCTTCGTCCGATATGATAAGGGGAACGATTCACCGGAGGGAGCACGCATGACCGAAAGGCTTGAGCATATTCGAAATTTCTGCATCATCGCCCACATCGACCACGGCAAGAGCACGCTGGCGGACCGGCTTTTGGAGGCGACCGGCGTGTTTCAAAAGCGGGACATGGTGGAGCAGGTCCTGGACAGCATGGAGCTGGAAAGGGAGCGCGGTATCACCATTAAATCGAAGGCCGTGCGCATGCCGTACACCGCCAGGGACGGGAAGACCTATACCCTGAACCTGATCGACACGCCCGGCCACGTGGACTTTGCCTACGAGGTGTCCCGGGCGCTGGCGGCGTGCGAGGGCGCGCTGCTTGTGGTGGACGCCACGCAGGGCATTGAGGCGCAGACCTTGGCGAACGTGTACATGGCGCTGGACCATGACCGGGAAATCATCCCGGTGATCAACAAGATCGACCTGCCGTCGGCGCAGCCCGAGGTGGTCCGGTCGGAGATCGAGGACGTGATCGGCCTGGACGCTTCGTACGCGCCCCTGGTCAGCGCGAAGATGGGCACCGGCATCGAGGACGTGCTGGAGGCCGTCGTGAAGCACGTGCCGCCGCCCAAGGGAGATGCGGACGCGCCGCTTCAGGCGCTGGTGTTTGACTCGTTTTATGACAACTACCGCGGCGCCATCTGCTACGTGCGCGTTTTGCAGGGCCGGGTGAAGGCCGGCACGCGCATCCGCATGATGGCCACCGGCGCGACGTTTGAGGCCGTGGAGGTCGGCTCCTTCAAGCCCGGCTATTTTCCGATGGAGGCGCTTCAGCCCGGCGACGTCGGGTACATCGGCGCGTCCATCAAGGATGTGCGCGACACCCGCGTCGGCGACACGATCACGGACGATGAGCGGCCCGCCGACAAGCCGCTGCCCGGCTACCGCCACGTGAACCCGATGGTCTTTTGCGGCATCTACCCGGCCGACGGCGCGGATTACGAGGCGCTTCGCGACGCGCTGGAAAAGCTGCGCCTAAACGACGCGTCTCTGTCCTTTGAGCCGGAAACCTCCGCCGCGCTCGGCTACGGCTTTCGCTGCGGGTTCCTGGGGCTTTTGCACATGGAGATCATCCAGACGCGCCTGGAAAGGGAATTTGACCTGGATCTGATCACCACCGCGCCGAGCGTCATCTACGAGCTGACCAAAGTAGACGGCACCGAGATGACCATCGACAACCCCACCAACCTGCCGGATGTGACGCACATCCAGGAGATGCGCGAGCCCTTCGTGCTGGCGCACATCCACACGCCGCAGGAGTTCGTCGGCGCGCTGATGGAATTGTGCCAGCAAAAGCGCGGCGTGTTCAAGGACATGCAGTACGAGGGCAACCGCGTGGTGCTCCGCTACGAAATGCCGTTGAACGAGATCATCTTCGACTTTTTCGATCAGCTCAAGTCCCGCTCGCGCGGGTATGCTTCGCTCGATTACGAGCTCTCCGGCTACCAGGTGAGCGACCTGGTGAAGCTGGATTTCCTGCTCAACGGCGACATCTGCGACGCGCTTTCGATGATCGTGCACCGGGACAGGGCCTACGGCCGCGGCCGGTCCATCGCCGAAAAGCTCAAGGATGTCATCCCGCGCCAGCAGTTTGAAATCCCGATCCAGGCGGCCATCGGCGGGAAGATCATCGCGCGGGAGACCGTGAAGGCCGTCCGCAAGGACGTGCTGGCCAAGTGCTACGGCGGCGACATCACGCGCAAGAAAAAGCTCCTGGAAAAGCAAAAGGAAGGCAAAAAGCGCATGCGCCAGGTGGGCAGCGTCGAGGTGCCGAGCGAGGCGTTCATGACTGTCTTGAAGATGGACGACTGACGGAGGTTCCCATGCCCATTGGCCTCTATCTGCACATTCCCTTCTGCCTGAAAAAATGCGCCTACTGCGACTTTGCCTCCTACCCCGGCAGGGAGGACGCGTTTCGTCCGGTGATCGACGCGATGAAGGCCGAGATGGCCCGCGCCGAAGGG
>CAZUIA010000305.1:0-2786 GCA_964620835.1 uncultured Oscillospiraceae bacterium
ACGCTGTTGACCATGGTCTCTTCGCGCCTGGTGACGAGCTTTGGCGCGTCGGCGATGGCGGTCAGCCGCGTGGGCTCGCAGATCGAATCGCTCTCCTGGCTCATCGGCGGGGGCTTCGGCTCCGCGCTGACCGCGTTCATGGGACAAAACTTCGGCGCGGGCAAGTGGACGCGCATCCACAAGGGCTTTCGCATCGCCGCCGGGGCGATGCTGGTGTGGGGCGTGTGCATCACCGCAATGATCTTTTTCGGGGCAGAGTTTTTGTTTTCGATCTTCCTGCGCGACCCGATCATTGTCGCGATGGGCGTCACATACCTGCAAATCCTCGCGGCGTGCCAGCTTCCCCAGTGCTTTGAGTCCATCGCGGGCAGCACGTTCAAGGGCACCGGACGGACTCTGCCGCCCTCCGTGGTCAGCATTACCGCGAACGCCCTTCGCGTGGTGCTGGCGTACGCGCTCGCGAAAACGCCGCTGGGGCTCAACGGCGTGTGGATCGCCATCAGCCTGGGCGCGGCCATGCGCGGGGCGGTGCTGACGATCTGGTACCTGATCGACGCGCGCCGGCAGCCGCGCCAGGACAGGGCCGTTTTGCAGCCGGAAGCGAATATCAGATAGGCATGAGATAGCCACGCCCAGCCTTGCCGCATCTTTATAAGCCCCGTATGGCCGCGCTACACGCAGCGCAGCCACGCGAGGCTTCGGCTTTTCGCGGGGCAAAAAATCTCCCGCGGCTTTGGACGCGCTTCTATTCTTCCTGTAGCTGAAACGCGCGGAGATAGGCTGCGGCCGACCGGCTCATCTCCAGGCTGAAATCGCTTTCATACTTTCGCTTGCAAAACGCGGTGACGCTTGCTTCAAAATCGGTATCCGGCTTGCCGGCGCGCGCTTCGCGCTCCAGGTACATGGCCCGGTGTTCCTCTTTGGAGAGCATCCGGTACGCGTTTTCAAACACGATATGCTTTTCGTCAAACCGCTCGGGCTTTTTGCGCGCGCTTTGCTGCGCCGTGGGGTAGCCAAGGACCAGCATCGCGGCCGGGACCACCTCGTCCGGCAGGGAAAGCCGCGCGCGCACGGCCTCACAGTTTTCCAGAATATCGCCGATGTAGCAGGAGCCAAGGCCAAAGCTCTCCGCCGCGACGACGGCGTTTTGCGCGGCGATGACCGCGTCCGCCATGGCAAGCAGCAGATCGCCCGGCCCGGCCGCGCGCGGCGAAAGGCCCGCGGCGCGGTAGAGATCCAGCCACCGGCGGCAGTCCGCCAGGAAGACCAGCACCACCGGCGCCTTGGCGATGAAGGGCTGGTGGTCACAAAGCTCGGCCAGGTCGCTTTTCAGCGCCTCGTCGGTGATGTCAAGGATCGTGTAGAGCATCTGGTTGCCCGCCGTGGGGGCCTGAAAGGCCGCCTGAAGCAGGGCCGCCTTCACCTCGCCCGGCACCTCCTTTGCCTCAAAGGCGCGCACGCTTTTGCGCGCGAAAAGGGCGCGCATCGTATCGTTCATCCGCTGTTCCATCCTTTCCATATAGGTATCCAAATGCAGGGAAGGGTTGACACCCGGGGCCCAGGCCGGTACAATTTCCGAAAAGCCGTTTGCGCTTGGAAGGAGTTTCCTATGCAGCCGAAGAAGAAAATTTCGGCCCGCGAGCTGGTGCTCGTGGCGCTGTTTGCCGCCCTTTTGGCGGCGCTTTCCCAGCTTTCCATCCCCCTGCCCTCCGGCGTCCCGCTGACGATGCAGACGTTCGCGGTGGCCCTGTGCGGCTTTACGCTCGGCGCAAAGCGTGCGCCGCAGGCCGTGCTGGTCTATCTGCTCATGGGCGCGGTGGGTCTTCCTGTGTTTGCCGGGCTGATGGGCGGGGCGGGCGTGCTCGTCGGGGTGACGGGCGGCTTTCTGTGGGGCTTTCTGGCCATGGCCGCGCTGTGCGGCACGAGAAAGCCCGCTTTTGCGGCCGCGGGCCTTGCGGTCTGCCACGCGCTGGGCGTTTTGCAGTTCAGCCTGGTCACGCAAACGCCGCCGGCCGCGGCCTTTGCGCTGGTGTCGGCTCCGTACCTGATCAAGGACGCCATCTCCGTCACGGCGGCGTACTTCGCTTCGGCGGCGGTGCGCAGGGGGCTGCAGGCGGCGAGGTTTTCATTTAAATAATACGAATTCCAAGCAGTAATGCGCCGTCGCGGCGGATCTTTTTCCGCACCGCGTTGTCGCTCTTCGGTCGGCGTAGCGCTGCTACGCCTTCCTCCGGCTCCTAGCGGTGCGAAAAAACCTCTCGCCGCTTTGGACGCATGACTACTTTCCATTCGTAAACATACCATAAAAGCAAAAAAATTGCGAGGCCATTTGGCATCGCATGCATGGGGAAATAAGCGCCCGCATCCTAGCAGGCAAAGTCTTCCGGCGGGATTTCGCCCACGCCGGAAAGCACATAGCTGGGCTTATACGAGAACGTGTCGATCATCTTTCTGCTGGTCACGCCCGAGAGCACCAGCGTCGTGTCCATGCCCGCCTCCAGGCCCGACAGCACGTCGGTGTCCATCCGGTCGCCCACGATGACGGTGTCGTCCACGTGCGTGCCCAGGCGCTTCATCGCGTGGCGCATCATCAGCGGGTTCGGCTTGCCGATGTAGTAGGCCTTGCGGTTCGTCGCCAGCTCGATGGGCGCGATCAGCGCGCTGCACGCGGGGATGATGCCGTTTTCGCTGGGCGCGGTCACGTCCGGGTTGGTGGCGATGAGCTTTGCGCCGTTCAGCACCAGCCGGATCGCGCGCTCGACCTTTTCATAGCTGAACGCCCGCGT
>CAZUIA010000306.1:0-2773 GCA_964620835.1 uncultured Oscillospiraceae bacterium
TGCCCGACAGAAAGCCGGTGAGGATGTACGCGATCATGATGATGCGGTCGGAGCGCAGCCCGGACACGCGGCTGGCGCTGCGGTTGACGCCGACGGATTCGACAAACATGCCAAACGATGTTTTGCGCGTGAACAGCGCCACGCCCGCGACCACGGCCGCGCTGAGAAGGATGGGCGTGGGAAGCGCCAGCAGGCTGCCCTGGCCGATGAACCGAAACGGCGTAAAGAGCGTGGTGAACTGCTTGCCATTGGTGGTGATCTGCGCGATGCCGCGGCCCGCCACCATCAGCACCAGGGTGGCGATGATGGGCTGCATGCCGAACTTGGCGATCAGCGCGCCGTTGAACGCGCCCATGAGCAGGCACACGAGCAGGGGGACCGCGATCACCAGCGCGAACGGCATGACCGTGTAGTCGCCCGGCGTGTTGTAGATCGTGACGTCCCACCGTAAAAACTTGAGCGCGATCGCGCCGGATACCGCTACCAGCGCGCCCACGGACAGGTCGGTGCCACCCAGCGCGATGACGAGCGTCATGCCCATGGCGATGATCGTGATCTCGGCGGACCGGTTCAGGATGTCGATGGGCGTGCCGTAGAGCATGCCGGTCACCTGGTTGTATTCGATCCGGAGGAAGTCCGCCCTGAGGATCGTGCCGACCAGCAGGATCAACGCTTCGGCCACAACCGCCCAAAACAGCTTGGAGCGCACGAAGCCGTCCCAGTCTATCCTTCGTTTCATGCCGTCACCTCCCCCGCCCCCTCGTTGGCGATCATGCGCAGGATGTCGGCCTGCTCGCAGCTTTCGCCGCTGATCTCGCCCGCCTTTTGCCTGTCACGCATGACGAGGATGCGGTTGGAGCAGCGGATGATCTCGTCAAGCTCCGAGCTGATGAAGATAACCCCGATGCCCTTTTCGCACATTTCCAGCATCAGCCGCTGGATTTCAGCCTTTGCGCCCACGTCGATGCCGCGCGTCGGCTCGTCGAGGATCAGCACATCCGGCTGGGTGGCCAGCCACCTGGCAAGGATGACCTTCTGCTGGTTGCCGCCGGACAGCTCGCCCACCTTCTTTTCGGCGTCCGGCGTGGCGATGGACAGCAGCTTGATGTACTGGTCCGCCATCTCCTGCTGCTCCTTTTGCGTCATGGGCTTCAGGAAGCCGCGCATGGCCTGCACCGCCAGGCAGATGTTTTCGCGCACGGACAAATCGCCGATGATGCCGTCGCGCTTTCTGTCCTCGGGGCAGAAGGCCATTTTGCGCCTGATGGCGTCCAGCGGCGTTTTCGCCTGCATCACCCTGCCGCCCACCTTCACGGTGCCCTTTGCCGGACGCGTGACGCCAAAGAGCATCTCCGCCGTCTCCGTGCGGCCCGACCCCAGCAGGCCCGCGAACCCGACCAACTCCCCTTCCCTGACATCGAGCGAGATGTCCTCGACCTTGCCCGGTATGCCGATACGGTCGGCCTCAAGGACGACGGCGGCGCCTTCCTTTTGCGCCGCGCGCTTCAGGTTGAACAGCTCGTTCATGTCCTTGCCGATCATGCACGTCACCAGGTCCAGCTTGGGGAAATCCTTCACCAGGCGCTCGCAGACCAGGCGGCCGTTTCGAAGGACCGTGAGCCGGTCTGCGATTTCAAACACCTGATCGAGAAAATGCGTGATGAACACGATGCCCAGGCCCTCGGCCTTCAGGTCACGCATCACGTCGAACAGGCGTTTCACCTCATGCTCGTCAAGCGAGGAGGTCGGCTCGTCCAGGATCAAGATTTTCGCGCGGATATCGACCGCCCGGGCGATGGACGTCATCTGCTGCACGGCGATGGAGTAGGAGTCCAGCGGGCGTGTCACGTCGATGTGCATGCCCATGCGCTCCATCAATTCCGCCGCGCGCCGGTTCATCGTCTTCCAGTCGATCTGCGTACGCCTCATCGGCTGGCGCCCGATGAAGATGTTTTCGGCCACCGTGAGGTTCGGGCACAGGTTGATCTCCTGAAACACCGTGGAGATGCCCATTTCCATGGCGGCCTGCGGCGAGGTGGGGCGAATCTCCTTGCCGTCCAGCACGATCGTGCCCGCGTCCATGCGGTGCACGCCGGTCAGGCACTTGATCAGCGTGGATTTCCCCGCCCCGTTTTCGCCAAGCAGCGCGTGCACCTCGCCCCGCCTGAGGGTGAAATCCACCCCGTCCAGCGCCTTGACGCCGGGGAACTGAATTTCGATGCTTTTCATTTCCAAAATGATGTCCTGCAACCAATCATCCCCTCCCTCACAGAGATGGCGCTCACCCTACGCGAAGGACGGACGGAGGCGACTGCCCCCATCCGTCCTGGCTCATGTCACACAAGCCGGCGTCCTTGGCTTAGTATAGGCGCTCGTCGATGACGTCCGCGGCCTTGATGGACAGCTTGCCGTCCTCCGTGTAGGCGATGCCGCCCTCGGCGTCGTAGCAGAACTCCTCGGGGTGGATGATTTCCTTTTCATACACGTGGCCCGCTTCGAGCTGCTTGATCGCCTCGACGACGAACTTCGAATACAGCGGCGTGCACTCAATGGTGGCGTTCATTTCGCCCGCGACGATGGCGTCAAAGGCCGTCTTGACCGCGTCGCAGCCCACGATGATGATATCCTTGCCCGGCACCTTGCCGGCGGCCTTGATGGCGTCGATCGCGCCCATGGCCATGTCGTCGTTTTGCGCCAGCAGCACGTCGATCTTGTCCAGGGACTTCAGGAAGCTCTCCATGACGGGCTGGCCTTCAGCGCGGGTGAAGTTGCC
>CAZUIA010000307.1:0-2768 GCA_964620835.1 uncultured Oscillospiraceae bacterium
ATCCCTTCCAAACCGTTGACAAACCGCAGTCTGTCAACAGCCCGCTTACTTGCCCAGGATCTGCGAAATGCTGGTGATCGGGATGATCAGCCTCCAGCCGGACGCTTCCTTGTCGTCCATGCGGGACAGGTTCATCTCCGTGGTGCCCATGCGCTTGCCTTCGGAGAAATCAACCTCGCCGCCGAAGGGGTTCTTGATCGGCGCGGACTCGACCGCGTCGATGTACGCCTCCCAGGTCAGCTCGGCGTCCGCGGGGATGCGCTCAAGGCCCTGGCAGAACGAGCTGGCGGCGATCCAGCCGGTCATCGCGTAGGCGTTGATCTCGGCGTCGGTCGCGCCCACCTCGCGGATGAACTTGTCAAAGTTCACGTACTCTTCAGTCGTCACGTCGATGTTGACCCAGCCGAGGCCGTAGATGCCGGCTTCCTCGGTGTGCATCAGCTTCTGGACGTGCTCGGCGTTGGCCTGCGTGATGGTGGCGGAGACGTTGACGTACGTGGTGATCACGGGCTTCATGACGTCCTGCTTTTCCATTTCCTTGACCAGGACGGGGAGCGTCGCCTGGATCATCGCGCCGATGATCAGGTCGCAGTCCTTCACCTTGGCGACCTGGGCCGTGGCGTCGGTCGCGCCAGCCTGGATGGACTCGATGACCAGCTCCACGCCGTACGCCTGCGCCGCGGTTTCCACGCCCTTCAGGAGCGACTTGCCCGCGTCGTCGTTCGTGTACACGACGCCGATCTTCGAAGCGCCGAAATGGCCCTTGGCGTAGGCGACCATGACCTCGCCCTCGGTGGTGTAAATGGGCTGAATCGGCATGGACGAGCGGTCGTTGCCCTCGGCCTTGGCCTGGTAGAGCTGGCCGATGCCCGTCGCGTAGTACATGGTCGGAATGCCGACTTCCTTCATGTCATCGAGCGTCGCCGCGACGACCGGCGTGCCGAAGTGGCCGACGATGGCGAACACCTTGTCGTCGTAGAGGAACTGCTCAAACGCGGCCTTGCCCTTTTCGGGCGAGAATTCGTCGTCCTTGTGGATGTACTCGATCTTGCGGCCGTTGATGCCGCCCTGATCGTTCACCATCTTGAAGTACGCCTCAATGCCCAGCTTGAAGGGAATGCCGACCGGGGCATACGCGCCGGACACGGCGATCGAGTTGGCGACGAGCACGGACGTGTCGGTCACGCCCTGCGCGTTGTCCGCCAGCGCGCCCACGGGCGCCAGGAACAGGCCGGCCGCCAAAACCAGCGTCAGCAGCAAGGAAAGGCTCCTTTTCATCACAAAATCCTCCTCATCTTTTATGTAGATCCCCGTTTGGCGGGGAACTATCCCGTGTTTTTACCCCTTTTTGCCCAGGTACGCCTCCACGATCCTTGGGTCGGACAGGAGCGCGTCCGGCTTTCCCTCCATGGAAATGCCGCCGACCTCCAGCACGTAGGCGTAGTGCGCGATCTTCAGCGACTGCTTCGCGTTTTGCTCCACCAGCAGGATGGTCGCGCCCGCGCCGTTGAGCGCGCGGATGATCTCAAAGATGGTCTGCACGATCAGCGGCGCCAGGCCCAGCGACGGCTCGTCCAGCAGCAGCACCTTCGGGTCCGCCATCAGCGCGCGGCCGATGGCCAGCATCTGCTGCTCGCCGCCGGACAGCGTGCCCGCGACCTGGCGGTTTCGCTCCTTCAGGCGCGGAAAGTGCGCGTAGACCTCCTCCATGCGCTTTTGCTGCTCCGCCTTGCTTTTCGCGGTGAACCCGCCTATGAAGAGGTTTTCCTCCACGGTCAGGTCAAAAAAGATCTGCCGCCCCTCCGGCGCCTGGATGATGCCCTTTTTGACGATCTTTTCCGCCGCCATCCCGCTGATCGTTTCGCCGTAGGAGGTGATCTTCCCGGCGGACGGCTCGACAAGGCCGGAAATGGCCTTGAGCGTCGTGGACTTGCCCGCGCCGTTGGCCCCGAGCAGGGCGACGATCTCGCCCCGGTTCACCTGCAGGGACACGGCCTTGAGCGCCTCGATCCTGCCATAGGAGACCGACAGGCCGTGGAGCTTCAGGGCCACGTCCTTTTCCTGCGTCCTTGCCCGATCGCCCATCATTCCTCCTCCTTCCCGAGGTAGGCGTCCTGCACGGCCTGGTTCTTCTGAATGTCGGCGGCCGTGCCCTCGGCCAGCTTCTTGCCAAAGGAGATCGCGCAGATGCGGTCGCAGATGCCCATCACCAGCCGCATGTCGTGCTCCACCAGCAGCACCGAGCAGTCGTAATCCTTGCTGATGCGGCGGATGAGCGCCATCAGCGTCATGGTTTCCGTCTCGTTCAGGCCGGCCGCGGGCTCGTCCAGGATGATCAGGCTGGGGTTGCAAAGGAGCGTCCGCCCAAGCTCGATGAGCTTTAAGACCCCGTAGGGCTGTGCTGCCGCCAGCTCGTAGGAAAGATGCGAAAGGCCGATGTAGCGGAGCACCTCCAGGGCTTTTTCGCGCGTTTGCCTCTCCTGCTTCCTGGCCCAGGGCAGGCGGAGCATGTCGGAAAAAACGCCGCTGGTGAACTGCGAATGCGCGCCCAGCAGCAGGTTGTCGATCACCGTCAGCTCCTTGATGACCTCTGTGTTTTGAAACGTGCGCACAAGGCCCAGACGGATGATCCGGTGCACCGGCAGCCGTGTCAGATCGTGCTGCCTGCCCTCCTTGTCCGTGAAGAGGATTTCGCCCTTGTCGGCCTTGTAAAACTGCGTGATGCAGTTGAATACCGTGGTTTTGCCCGCGCCGTTTGGGCCGATGAG
>CAZUIA010000308.1:0-2739 GCA_964620835.1 uncultured Oscillospiraceae bacterium
TGGGCGAAATCGCCACGGTGATGGGCCGCTACTGGGCCATGGACCGCGACAACCTCTGGGACCGCGTTAAGCGCGCCTACGACGCCATCACCTTCGGCGAGGGGCTCACGGCGTCAAGCGGCGAGGAGGCGGTCGAAGCGTCCTACGCCAAGGGCGAAACGGACGAGTTTGTGCAGCCGACTGTGGTCCAAAAGGGCAAAGCGCCCGTGGCCTGTGTGCGGCCGGGCGACAGCATCCTTTTCTTCAACTTCCGCCCGGACCGCGCGCGCCAGCTCACCCGCGCGTACATTCAACCGGATTTTGCGGGCTTTGCGCGCAAGGAAGGGTTTATCCCGGTTCAATTCGTGACCATGACGCAGTACGATGAGACGTTTACGGGCGTTCGGGTGGTCAACAAGCCGGAATCGCTGACCAACACGCTGGGCGAATATGTAAGCGTCCTGGGCCTGACCCAGCTTCGCATCGCGGAGACGCAAAAGTACGCGCACGTCACCTTCTTTTTCAATGGCGGCGTGGAAGCGCCGAACCCGGGCGAGGACCGCGTGCTGATCCCGTCCTCGAAGGTGGCGACGTTTGACTTAAAGCCCGAGATGAGCGCATACGAGGTGGCCGAGGAGGCCGTCCGCCGCATCGAATCGGGCGCGTATGACTTTTTGATTTTGAACTTTGCCAACTGCGACATGGTGGGCCATACGGGCATCCTTCCGGCGGCCATCGCGGCGGTCAAGGCCGTGGACGAGTGCGTGGGCCGCGTGGTGGACGCGATCCTAAAGCAGGGCGGCCGCTGCATCGTCACCGCCGACCATGGCAACGCCGAGCAGATGATTGACCCGGAAAACGGCGGGCCGTTCACCGCGCACACCACCAACCCGGTGCCGGTGATCCTGTGCGACCCCTCTCGCGGGCACGCCAAGCTGCGCGAGGGCGGCAGGCTGGCCGACCTGGCGCCGACGCTGCTGGACATGGCGGGCATCGTAAAGCCCAAAGAGATGACAGGCAAAAGCCTGCTGGAAGAATAAACCGCCTTTGTGAATCCCGGGGCTGTCCTTGACGGGTTCCAGCGCGGCATACGGCGATGGAATCATGTGCGGGACAGCCCCGGCCATTGTCCCCGTTGTGCGGCGGCTGCGCAGGGGATCTTTTTATATCCCGGACGAAAAAACGCGTGAAAAAGGAAAAAGAAGGAGGCCCTGCGCGTTGCCCCGACGGTCCGGCGATCGGCCAAAGGCCCTTTAGGGCCGCATCGAGCGTGGAGGATGCGTTATCCTGCGCGTTCATCTTTTTTGATTATACTGTTTTTTGTATAACAGCCTGTATACCGTTGTGTACCGATTCCTCTTGTATGCCTTTGCGATAGAGCGGATGCGCCGGGTTCGTCCGCGCCCTTTTGCGCCCTCCCATCCCCTTTGCCCATCAGCGGCTATCCCAGGTCCTGATTGTCTTGACAATTTTCGACAAACCATGTAATCTGTTGTAAATTACTCCCGTTTGGTAACAAATAAAATGTAAATCCTTGCGTATGCATACGAAATAAGGTATCGTTTCCGGATTCCTAAAGCCTTCCCAGGAAGCGACACTTCTTTTTACGTATGTTTGGGCAGAGGCAGCGCATCTGGATCAATGAAGGGCGTGGATCAAAAGCCCATGAACGAGAGTCGGATGCCCGTTGGGGCGGGGTACGCGATCCGAAGGCGTACCACCCGGCGCGAAGAGTTTCTTCGCACGATGAACCATATCATTCCCTGGCAGGAATGGATCGATTACGTTCGTCCGTTTTCCCCGGACGGAAGCGGTGACGACCGGTCCATTGAATTGCTCCTGCGCATGTATTTGCTGCAGAAATGGTTCAACGTCCCGGACGCCCTGATGGAGGATTCGATCCACGACAGCTACGCGATGTGGCTGTACATGGGCATCACCTACCTGGAAGAGCCGGTTTTGGATATCCGGGCGCTGATGGAGTTTCGACAGAAGCTGGAAGCGTCCGACGCGGGCAAACTGCTGATGGAGGCGATCCAGAGCTTTTTACGCCGCTATGGGCGGCGCATCCGGCCGGGTACGGTGATCGATCCGGCCATCCTCCTGGAGGACCCGGACAAGATCCCGTCCCAGCCGCCCGATCCGGCGCGCGCGGCGGGCGACGACGCGCCAAGCACCAGGCGGAGCGGCCGGCGCGGGGAAAGCGCCGCGCCGGCATCCGGGTTTGTTCCGCCCGCTGCGCCGCACCCGGCGCAAGATCCGTGGCCGCGCGCCGACCCCTTTTCCCCTGCGGTCCCGGCGCCCGACGCTCCTTTCCAGCGCCCGGCACCCAACCCGGAGCATTGTCCAAAACCATCCCTACCCCGCAAATCCAAGGGCCACAAACCGAAAAAAGAGAAAACCGTTTCAGCCCTGTTCGGCCTGTGGGTCCGCCGCATCGCCGTGATCGTTTCCTTTGCGTTTTTCTTTTATTTGTTGGGAACCAGCCTCTATACCAAAGCGCTGGCCGTGCTGGCCCAGCGGTTTCCGGATTCCCCCTGGCTTGCGTCCTTGCAGCCGGCACCCAGCCCGAGCCCCTCCCTTGCCGCCCCGGATCCCATCCCTCCGTTCAATCTCCCCGATTGGCTGCTCAACGGGGACTTGGTGATCGAGAGCTATTACGACGCGTCCGCGGACATTCAGAAAAGCCTCAAAACGCTGGCGGACGGGGCGACGCCAGCCAGCATTGTTTCCTCCGATCCGTCGCCGAAAAAGAAGCTT
>CAZUIA010000309.1:0-2086 GCA_964620835.1 uncultured Oscillospiraceae bacterium
CCGCGCGGAAAAGGGCCTCCGGCGGCCAAAGGCGCCGCCTTTGGAATCCGCCGGGGACAAGTCCCCGGACCCCTTCTTGGGCGGTCTGCGCCTGAACATAGGGGCCGCCGCACGTTCTCTGTGCGAAAGCCCCTCGCCTTGAAAGCGTGCTTCCCCTACGCCCGCCCGCTCTCTTTCAGGGCTTTTTCCAAAAACGCAAGGCCTTTTTCCAGGCCCGCCAGGTTCCGCAGCTTCCATTCCCAGTTGGGCGAACCCACGGTCCCGGGCGTGTTGATGCGCGCGTCGTCCCAAAGGCCCATGAGGTCCTGCGCGGGCAGGATGGCAAGCTCCGCCGCGCTGTGAAGCGCCAGGCGGACCAACCGCTCCGGGATACTCCCGCGCCGAAACCCGCCAAGCCACAGGCTCTTTCGCGTAAGCACGCGCTTGAAAAAAGGAAGCGAACAGTACCACGCGGCCGTCGTCTGGTTGTCATGCGTGCCGGTGTACACCACCATGCGCGCCCGATCAGCCTCCGGCGCGGGGCGCTTCCCCGGCACAAACGTGAACTGCAGCACATTCATGCCCGGCAAGCCGTACCGGTCGCGCAGGGCATATACCTCCTCCCGCATAAGCCCCAAATCCTCCGCGATCAGCCGAAGGCCCGGCATCTCCCCATACACGGCGTCAAACAGCGCGTACCCGGGCGCTTCCACCCACTCGCCGCGCTCCGCGGTCGGACAGTCCGCGGGAATCTTCCAATAGGTGTCAAACCCCCGGAAATGGTCGATACGGATCACGTCAAATAGCTCCGCCGCGCCGCGCAGCCGGTCAATCCAGAACGAAAAGCCGTTTTTTGCCACATAATCCCAGTCATACAGCGGATTCCCCCAGCGCTGGCCCGTCCGGCTGAAGTAGTCGGGCGGCACGCCCGCCACGGACGTGGGCCGCCCATCCGCATCCAAAAGAAAGTTCTCCCGCCCCGCCCACACGTCCACCGAATCCAGCCCCACATAGATCGGAATATCACCGATGATGGAAACACCCCGGTCGTTCGCGTAGCGCTTGAGGCTGGCCCATTGCGTATGGAAAAGGTATTGCTGAAAGGTTTCAAACCGAATGGCATCCTCAAAGGGCGAAAGATCAGCCGCCCGGTCAAGCGGCCAGTTCTTCTGCTCCTTGGGCCAATCCAGCCAGCAGCGCATGCTGTTCGCCTTTTTAAACGCCATGAAGACCGAAAACAGCACCACCCACGGCGTTTTGGCAAACGCTTCGTATGCGATGGTGGGCTTGAACGCCTGAAACGCCTGCCGCAGCACCGCATCCTTATACGCGCGCACGGCGTCGTAGTCGACGCGCGTCGCGTGCGGGTGAAACGGCGCGGGCGGCGCCTTCAAAAGCCCCTGCGGGTACAGCGCGTCCAGGCTGATCAGCAGCGGATCGCCCGCAAAGGACGAATAGGGCTGGTAGGGCGAGTTCCCAAACCCCAAGGGATGAATCGGCAGAATCTGCCAATATCTCGCCCCCGTCTGCCGCAAAAGGTCTATGAAGCACTCGGCGAAAAAGCCTATGTCGCCTACGCCGTGCCGCGCGGGCAGGGCGGAAATGGGCAGCAGGACGCCTGCCTCGCGCCGGGCTGTGGACACGCCGGTCACCGTCCCTTCTTCCATGATAAGCGCGTCATCCGATCCGCCAGATCGCTTCGTTATACTGCGAAACAGCCCGGTCCGACGAGAAGAACCCCGCCATGGCCGTGTTCAGGAGCGATTTTTGCCGCCACGAGCGCGCGTTTTCATAGCCGGAAAGCGCGCGTTCCTTGGTTTCGATGTAGGCGCGCGTATCCAGCAGGGTCATGAACCAATCCTTGCTCACGAGGTCCTTGTACAGCCTCAGCAGGCTGTCGGTGTCGCCGATCCGGCGAAGCTCGGGGCCGACGAGGAAGTCGACCAGCGGCTCGATCAGCGCGTCGCCCCGGTAGTGCGAGGCCGGGTGGTAGCCACCCGTCCGGTACAGGTCGATCACCTTTTCGCTCGTCGCGCCGAACAGGTACATGTTTTCGTCGCCCACCAGCCCGTGGATCTCCACGTTCGCGCCGTCCAGCGTGCCCAGG
>CAZUIA010000309.1:2096-2736 GCA_964620835.1 uncultured Oscillospiraceae bacterium
CGCTTAGCATCAGCTTCATGTTGCCGGTGCCGCTGGCCTCCTTGGACGCCAGCGAAATCTGCTCGGAGATGTCCGCGGCCGGGATCAGCTTTTCGGCGAGCGTGACGTTGTAATTTTCCACCATCACCACCTGCAGAAAGGGGCTGACCTCCGGGTCGCTTTCCACCAGTTGCTTCAGGCACAGGATCAGGTGGATGATGTCCTTGGCGAGCACGTACGCCGGGGCGGCCTTGGCGCCGAAGATCACCGCGACCGGGCGCGCGGGCCGGTTTCCGGCCTTGATCTTGAGATATTTGTAGATGATGTACAGCGCGTTCATCTGCTGGCGCTTGTATTCGTGCAGCCGCTTGATCTGCACGTCGAAGATCGCGTCCTCGTTGACCGAAAGGCCCTGGGTTTCCCGGAGATACTTCGCAAGGCGCGCCTTGTTCTCCCGCTTGATGTCGGACAGCCTCAAAAGCACGGCGTCGTCCTCGCGGTACGCCGCAAGGCCTTTGAGCGCGTCCGGGTTTTGCCGCCACCCGTCCCCGAGCAGCGACGCCAGATACGCGTCGAGCGCCGGGTTGGCGTGGGACAGCCAGCGGGTGAAGGAGATGCCGTTGGTGACGTTCACGAAGCGCTCGGGGTAGAGCGCGTAAAA
>CAZUIA010000310.1:0-2705 GCA_964620835.1 uncultured Oscillospiraceae bacterium
CGGGGCGTTCCGCCTCAGGCCGCCCGCGTGGCGGCACCCGGAAATCCCGCAGGATTTCAGGCCGAATCCCCTTCCTCTCCGTTGACAAACCGCGGTTTGTCAACGGCTTTTGCCAAGGACAACGGGTGGAGTGTGAAGTATGGGCCAGATTTTGTTGGGCGCCGTCGCGCTGGGCCTTTTGTGGGCCATCATGACCATCGGGGTGTACATCACCTACCGCATCCTGGACATCGCGGACCTGACGGTGGAGGGAAGCATCACCCTGGGCGCGGCGGTGTGCGCCGCGCTGATCAAAGGGGGCGCAAACCCGCTGGCCGCCACCGGCGCGGCGCTTTCGGTCGGGCTTGTGGCGGGCCTTGTCACGGGCCTTTTGCATACCAAGCTGCGCATTCCGGCGCTTTTGTCCGGCATTTTGACGATGATCGCGCTTTGGTCTGTGAACCTTCGGGTCATGGGGTCCGCAAACGTCTCCATCCTTCGGATGACCACGGTGTTCACCTGGGCGCAGGGCCTGGGGCTTTCCAAGTACGGCTCGTGGATCGCCATCGGGTCCGTGCTGGCCATCGGGATCATCTCCGCGCTGTATTGGTTTTTCGGCACGGAGCTTGGAAGCTCGATCCGCGCCACGGGCAACAACCCGAACATGGTGCGCGCGCAGGGCATCCATACCGACACGATGATCATCCTCGGGCTGATGCTGAGCAACGCCCTGGTGGCCCTGTCCGGCGCGCTGATCGCGCAGAGCCAGTCGTTTGCCGACATCCAGATGGGCACGGGCTCCATCGTCATCGGCCTTGCGTCGCTGATCGTGGGCGAGGTGCTCTTTGGGCGAAGAAACTTTTACGTAAGGCTTTTGTCGCTGGTCTTTGGCGCCATCGCCTACCGCATCATCATCGCGGTGGTGATGGAGCTGGGCATGGAGCCCAACGACCTGAAGCTGTTCACGGCGATCACCGTGGCGGTGGCGCTGTCCATGCCGAGGTTTCGGGAATACCTGGGCACGCTTCGCAAATCGCTGAAGGGGGCTGCGTGACATGCTGAAAATGCAGGGCGTGACCAAGGTCTTCGGCCGGGGCACGGTCAACGAAAAAACCGCGCTGAACAACGTGACGCTGCAAATCGGCGAGGGCGACTTCGTGACGATGATCGGCGGAAACGGCGCGGGCAAATCGACGCTGCTCAACTGCGTCGCGGGCGTGTTCCTGCCTGATGGAGGCAGCATCTTCGTGGACCAGGAGAATGTCACCCGGCTGAGCGAGTTTCGGCGCGCGAAGTACCTGGGCCGCGTGTTCCAGGACCCGATGATGGGCACGGCCGCGGACATGACGATCGAGGAAAACCTGGCGCTGGCCCTTCGGCGCGGCAAGCGCCGCACGCTGCGCTGGGGCGTGACCGCCAAGGAGCGCGAGCGCTACCGGGCGCTGCTTGCGCAGCTTGACCTGGGGCTTGAGGACCGCATGAGCACCAAGGTGGGGCTTCTGTCCGGCGGCCAGCGCCAGGCGCTGACGCTTTTGATGGCCACGCTTGAAAAGCCGAAGCTCCTGCTGCTGGACGAGCACACGGCCGCGCTGGACCCCAGGACCGCGGAAAAGGTGATGCGGCTAAGCGACGCGTTCATCCGCGAGGGCGGCCTGACCACCCTGATGGTGACGCACAACATGAAAAACGCCCTGCAGTATGGAAACCGCCTGCTGATGATGTACGAGGGCCGGGTGATCGTCGACGTCCGCGGCGAAGAAAAGGCGAAGCTGAAGGTGGCGGATCTGATGGCGCTCTTTGAGCGTGTCAGCGGCGAGGCGCTGGCGAGCGACCGGGTGCTGCTGTCCTGAGGCGCAAAGAAAAAGGCATGAAAAACCTCCTGCCGTACACACCATACGAAAGGAGGTTTTGCTTTGAAGGCGCAGGGGGGGCGGCTTCAAAGCCAAGCGGCTTAAACCGTAGGGCTGTTCCCGCTACGACAGCCAGAAAATGGCGTCCGGGTTGTCCTCGCCCAGCAACTTGATGACTTGTTCGATCCGGCTCTTCGAATCATCGCCCGTCTCGCAGGACTGGATGTACCCGATGACCGATTCCTTTTGCGGGTTGGTCAGCCTTCCGTAGACTTCCATCGCCCGGGGCTCCTGCGCCAGGCGCATCCCCAGGCCCAGCGGCAGATCCGGGCCGTTCGGGTTGGGACCCACGCCGACGAATGGGATGTGTTCGCTCATTTTGCATGCTCCTTTCCGGTTTGTTTTTTTCAGTGTGCCCGCCGGCCGCGCTTTTATCAGAAATCTGCGGCAAAGCATGGCGCGGCGGCCGGCCATACGCGCGGTATGCCTGATGCGCCTTTGGATATTGTGCGAATAGGGGGAAACACTAGGGATAGCGTTTTGGTCAGGAGGTGTGAGGGTATGAAGGTTATGTACCAGAGCGATTTGGCCCCGCTCGCGGCGGCGCTTGGAAAGATGGGGTTTGAGATGCACCCGCTGGGCGCGGAGGTGGCGGCGGACGCGGTGCTGTTCACGTCCGCGCCGGCCCGGGCGCTCGCGGCAAGGCCCGCGCCGTCGGGGACGCTGCTTTTGAACGTGCGGGGCATGAGCGCGGCCCAGGCGGCCGAGGCGCTGCGCAGAAGGTGCCAGGCGCCGCTGTTTTGAACGGTTGAGTGGGGAAAAGCCGCGGCCTGGCATGCCCGCCGGGCCGCGGCTTGCGTCCTGCGCCAATCAATG
>CAZUIA010000311.1:0-2653 GCA_964620835.1 uncultured Oscillospiraceae bacterium
CGCAGATCGAGCACCTGGGCAAGGCGGGATCGTCCGTCGCCAAGGCCAGCCGGCGCGACCTGGCGGCGCTGGTCGCAAGGGGCGGGGACGGCGCGACCACCGTTGCCGCGACGATGATCATCGCCGCCATGGCGGGCATCCGGGTGTTTGCCACCGGCGGCATCGGCGGCGTGCACCGCGGCGCGCAGGATACCATGGACATCTCGGCGGACCTGGAGGAGCTAGCGAGGACGCCGGTCGCCGTCGTGTGCGCGGGGGCGAAGAGCATCCTGGACCTGGGGCTAACGCTGGAATACCTGGAGACGCGGGGCGTGCCGGTGATCGGCTACAGGACGCGGGAACTGCCCGCCTTCTATACGCGAAAGAGCGGCTTTCCGCTGGAGTTGAAGATGGAATCCCCCGCGGAAATCGCGGCCGCGATCCTGGCGCAGCGCGAGATGGGCTTTGACACCGGCATGCTGATCGCCAACCCAATTCCCGAGGCGTACAGCATGGACCGGGAAAAGATCGACCGCGCCATCGCCGAGGCGATCGCGCAGGCCGAGCAAAAGGGCATTCGCGGCAAGGAGGTCACGCCGTTCCTGCTGGCCCGTATCAAGGACCTGACGGGCGGGGAAAGCCTGCGCGCCAACATTCAGCTGGTGCTGAACAATGTGCGCCTGGCGGCGCAAATCGCGGCGGAGATGAAGCGATGAAAACGCTGGTCACCGAGAGGCTGCTGCTGCGGGCGTTTGACGAAAAGGATGCGGGCGATGTGTTCGCCTACGCGCAAAACCCGAAGGTCGGACCGGCCGCGGGCTGGAAGCCGCACGAGAGCCGGGAGGAATCGCTGGAAATCGTGCGCATGTTCATCCGCCAGGGCGAGGTGTGGGCCATCGTGGATCGGGCGACCGAACGGGTGATCGGCTCCATCGGCCTGCACAGGGACACAAAGCGGGATTACAGCCGGTCCAGGTCGGTCGGGTACGTGCTGGCCGAGGAATATTGGGGGTGTGGCCTTGCGGCGGAGGCCGTGCGCGAGGTGACGCGCTTTGCGTTTGACGAGCTGGGGCTTGATATCCTGAGCGTGGTGCACTTCCCGTTCAACGCGCAATCAAAGCGCGTCATTGAAAAGTGCGGGTTTCGGTATGAGGGGACGATCCGCCTGGCAACCCCGGTGTTCAGCGGCGACGTGCACGACGACGTGTGCTATTCCCTCACGCGGGCGGAGTTTGAAGCGGAGCGGGGGTAGCCAAACAGATATGGCCCTTACGCTGCCGCGAAGGGCCGTTTTTCGCACAACAAATGACGGCCTGCCGGAACAGCGGGCGGATTCCATGCGCCTTTCTCCACGGCGTTCGCCCTTCAATGTCTTCGAGAAAAATCTAACAAACCCTTTGCAAAACAAACGCGAATACAGTATACTATGCCCGGGATGGGAGGTGACGGGCTGGCCGGATGTTTAACATGGGCTTTTCAGAGCTGATTTTGATTTTGCTGGTTGCGTTCGTCATCGTGGGTCCGAAGGACCTGCCGAAGGTGGCCAGGGCGCTGGGGCGCTGGGTGAAGTATCTTCAGCAGCTTTTTCAGGAGTTCAAAGAGGAAACGGGCATCGATGAAACCCTTGAGGAGCTCAAGGGCACGCAGGACGACCTGAAGAAGACCCTGAGCGACGCCGATCCGACCAAGGAGCTGCGCGAGGCAAGGCGCGAGACGGAAAAAGCGGTGCGCGAGGCCAAGAAGGCGGCGCAGACGGACCTGAAATCGGGCGCGAAATAAACGCACCATCATGGGGAGGCACGAATATGAGGCTTGGCATTACCGAAATTTTGCTGATTCTGGTTCTGGCGCTGGTGCTCTTTGGCGGCGGGAAGCTGGCGGGCGTCGGCAAGGCGCTGGGACAGAGCATCCGCGAGTTCAAAAAAGAAGTGAAGCCGGGCGACGCGGAGGGCCAGGAGGGCCAAGAAGCGTCCGGGGATAACACGGATAAAAAGGCCTGACCGTGGACGAAGTCAAAACGAAAAAGCAGGTGCTCGCCGAGCACCTAAGAGCGATGCGCACGATGCTGATCGTCAGCGCCGCGGCGGTGGGCGTTGTGTTTGTGGCGTTTTTTTACCTGCTGCGCGAGCCGCTGGTCGCCTTCATCCTTGCGCCGCTTCGCGCGCGGGAGATCGAGGTGGTGGCGACGCACGTGTCCGAGGCGCTGATGATGCAGTTCAAGGCGTGCCTGGTCGCAAGCGTGGTGGCCGCCATGCCGGTCATCACCTGGCAGGTCTGGTCGTTCATCGCGCCGGCACTGTACCCGCACGAAAAGCGGCTGTTCGCGGCGCTCTTTTTCATCGCGCTGGTGCTCTTTGTCTGCGGCGTGGCATTTTCCTACCTTTATGTATTTCCTCTGGCGATCGATCTGTTTTTTGAGGCGGGGGAGGGCGTGGCGACCACGCTGTGGTCCGTGGACCGGTATTTCGGCTTCGTGCTGTCGTTCGTGCTGCCGTTCGGCCTGATGTTCGAGCTGCCGGTGGCCGTGTACATGATGGCGCGCAGGGGCTGGGTGGATTACCAAAAGCTCGCGAAAAACCGCAAGTTCGTCATCTTGGCCATCGCCGTCATCGCGGCCATCCTGACGCCGCCGGACGTGGTGTCCCAGTGCATGCTGGGGCTGCCGATGTATTTT
>CAZUIA010000312.1:0-2624 GCA_964620835.1 uncultured Oscillospiraceae bacterium
GCCATTGTGCTGTTTGGCGTGATCATCATGCTGCACGAGTTGGGGCATTTTCTGGCCGCCCGCCTGACGGGCGTGGGCGTGGTGGAGTTCGCCGTGGGATTTGGCCCGAAGCTTTGGTCAAAAAAGGCCAAATCGGGCACGACGTATTCGCTCAGGGCCCTGCCGCTGGGCGGCTATTGCCGCTTCATCGCCGACGACGAGGACGGCGTTGAGGACCGCGAGGACGCGTTTTCCAGGCAAAAAATCTGGAAGCGCGTGCTGATCGCGATCGGCGGGCCGCTGATGAACCTGCTCACGGCAGTGCTGTTGCTCTTTTTGCTCTATTTCGCTATCGGCATCCCGATGGGGTATGAGCCGACCGTCGGCGCGCTGATGCCGGGCTACCCGGCGGAGGCGGCCGGCTTTCAGGTGGGCGACCGCATCGTCAGCGTGAACGGCGCGCCGGTCGCCTCCTCGGCCGAGGCGGCGCAGGCCATCGCGAACGCCGGGGACGCGGACATCGCCTTTGGCATCGAGCGCGGCGCGGAGCGCCTCACGCTGACCGTCCGACCCAGGTGGGTGGAAAGCGAAGGGCGCGCCATGATCGGCATCGAGTACAGGATCTCGCCGATCGCCATGCGCCTTGGCCCCTGGCAGTCGCTTCGAAACGCGGCGGTGCTGACGGGCGACCTGTCCAAGATGATCTTTAGCGTCCTTCGGGACCTGATCTTCAAGGGCCAGGGCGTGGAGGATCTGTCCGGCCCCATCGGCACGGTGGTGGCGATCAAGGAGCAGACACAGGCCGGCGGTCTGTTCAACTACGTGTACCTGGCCGCCATGATCAGCGTGAACCTCGGCCTGTTCAACATGCTGCCCGTGCCGGGCCTGGACGGCAGCAAGCTGATCTTCCTTTTGCTCGAGAAGATCCGGGGCAAGCGGCTGGACCCGAACAAGGAGGGCTTTGTGCTGCTGGTCGGCTTTGCGCTGATGGTGGGCGTGATGGTGCTGGCGATGTACCAGGACATCGCGAGGCTTTTGCAATGACGCGGCAGGTGAAGGCGGGCCACGTCCCCATCGGCGGCGGCGCGCCGGTGACCGTGCAGTCCATGACCAACACCGATACCCGGGACGCGGAGGCGACGCTTGCGCAGATTCGCGGCCTCGCAAAAGCGGGCGCGGACATCGTGCGCGTGTCGGTCTACGACGAGGCGTGCGCCAAGGCGGTCCGGACCCTTTCGGACCTGTCTCCCGTGCCGCTCGTGGCCGACATCCACTTTGACCACCGCCTCGCGATCCTCTCGGCCGAAAACGGCGTCCACAAGCTGCGCGTCAACCCCGGCAATATCGGCGGCATGGCCAACGTAAAGGCTGTGGCGGACTGCGCCAGATCGCACGGCATCCCGATCCGCATCGGGGTCAACTCCGGCTCGGTGGAGCGGGACCTGCTTGCAAAATACGGCGGCCCGACGCCCAAGGCAATGGCCGAAAGCGCGCTTGGCCACGCGGGGATGCTGGAAAAGTGCGGGTTTTACGACACCGGGCCGCGGGTCAAGGCGTCTTCCGCCCGGGATACGGTGGAGGCAAACCGGATCTTGCACGAGGCGTGCGATTATCCGCTGCACATCGGCGTCACCGAGGCGGGCCTGCCGGGGCGCGGCACGATCAAGTCCGCGGTCGGCATCGGCGCGCTGCTGCTTCTGGGTATCGGCGACACGATCCGCGTGTCCCTCTCCGGCGACCCGGCGGAGGAGCCGCCGGCCGGGATCGAGATCCTGCGCGCGGCGGGCCTGCGCGGCGGGGTGGACGTGATCTCCTGCCCCACGTGCGGCCGGACCGGCATCGACGTGGCCGGCATCGCGAAAAGGCTTGAGGAGCAAACGCGCGATTGGCCGGAGACGATCAGGGTGGCTGTGATGGGCTGCGTGGTCAACGGCCCGGGCGAGGCGCGCGAGGCGGACCTCGGGATCGCCGGCGGCAAGGACGGCTGCGCGCTGTTTCAAAAGGGAGAGCCGCCCCAAAAGATCACGGGCGATCCGTTTGACGCGCTGATGGGGGCGCTTACTGAAATACGAAGGAACATGCGATGAATTGGCAAACCCTGCTGCCGGAGGAACTATCCCCTCTGGCGAAACACCTGACGCTGGAAAAGGTGCTGGTGGACCGGGACGCGTCCCGCCTGCTGGTGTGCTTTCTTTCCGACAAGCTGGTCGAGGAGGCCGAATACCTTCAGCTTCGCAAGGCCCTTTCGCGCGGCTTTCCGGGCATCCGCGTGTCGCTTCGCGTGTGCAGCCCGGCCCTTTCCGAAAAAGTGCGGCGAGACCTTTCCCCGTTCACGCCCTTTTTGACCGACTGCCTCGCGAGGTCCTCCCCGGGCGTTCGCCCGTGGCTTCAGGACGCGGTCTGGGAGATTTCGGGCGACCGCCTGAAGGTGTCCGTCTCCAGCGAGGCGGCGCTTCGCTACGTGCGGCATGTGGAGCTGGACAAGCGGCTCGCCGCACTCATGGCGGACGTGTTTCGCATGAAGATAGAGGCCGTGTTCGTCTGCGAGGAGGACGAGCGGGCGCAGCGGGAACGCCTCGCGCTGCTGGAGGAAAAGGCGAGGGAGGCCGTGCTGCTGCAGGCCGAGCAGGCAAAGCGCGAGCAGG
>CAZUIA010000313.1:0-2611 GCA_964620835.1 uncultured Oscillospiraceae bacterium
GCTGGATTTGATTGGAGTCGAGAGGGTTTGCGAACCCTCTCGAGCTCTCCCGGGGAAGGCTGAAGGGCGCGCCCTTTTAGCTATTCCACCAGCCGGATGTCCGCCGGCGGCCACGCCACCAGCCGCACCTTGCCGATGATCTGGTCCCTGGTCAGCTGGCCCACGAAACGGCTGTCGTTGGAGTTGGGCCGGTTGTCGCCCAGCACGAAGTACGACCCCTCGGCCACGGTCACCTCGGGCATGTTGTCCCGGGAGCGGTGCTCGATGTACGCCTCCTCCATGGCCTCGCCGTTGACGTACAGCACCCCGTTTACAAGCGCCACCGTATCCCCCGGCACGCCGACGATGCGCTTGACAAAGCGCGTGCCGCCCCGGTCCGGGTAGCGGCAGATCACCACGTCAAACCGCTCCGGATCCCCGAGCAGGTATTCAAACCGGGTGACGACCGTATACTCGTTGTTGTGCAGCGTGCCCTCCATGGAGCTGCCCTCCACGCGGATGGGCATGGCGATGAGCGTCGTGACGAGCAGCACGGCGATCCCGGCGAAGGCAAACGCGCGCACCCACTCCAGCGCTTCCCGCGCCACGCGCCCAAGACCTTTTTTCGGCTTTCTTTCCGGCACGCCCGGCGAAATGACAGACATCCTTACGCCCCCTTGTTTTTCGTCCGTGCACAAAGGCTGTATAGGGACACTATACCATATTTTTTGGTCCGGTTGTAGCGGAAGAACCTGGTGGCCCCAAAACATTCTATGAACAAAGCGTAAAAAGATAGGCCTTGCGCCGCGCGGTTCACAGAACCCAAGGCGCAAGGCCCGGCCGCCGGGGGGGACCTTTGCTATACGATCCCCCTGCGCCTGGCCGCCTGAAGCAGCCGGGCAAGCTCCCGTTTGAGCGCCTCCCGCGGCAGCGCCAGGTTAAAGCGCATAAAGCCCTCCCCGCCCGCGCCGAACAGTGTGCCCTCATCCAGGAACAGCAGCGCGTCGCCGCGGACAAACCGCTCCAGCTCCGCGTCCGTCATCGAAAGCGCGCGCCAGTCCGTCCACGCCAGGTACGTTCCCTCCACAGGAAGCAGACGCACCATGGGCAGGTTTTCTTCAAGCCATGCATGAAAAAAATCGAAATTTCCGCGCACATAGCGAATCAGCGCGTCCAGCCACGGCTCGCCCTCGCTATACGCGGCGATGGTCGCGTGGTAGCCGAAGTACGAGGCGTTTGAGTAGCCGTCGGCGTTCATGCGCTTTTTGTACCGCGCGCGAAGGTCCGCGTTTTCAATGAGCGTGTTCGCCAGCTGCAGCCCGGCTAGGTTGAATGTCTTGCTGGGCGCGGTGAGCACGACGCACCGGTCCTTTATCTCCGGCGCGGCCAGCGGAAACATCGTATGTTTTCCATATAATTCCAGGTCCATATGGATTTCGTCCGACACGACCAGCACGCCGTTTTGGAGGCAAATGTCCGCCACCGCGCGCAGCTCGTCCACGGACCAGATCCGGCCCACGGGGTTATGGGGGCTGCAGAGGATCATCAGCTTGACGTCCTCTTGCGCGGCCTTTTCGCGCAGGTCGGCAAGGTCCATGCGGTAGCGGCCGTCCTCGCCCAAAAGCAGTTGGTTGTACACCGGCCTTCGGCCGTTTTGCGTCACCGCGTACCCGAATGGGAAGTACCCCGGCGACTGGATGAGCACCCCGTCGCCCGGCTCGGTGAACGCCCGCACAGCCACGCAGACGGCGGGCACGACGCCGTTTTGCGGCAGAATCCACTCCCTGTCCGCCTTAAAGCCGTGCCGGCGCTCCATCCAGCCTGTCACGGCGTCAAAGTATTTCCCGTCGGCATCCGTATACCCGAACACGCCGTGGCTCGCCGCGCGCGCTGCCGCGTCGATCACGCACGGCGCGCAGCGAAACTCCATGTCCGCGATGGACATCGGCACCGTGCCGGCCCTCTTTTCCTCGTCCGTGCGGCGGTTCCATTTGGCGCTTCCGGTGTCGTTTCGGTCCGGCAGGGTGTCAAAATCAAAGCGTTCTTCAGTAGGCATAAAATCCCTTTCCCGTCTTGCGCCCTAAAAGCCCGGCGCGCACCATCTTGCGCAAAAGGCCCGAAGCACGGAATTTGGGGTCGCGCGTCTCTTCATACAGGCTGTCCATGATGAAAAGGCATACGTCCAGCCCTACCAGGTCCCCTAATGCCAGCGGGCCCATGGGGTGGTTCGCGCCCAGCTTCATCGCCGCGTCGATCGCCTCGGGCGTGGCTACGCCGCTTTCCACCAGGCAGCACGCCTCGTTGATCATCGGAATGAGCAGCCGGTTCACCACGAACCCCGGCGCTTCCTTGACCTCCACCGGTTCCTTGCCGATTTCAACGGACAGCGCGCGCACGGCCTCAAACGTCTCGTCGCTCGTCTGCGCGCCCCGGATGACCTCGACCAGCTTCATCACCGTGGCGGGGTTGAAAAAGTGCATGCCGACGAACCGGTCCGCCCGCTTTGTCGCGGACGCGATCTCGGTGATGGAGATGGACGACGTGTTGGTCGCAAAGATGCACTCGGGCTTACAGAGCGCGTCCAGCGCGGCGAACACCTGCTTTTTCACGTCCGCGCGCTCCACGATCGCCT